>JBKICP010000219.1:0-4831 GCA_046567085.1 Acidobacteriota bacterium
GGCCAGGCCGCTCCGGCCTCCGTTACTGCATCCGCGCCTCCGCCGCCCAACCCCGACAACGACGAGAAGAAGCCCCCGCAGCGAGCGACCGGCAAAACCGCGGCAAAGAAGAAAAAAGCCGTTTAAGCAAAGCTCAGGACCGAGCCGGGGAGCGACCTGAAACCATAGCACCAGGGCCCACGGTGCCGAAAAGATCGGCCTGAACGCGGTTCCGACGCGTAGAACACCCTCAGCCCGGCATCGAAACCGGCCTGGAGAGGATCGAGGCACAACCGAGCGAGTGAAGAGGCCCTCCCGCCTCCAGCCGCCTGACCAGGAGTCAGGCAAAAACACAGATGAGGTTCGCAGGCACTCAACTCAGCTTCGCAAGAGCATAGCTCAGGTTCGCAGGCACTCAACTCAGGGTCGCAAGAACATAGCTCAGGTTTGCAGGCACTCAAGCTAAGGTTCGCAAGAACCCAACTCCGGCGCACCTCAGACCTTCGCCGCTCCCCGGGGAAAAAATGGCGCAGCCAGGTTCACCCCACAGCAGGAAGCAAACGCCCAGGCAGCGCAATTCTCAAGCGCAATCGCGGCTCATCGAATCGCGAAGTACCTTCCCCGAGCCATTCCGGGAAGAATGACAGCTGATTGAGCCAGAGATTCAAGATCGAGGCCACACCTCATAAGCACGAAAGCAAGTGGAGCCCACCATCTCCCCCAAAAAGAGCGCACAGCCACACGCTTCCCGGCCTTACCACCCATTCCGCGCCGCACTGTCTCTGGGCTCAGTGCGCCAGCGCGATCGCGATCGCAGTCGCCACATCCATCGGGCTCCGTCCCCGCACCACGATCCGCTTCGTCCGCGCGCTCTCCCCGCTCGCAATCTCAATCGCCGACCGCGCCACTCCCAGCAACTCCGCCAGAAACTCGATCAGCGCCGCGTTCGCGCGGCCTTCCACCGGCGGCGCCTGCAGAGCAATCTTCACCGCCGCATCGCTGCCCTCGCCCATCACGCCCACAATCGCCGTACGGCTCGCGCGCGGAGCCACGCGCACCAGAAAGCTCGCGCCCTCCGCCGTCTCCCGCACCGCAAAGGGTGTCTTCATCGCGAAGCGCGCTCCCCAAACAACGCCGTCCCAATCCGCACCAGCGTCGAGCCTTCCTCAATCGCAATCTCAAAATCGCCCGACATCCCCATCGACAGCTCGCGAAAATCCAGCCTGGGATGCTCCCCCGCCAGCTCTTCCCGCAGCGCGCCAAGCCGCCGGAAACACGCCCGCGCCGTCTCCGGATTCTCATCCAGCGGCGCAATCGTCATCAGCCCCCGCATCGCCAGATGCGGCAACTCCGGCAGCCGCTCCAGCAGTGCGCGCAGCCCCGGATCGTCGGGGGCAACGCCGGCCTTGGTCGGTTCTTCGCTCAGTTTCAGCTCCACCAGTATCGGCAGTCTCTTGCCCAGCTTGCCCGCCGCATCGTTCAGCCGCTCGGCCAGCCGCAGTGAATCCACGCTGTCGATCCCATCGAAAATCTCCGCCGCTCGGGTTGATTTGTTCGACTGCAGATGTCCGATGAGGTGAGCCTCGAAGCCAGACACGCCACCTTCCGCCAACTGGACCCGTTTGCCTTCAAATTCCTGTACGCGATTCTCGCCGAACAGCGTCAGCCCCGCCTGCATTGCTTCCATCAGCGCCTCGGCGGGGTGCATCTTGGAGACGCCCATCAGCCGCACCTCTTCGCGTACGCGGCCCGCGCGCCGGCATGCCGCAGCCACGCGTTCCTCCACTGCCTTCAGTCGTTCTGCAAACCCACTCACCTTCTCATGGTAGGCGAAGTCGCGGCGAACCACGCTTCAGGTGTCCGCAGTAACGCGTCCGCAGAAAAACTCTGGCCATTCTCCGGCAACTCTGCGCACAACCCAGGCATCCCCGTTGATAACTACGGTTGAGCTGCTGGAGGTTCCCCCGCATGCGCTCTGTCGTGTTGATCCACGGTTTGCTCGACGGCATGGGCCGCCAGGAACCCTGCGAGATGCTCGCCCTGCGCGACTGCACCGCGCCCAATCAGGTCGTCTATTCCTCCTGCAGCGTGATCGAAGCGCCGCTCAGCCTGCCCGATGGCGACTATACCGTCACCTTCGGCAGCTACACCGTCCCCGCCCATAAGCAGTCCGGACTCTGGCTCCCGGAAGGGACTCCGGCCGACGCCCCGCCTCTCGCATCGCAACAGACGGACCGCTCCCGCACAACGCGTCCCACACAGGACGGCGCGGACGGCCTGCGCGTGCTTCACAATCGCGTGGCCTGAGCGGCGTCCTTAAGCGCCTTCGTTTTCCATCAGCGCGTCCAGTTGCTCCAGCAGCGCACTCCGCAGGCGATGCAGCTCGCTCAGTTGGCCCCGCACATCCGCTCCCGTCGCCGCAGGTTCCCATGCCGACGCCACTTCGGCCACAGCGTGGATCTCCTGGTGCAGCGCATCGATCCGTTGGAACGTGGCCGTCCCCGCGATCGGATTCCCCCGCTCGCTGTCCACCCAGCGCCCCAGCCGGCACCGATGTGGATCGAGTACCGGAGGTGTGCGCCGCGTCCCCTGCAAAAACGCCTCCATCCCCGCCACCCACGCGCGATGCGCCACCGCCGCGTGCATCAGGCTCCGTTTCCGCGGAGCTACAGACGCCACATTGGCCCACGCCGGATCCGGACTCCACCCCGCCGACCACTGCGGCAGCTCTTCTCCTGGCATCGGACGCGCAATGCCATGTCCCTGCCCGTATACGCATCCCAGCTGCAGCAGCAGCCGCCCGTGATCCACCGTCTCCACGCCCTCGGCGATCGCCATGCGGTCGAACGCCGTCGCCAGCCCCAGCACGCCTTCCAATATGCTCAGGTCCTCAGGATCGTCCAGCACATCGCGCACGAAACTCCGATCGATCTTCAGCGTGTTCACCGGCAGCCGCTTCAGATACGTCAGCGACGAATAGCCCGTGCCGAAATCGTCCAGCGCAATCGAAACCCCCAGATCCCGGCACGCCGCCAGCACCCGCGAAACCTGCGCCACATCGTGCAGAGCGCTCGTCTCCAGCACCTCCAGCTCCAAATTCGACGGAGCCAGCCGCGGATGCGTGCTCAGGATCCACCGCAGCCGATCCACAAAGTTCGCCTGCTGCAGATGATGCGCCGCGATGTTCACGCTTACCGGAATCTTCAGCCCTGCCGCATGCCAGCGTTCCAGCTGCCCCAGCGCCCGCTCGATCACCCACTCCCCAATCAGATCGATCAGCGGATGATTCTCGATAATCGGCAGAAATTCTCCCGGCGGCAATTGCCCGCGCGTCGGATGGTTCCACCGAATCAGCGCCTCTGCGCTGGTCAGTTCGCCCGTGCTCATATGCACGCGCGGCTGGTAGTGCAGCACAAATTCGTTCGCCGCCAGCGCCCGCCGGATCTGCTCCAGATCCTCGTGAAAGGTCCGGATCGTGATGTCGTGCGCCGGATCGAGAATGTGATACCGGTTCTTCCCCGCCAGCTTCGACTGGTACATCGCCTGTCCGGCCTGCCGCAGCAACTGCTCCGCGTCCACCTCTTCGGCCTGCGGATAAAACACCACCCCGATGCTCGCCGAAATGTAAACGCTGCTCTCGCCCACCTGCTTCGGCTCCGATCCGCACGCCAGCAGATGCTCCAGAATCGGAATCGCCGCCTCGGTATCCGGCAGATCCTGCAGCACCGCGACAAACTCATCGCCGCCCACCCGCGCCAGGGTGTCGGTCTCCCGCAGCGTCTGCCGCATGCAGTGCGCCACCTCCATCAGCACCCGATCGCCCGCCTCCTGCCCGTACTCCTCGTTGATCGACCGGAAGGTATCCAGATCCAGACACGCCACCGCCAGTCTCTGCCCCCGCTGCCGCGTCTGCGCCATCGCCTGCTGCAGGCGATCCGTCAGCAGCGCGCGGTTCGGCAGATTCGTCAGCGCATCGAAGTGCGCCATCCGCTCCAGTTGCCGCTCCTGCTCTTTCGTCTCCGAGATATCCGTAAAGTGCGCAACGTAATGCTGAATGTGCGACCCGGGATCGTACACCGCATTGATCGTCAGGAACTCCGGATAGACCCTCCCGTCCTTCGCCTTATTCCAGATCTCCCCGGACCAGTGCCCGTTCTCCGTCAGCGCCCGCCACATGTCGGCATAGAATTCCTCGCTCTGCCGCCCCGATTTCAGCATCCGCGGATTCCGCCCCAGCACCTCCGTGCGGCTGTATCCCGTGATCTGCGTGAACCGGTCGTTCACGTCCAGAATCGACCCCAGCGGATCGCAGATCACGATCCCTTCCCGCGCGTTTGTAAAGACGCTCGCCGCCAGTTGCAGCTTCTCCTTGTCTTTCTTCTGCTGCGTGATGTCCTCCGTAAACATCAGCAGCCCCCCGATCTCCCCCTCCGCATCGCGCCACGGATGCAGCTCCCAGCGGATCCACTGCAGCGTGAAGTCCGCCCGCACAAACCGGTCCTCGTCGCAGTACAGATCCTCCCCCCGCAGCGCCCGCTGATGCTGCGCCTTCCACCGCTCCGGGATCTCCGGAAAAACCTCGTAGTGGCTGCGCCCGATCAGATCCACGCCCTCGATCGCGTAATCCTGCGACCACCGCCGGCTCGCCGCGATATACCGCATCTGCCGGTCGAACATCGCAATCGCCGCCGGAGCATGCTCGATAAACAACCGGAACAGCTCGCTGGTCTCCCGCTGCTTGCCCCGCGCATCGATCGGCTCCGTGATATCCGGGCATATCCCGAAGATCCCCACCACACGCCCGTCCGAATCCCGCAGCGGATACTTCCGGTTGTCGATCCACCGATGCGTC
>JBKICP010000220.1:0-2598 GCA_046567085.1 Acidobacteriota bacterium
CCCGACTCCCGAACCTCGCCCTCGCTGGCAGCCGGCACGTAAACCACCGCCGTCATGCCCACCGGAACCACAGCATCGATCTCCTTGCCTCCCGCACCTTGCCGCCACGCAATGGAAACACCTCCCACAACCGAATCGTACGATGCGCTCGCCGATGCAATCCCGCCCACCATCTCCGGCCGCAGGATGATCTGCTCCCCTTTGGGACGCGACAGATTAAAATCCAGCCCCGCCAGGCCGCGATAGAACCACTCCTCCGCATGCCCCAGCATGAAATGATTCTGCGAGCTCGTGGGATTCGCATTCCACGCCTCGGTCAGCGACGTCGCACCCATCTTCAGCTGATACCCGTAACTCGGCGGATCCGTGCGTGACAGCATGTCGTAGATCACATCACTCCGGCCGCCTTCGAGCAGCGCTTCCAGCACGTAGTGGAACCCGATGTCTCCAGCGGTCAGATGATTCTGGTGCGCGCGAATATCCGCGACCAGGTTATCCAGCACCGCGTGTCGCCGCTCCTCCGGCACAAGCCCCACCGCCAGCGAAATCGCATTTGCCGTCTGGCTGCCCGTGTCGTATTCGTTGGTTTCCGGATGCAGAAGCTCCCGATTGTAGCTCGCCCGCACCGTATCCGCCAGACTCGTGTACCGCGCCGCATCCTCGCTCTTCCCCAGCAGCCCCGCGATCCGGCTCATCACCGTCAGGTCCCGATAATACGTAGCCGTGGCTGTTACCTTCATCCCCGTCAGCTGCGCATATCCTGGCGGCTTGGGACCCATGTCGTACCAGTCGCCCAGCCCCTCGCTCAGGATGCCGTCCTTCGCCTCCGTACCCAGAAAATCCAGATACCCCTGCATCTGGCTGTAGTGGCTGCGCAACAAATCAAGATCGCCCGTGAACCGATAGTTCACCCACGGACTCAGGATCACCGCGCTCCCCCACTCCGGCGAATCGCGGAATCCATCCTTGAAGACCGTGTACTCCGGCGCGATCTCCGGCACCAGCCCGTCCGCCAGTTGCGAATCCTCCATATCGTTCGCCATCTTCTCGTAGAGCGTATGCACGTTGAACCCGTAGAAGAGGGCCGAGCCCATCAGATGCGTCTGCTCCAGCCAGCCCAGCTTCTCGCGATGCGGGCAGTCGGTCAGCACGCTCTGCATATTGCTCTCGATCGCCATATCGATCAGCCGATGGACCCGATCGAACAGCGTATCGCTCGTCGCAAACGCCCCTGTCTCTCGCGCCGAAGAATGCACGAAGATCCCGCTCAGCTCGTCCACGTGCGGCAACGCCCTCGAGTCCGCAGCCGGCGCCGTCTCCACCTGCACATAGCGAAAACCGGAATACGTAAACCGCGGGTGCCAGCGCTCTACGCCGTGGCCGCTGAGCACGTAGGTGAACCACACCGGCCCGTGAAAGGTCCGCTGCGTCACCAGGCCGTCATCGGTCAGCAGTTCGCCCGGGATCAGCTTCACGCTGCTGCCCCGCAGACCCCGCACCGCAATCTCCGGCCAGCCCGCAAAATTCTGCCCCAGATCGTAGACCGTAACTCCCGGCTTCGACGTCGTCACCTTCACCGTCCGATACACATGCAGCGGCTCGATCGCAGGAATCTGCTGCGCCCGCAACCCTCCGCCCGGCCCCTCCGCCTCCGTCGCCTGCGCCCACTTCCCATCGTCAAAGTCAGGCAGATCCCACCCGGGTTCAACGCGCGCATCGTAGTCCTCTCCGCCGTACGTCGACGAGAACGTGATCGGACTCTTCGCCGTCTTCCAGCTTCCATCGCTGACGATCGTCTCCGTGCGTCCGTCCGCCAGAGTCACGATCATCTGCGCGATCATCTTCGGCGGCCCAAACGTGCCCCGCAGCTTTTCATACCGTCCTGGCGTGCGCGGTACGTTGTACATCCCATTGCCCACCAGCACCGCGATTGCGTTCTTGCCCGCCTGCAGTTCGCGCGTCACATCGAACGTGTTATAAAGCACCGTCTTGCGATAATCCGTCCATCCCGGATTCAACACGCTGTCGGTGATCGTTCGCCCATTGATGCGAACCTCGTATTGCCCCAGCCCCGAAACGAACAGCACCGCCCGCTGCACCGAACCTGATGGCCGAAAGCTGTGCCGAAAGACCGGCAGCGCTCCCGCGTCCTGCTGCGGATCGGCGCCCAACACCTGCGCATCCGCGGTGATCCAGTGCGCCGTCCACTCGTTCGGCTGCAATCCCATGGTGAAGCTCGCCGCCTCGCTCCACGCGCCCGCAGCGCTGCTCTGATCCCAGATCCGCACCTTCCACAAGTAGCGGCCGCCGGCGCGCAACGACTTGCCGGCATAGCGGATGTGCAGCGCGCTGCTCCCCATCACGCGTCCGGAATCCCACAGATCGCCATCATCGCGCGCCAGGACCGCGGCCGACGACGCGACCAGAACTCGATACGCTGTCACACTCAGCCCGCGAAGCCCCGGCTCACGAGCTTCTGCAATCCAGCTCAGCGCCGGAGTCTCATCCTGCACGCCCAGCGGATTCTCCCGCGCATCGCAGCGCAGCTCCGCCCCCACAAGGCTCCCCGCGTGCGCGTGCGGCTCCGCGCGCACAATC
>JBKICP010000221.1:0-10270 GCA_046567085.1 Acidobacteriota bacterium
GTCGGGCGCTGCGACGATCGTCGACAACGATTCGAATGCGATGACGTTCGGGCGTACAACCGGTCAGGTGCTGAGCATCGTCTACGGCGGTGGTGCGGCGGGGAAAGGGGGAGCATTCTTCCCGAATGCACTGAACGGCACCATCAAGTAGCTCGCTCAGGATCCATGAGGAAGAGAAAGGGCAGCTCATGGCTGCCCTTTTCCATTGCCGCACTCAACATCAGCCTTTGCCCGCCGGGGCATTCGGGCTTGATCGCCCCGTCCACGAAAAGCAGAATCCCCAATCGCGTCGTGAATTGATCGCCAGGCCCCTGGCTCAACTTCCCAGGGCGTGGGGCTCGCTGGTCTATCATGGACAGCTTGAGCGGCATCCTAACAGGAACAGTGCGCCCATCGATCCCTCCGATTTTTGGGAGATATTGCAGCGATGAAAAACGAGCCAGGCACCGCCAGGAATGCATCTTCCGCAGCCAATGCCTCCCTCGATGCCATCATCCCCAGGATTTACGAGGAACTGCGGCGGCTGGCCGCTTCCTACATGCGCCAGGAACGGGAGGGGCACACGCTCCAGCCCACTGCCCTGGTCAACGAAACCTACATGCGCCTTGCAAAACAGCACAGCGTCGATTTTGCCAATCGCGCGCAGGTGTTGGGCGTGGCGGCCCAGATGATGCGACGCATTCTGGCAACGCACGCAGAACGGCGGGACGCCGGAAAAAGAGGCGGCGATGTCACCCGCATTTGCCTCTCTGATGCGCCGGAGGTCGTGGCCGAACGCGCCCCGGTCTTCGGTGAAGTCGATCAGGCGCTGGACCGGTTGGCGGCATTGGATGAGAGACAGGCAAAGGTCGTCGAATTGCGGATCTTCGGTGGATTATCCGTCGAGGAAACAGCGGAGTTCCTGAAGGTTTCGGTGGCTACCGTCCATCGGGACTGGGCCTCGGGCCGACTCTGGCTGGCTCGTGAACTGCGCCCGTCGAACGAACCGAAGAAATAGCGCACGCCGCCATTTGTTGTTCCCCATTCAGAAAAGTCATGAAGAACATAGCGCCGACTCTCTGCCGGCATGCGTTCTGGTGATCGAGTTTGCCGGAATCGACGGCCTTCAGCTGGGAGGCCAGCCGATCCGCCATCGGACTTTGGGGCGCCAGACTGCGCAACCGCTGGATTGAGATTCGTGCCTGCTCCGCCTCGTCTCGAGCCTGCAACATTTTTCCCTCATCCCGATCCATGCTCTCCAGTGTGATCCATGCCAGGGCGAGCACGGCCTGTGGGCTGGCGATGCGGGGATGGGAGGCTGCATAGCGGCTGCTCAGATCGATCACCCGTTGCAGAGCCTCTCTGCGCACAGAGGAGGGCGCCAACGGCTCCAGCCCCAGGCGCGTGCCGGTATAGATGATCTGCACGGTGGCGTTCACATCGGCGGGGTCTGCACGCAAGAGGTCTTCATAGATGCGCAGCGCCTGCTCCATCTTGCGGGTTCCGGCAGCGACTCTGCCCTTTTCAAG
Source organism: Acidobacteriota bacterium (assembly GCA_046567085.1). Taxonomy (GTDB): domain Bacteria; phylum Acidobacteriota; class Terriglobia; order Terriglobales; family Acidobacteriaceae; genus Palsa-343. The sequence continues at coordinate 1,509 of JBKICP010000221.1, forward strand.
ATCCAGCCATCCGCTGTTGCGGTAAAACGTAGCGTCCGCAAGCTTCAGCCGCGAATTGTTTTCTTTCTCCGGCATATCGGTCACACGGTCTTGCGGGGCAGCGGCGTCTGCCTCCGCAAGGCGATGCTCCAGAACGAGCGTGGCGAGGATGTAATCGCTGGCAATTCGACGCGCCGGGGCCAGCCGCGGATCCTGCTGGAAAGCAGTGGCGCTCGCTCGACGCTCCAGTTCCGCCAGTGCAGCAGAAACTCCGGCTTCGTTGCCCAGTTCGGTGTTCCCATCGATTTCGGTCGCCCTATCGTACATCGCATCCACCATGGCCCGTTTGGCCAGGGGGCTGGACGGGTACTCACTCTGCAAGCGGGCCATGATGGCCTCGGAGCGCTTCGCACATTGCAGACCCGCGATCGGATCGGCGAAATTCCAGAGCGCCCCGTTCCCAATGCGATTGGTTGCCATCTCCGCGGCGATGCTCCCCATATCGAACAGGCCCTGCGGATGATTTTTCGCCGTCAGCAGCGGTTGGCCCAGGGTCCAGAGCCGTTCCAGGATCGAATCGTAACGCTCGATATCTCCCTGAGCTTCTGCGGTAATGCCCTCCTCCTCGCGGATGTACAGGTATTGCTCGATCTGAGCGGGATCGTGTGGATTGCGCTGATACGCCGCACTGACCAAAGCGATTGCCTTATTCAGGGCCGCACGCGCCTCCTCCTTATTGCCGAGACTCTGATAAACGAAGCTGTTCTCCAGAACGCTCAGCCGGAGATACCCCAGCGCCAGCTCATTGTTCAGAGCATCGTCCGTTCCCGCCTCCTTCGCCATCGCGTCGAGATACTTCATGCCGGTATGCAGAATGAAGCTCCGGACACCGACCGTGCCGGGTATCCCCTGCAACTGCGGATCGAGATCGAAGATGTAGCTGTGCGCCAGATCCCGAACGTCCTGCAGGCGACGCGTGGCCACGGCCTCTTCCCGGCGCGCGATAATTGCCGATCGAATGATCATGCCTACGCTGACAGCAATCACGAGAAGCACCAGCGCGGACGCAGCTACGGCTCCCCGGCGGCGGCGCACGAATCGCGCTACTCGATAAGGAACGCTGTCACGATGGACACCGACCGGTCGCAAGGCCAGATAATGACCAAGATCTTCAGCCAGGGCGGCCACGGTGGCATAGCGCCGCTCCGGTTCTTTCCGCAGTGCGTGCAACAGGATCAGGTCAAGATCGCCCGATAGCTGCGTCCGCCGTTCCGGGGGCGCCACTCGGCTGGGTATTTGTGGAGGCACGTCCCGGATCATGCGCGCGGCCTCCAAAGGCGCCGCATCGTCGATAGGGTAAGGGAGCCGTCCGGTCAGCAGCCGATACAGCAAAGTGCCCAGAGAGAAGACGTCGCTGGCCACGCTCAGGGGTTCGCCCGATGCCTGTTCAGGGCTGGCATAGCGGGGTGTCAGCAGGCGAAGCGTCGTCTCACCCTGGACAGCGAGCCGCTCGCTCTCAGCCATGATCCGTGAGATTCCAAAATCGAGAAGACGAGGTTCGCCGTCCGGGGTGACCAGCAGATTAGCGGGCTTGATGTCGAGGTGAAGCACCAGTTGCTGATGTGCGTACTGCACGGCTTCGGCGGCTTTCAGAAAGAGCCTCAGGCGCTCCGGCACCGAGAGCCCGTGTCGGTCGCAATAGAGGTCGATCGGCTCGCCTTCGACATACTCCATGACCGCGTAAAGAAGTCCGGACTGGGTTACTCCGCCGTCGAGCAGTCGTGCGATGCCAGGATGAGAAAGCCGCGCCAGGATCTGACGCTCCTGCCGAAAGCGCTCGGCCATTCCCGGCACCTGGACAGAGGGCTGCAGCAGCTTCACCGCCACCTGATGCTGGTATTCTCCATCGGCCCGTTCTGCCAGATAGACCGTCCCCATCCCTCCGTGACCGAGCTCCCGCAAGAGGCGGTAATGGCCGACCAGCATCCCCGGTTCAACGCCCGATGCCATCCCTGACGCCCTGTCTTGCCAGCGGTCAATCGAGAACAGCTCCGTGGCTTGCGGTTCCAGCGCGAGCAAATCCTCCACCTCCGAGTGGAGACGAGGATCCTGCCGGGCCAGCTCTTTCAAAAAATCGTCGCGATCGCCTGCGCGGAGCGTAAGCGCCGTCTCCAGAGCCGAACGGATCTGGGCCCATACTTCTGCCGTCATACCCGGAGTCATTGTGGGGCTGGAGTCTTTATCTTGCCTGCTGAAATTGGTTGCGTCCACTTCTTTTCCATCGCGGCCTGCAGCCGAAAATCCTCTGCCTGCAAGCCGGCAGGTTAACCGCATTGCCGTACCAGAGTTCCTTTTGGGGCTGCGCCACCAGGGTTCGCCATTCGGAGGAAGAGGTCCCGCCCGGACGATCGGGCGGGACCGTTCGGAGGAAAAGCCGCGCATCTTGCCGCTTCCCTCTGCAGCCAGCATCCTCACGACTCAGCGGCCTCGTGTGAGATCGGCCTCGAGGTGGAGGTTACCGCCGGCAATATTCATGCGCCGGCTCCAGTCTGAGTAGCCGTGCTTGCTCAGCGTGATGACATGGGCGCCATTGGCGAGGGGCACCGTGGAAGGAGTGCTGCCCACAAAGTTGCCATCCACATTGATATCGGCGCCGGTCGGATTCGAATCGACGGTGATCTGGGTTTGGCCGGTGGAGGCAACTGCTGTACCGGGACCATCAGCGGAGCCGCCGAATTTGGACATGTCCAGCCGCGTGTCGCCGTCGATGAAGGCGTTGATCTCCGTACCCTGGGGTATGCTGATGTCTTTGCCCTTCATCATCAGGAAGAAGGGCGCGGCGGGCCAGACAATAAGGGAAGTAGCCACCATGGCGCCAGCCATCGCTCCCGTGTGGGAGCCCCCCTTGTTATCGCTTGTCGCCCGCAGGCTGACCTTTTCTCCGTCCACCAGCCGCGCATAGCTGATCGTCATATTGAGTTTTCCCGCCCGGCCCATCGATCTCCTGGCCTGAGCTTCGGTGACCGTGCCGATGGCAGTGGAACCTTTCTTGAGCACGGTGATCCCATTCACCTCAACATCATTCATCACCTCAAAGGGAATCTCATCGCCGGTTTTCGCAGTCGCAGAGCTGACAGTCTGCGAGAGGCGGAGCTTGATCGGCGTGCCATCGAGCAGCATATTCGGCTGGCTGGCCTGCTGGGCCTGTGCGATGGGCAAAGCGATCAGGGAGGCGCACAGCAGGGGCACTGCTGTAAAAGGGACGACTTTCGAGAGAAACATAGGCGGCAAGTTCCTTTTGGGCGTGGCCCGGTTAATCATCTGGCGGCGGAGGCATTCGCGCAGAAAGCGGTGCTGCACTCCGAGGAAGCCTTTTGGGGGCTGACTACCTACAAACGCCGGAAACCGGGCGGAAATATGTCACGGCTCCCCTCTTTTTGTCGGAGACTGCGCTGCCGGACTCTCGCAACGGCGCGATCAAGTTCGCTCAGTTCCCTGTTCTCGATGCCTCTGCGGCGCCGGGCTGCTCCTTTGCCGCCTCCCTCGCCTGCCGTGCCAGTTGCAGAAAGGTCTCCCGCAATTCCTCAGGGCTGTGCACGACAATCCTGCGTCCCATGCTCAGCAGCATGGCCGCAAACATCTCCAGCCGGTCACGCCCGCACCGCAGCCGCGTGCCTTCGCCTTCCGGCTGCGTGGCAATCCTCCACGAGGCCAGGGTCCGCGCTGCTTCCTCTGCCGGCATGTCAATCCACACGTCGATCTGGTAGTCCGACTGCACGAAGGGCATGTGCTCGGCCAGATACCGGCGCGCATCGAACTCCGCCGGCCGCCGGAACCTCTCCGCGCACAGTTCCAGGTCCGCGACGCGGTCCAGCCGAAAAGTCCGGGGCGCCTTGCGCATCAGACAATAGCCGATCAGGTACCAGCGACCGTCTGTATGCAGCGCCGCCCATGGCTCAATCAGCCGCCGCGAAGCCCGACCGCCATGGGACTGGTAGCGAAACCGCACCCGTCGTGCGCTGCGAATCGCTGTCGCCGCGCGCATCAGGCACTCCACGGAAGTGGACACTACCCACGGCCCCGGCTCGATAGCCACCACGTCTTCCACCGTCCGGAGACTTTCCCGCAAAGCCGCGGGCAGCACGCGCCCCAGCTTCGTGAGCGCGCCCTCGGTGGCCGGAGCAAACGCTTCCAGCCCCACCTGCCGCAGCGCGCGAAGCCCCAGCGACAGCGCAAACGCCTCCTCATTCGTCAGCAGCAGCGGCGGCAGCCGGTATCCAGGCTTCAGACGATAGGCCCCGCCTACGCCGCGCGATGATTCCACCGGAATTTTCAGATCTTTCAGCCGCACGATGTACCGCTGCACCGTGCGCAGGTCGACTTCCAGCCGCTCGGCCAGCTCGGCTCCGGTCACGTGATCGCGCGCCTGCAAAATCTCCAGCAGATTCAGCACGCGCAGAATCGGATCGTACATGCCAATTCCAGCCTCTCGCGAATTTACGACAACATCTGTCGGGAATATCTCATAGGCTGTTCTCAACCCCAAATCGGGTGCATGGAGGAACCAAGAATGCCGACAGAAACGAAACAGGTCAGTGTCCCCAACGCCGAGGAACTGCTGAAGTCCTGGCAGGGACACCGCCGCCTCACCCGCAGAACCATCGAGGCCTTCCCCGAAGACAAGCTTTTCCAGTTCTCCATCGGCGGCATGCGGCCCTTCGCCGACATGGCCTTCGAGTTCATCGGCATGGCCATGCCCATCATCGAAGGCGTCTCCACAGGCAGGTGGGAGAAGTTTGCCGGCGAGAAGCCCTCCACCAAAGCCGGCCTGCTGCAGATGTGGGACGAGCAGACGGCAGCCATCGACGAGAACTTTCCGAAGATTCCGCCTCATCGCTTCGCTGAGATCGACACGGCCTTTGGCCAGTGGAAGAACACCGGCATCGCGACCATCCAGTACGCTATCGACAACGAAATCCACCACCGCGGCCAGGGCTATGTCTACCTACGCGCGCTGGGCATCGAACCGCCCCACTTCTGGGAGCGCGAATGAGCGGCACAAAGCCGCCAAGAAGCCGAAGTGGCTGTCTGGGCGACCGCAGCCCTGGCCAGGCGCTCCGTTTACAAACGCCTGCTCTCCCAGCAGCAGTATGCCTGGAGGAGCAGGCGTTTCCCCTGTTTACTGGAGCCGGCGAAGGTAGATCCCGGCCCAGCTTTCCGATGTAATTGGATCCAGCATGCTCGCGGTGATGGTGAGAAATACACCCCGCAGGCTCTCCCTTTCGATACCCACCGAAGTGATCATCGATCCGAGCGGAGCTTCGCCATCCAGGGTTCTGCCTGACATCGACGTATCCACCAGCACCGTAGCCGGCGTCTTCTGTCCTGCAACGTAGATACCGTCCACAGTGCCCTTACGGGCTTTGAAGATGACCTGGACGGGACGGAGCAGACCGGCAACTGCCGTAAAAGCAGAGGAGCGCCAGCGTGCCGGCTCTCCATCAAAACTTCCCGGACCGTTGGGCGGTTTCCCGGAGAATGTCCAGTAGAGGAAGTCATCGAATGCCGGCGAGGTCTTCGCGACCGCTGTCAGCGTGCCGAAAAGCGTGTCATAAACAAAGATTCCCTGATGAACGGGCACATCCGCGATATATCCGTTCGGGTACGTATCGTTGCAATAGGCAATCAGGTCGGAGTTGCCATCGGTGGGACACGGGAGAGTTATCTTCCTGAATTCGGTGCCCCATGCGCCCCAGAACGCCACGTTGCGGCCGTCAAATGCAAGTGCCTCGCCAAAGCGCTTGAATCCCGTTCCTTTGGCTTCTCCGGGTACTTGCCCATCGATGCCGATGAGCGTGCGCAAAGTCGGCTTCGACTGAATAATAGCCCAGTAAATGCCTCCCAGCTTCGGGTTATCCTCATTGTCAAATCCGGCAAATACAACCAGATCGAGCGCCGTGCTCGGAGGGGCCGTAGAACCGAAGGGTATGCTCGTGCTTTTCGGCTGATTCGGAATCCGAGTGCTTGTGTTTGCGATGAGCTGAATGGCTGCGGTCCCATTGCTGGCGGTTGGATTACGGAAAAAGATTCCGGTCTTACTTACGCCATCCTCCGTATAGTTCCCTTTAAAGACCACCTTATTGACGCTGATGGCAGGCGCTCCCGGGAACTGATCGAATTTGACTCCCGGAGCAGCCCCCGGTACCTGGTACACCTGATATCCGGGAACAGCCCCTAACTGGGTGGCCACCGCAACCGCTCCCTGCCTTCCGGCGGCCAGAAGCGCCGAGGTGCCGGCCTGCGTATCTGTGCCATCCGCCAGCGTGTAATTCCACACCGGCTTCGAACTGCCGCGGGTCACAATGGTGCTGGTCAGCATATCGATCCGTGGAAATGCCGGAAACTCGATAAACGTAGCATCGTTGTTGTTAGGCTGAGGTACCGTAGTGCTCTTGTCGAAAATCCTGACAATGGGCGCCTGCTGCTGCAACATATTTCGGCTATAAATTCCATGGACCGGCTGGTTACCCCCGTTGCCGCTGCCACCGCTGCCTCCCGTTCCCGCATTGATTTCGTACGCCAGGGTACCTTCACCCCCACCTTTACCCTTGCCGCCGCCGCCCCCATCCCCTCCCTTGCTGCGAGCACGGAAAACAACCACACCCAATTCATTCACTGAAGGCTGGTTATAGCTATTGAAAGTGTCCAGTGTTCCCGGCATCACATCGCCGTTGTTCACCACGGTTGTCCACGGAGGAGTCGACTGTGCCGGAGCCGTGGCACCGCCTGGCAAGAGTTGAATTGCAAGTAAGTACAAAAAACAGGTCACGCTTCGTTGCATATTCATGGAATCTCCTGGCAAAACAAGATTTGTCCCGAATGGGAGGGATCTGCAGGGAATCTGCAGGACGCTGTCGGGACTCATCGGGGTGCAGCGCAACACCTTTGGCAGCACGATTGAGCAATCTGCTTGCCAGGGTCGCCGCCGCGAAGCGTTAGCTTGCCGGCGTGAAACAGGTGCCTTCGCGCGGGAATCTGCGGCCCTTTTGTCCATTCCTCTTACGCTCGAGTTTCAAAGATTTTTGACACCCACGTGCAAAGAATCGGACGTTAGGGGCGATGGGTCGGAAGTAACTGTGGGTACATTCATGAGATATTCGGATTCTGCAAAGTCCAACCAACGACGAACTACCCCAACAGCATGCTCCGTCCGAAGATTGCAACAACCCGTTCCTGCTCCCGCGACATGATCCATACCCGCACTAGCGCTCACGTTTGGTACTCGCGATTGGGGGTGCTTAACACCATTGTTGATGTCATCACAATCTCAGTCGGCTCTTCCTGCGCGCAGAGCCAACCTGGCCCTTGACCTGTACTGGCGTTGATCGGTGGAGATCGATCCTTCCTCGCCTGCACCTTCACGCGCAGGCAGCGGAGGGCTCATCTCGGATCCATCGAGGAGAAGGAGCGCACATGGGCCGGCTTCCCGTCTTGCTCGCATTTTTGCTTCCTGGTGTTGTATTGATCGCGCAGCCTACGAGTTCAACCTCGGTCGCTGCAACGTCCCTCGCTCCGGAGGCCAGTCCGGAAGAGGCGCTCACGACAGAGCCGATCGATTCCAGTGCGGCTGAAAAGGGCCTCTCGTCCTATATCGATTTCAGCGGCAACGCCAACAGCATCGGTCATATGTTTGCTTTGGGTTTCACCCTGGGCTACCAGTTCAACCAGCACATCGGCGTCGAGGGACAGGTGCCGTTCTACTATGTATCGGCTTCGACAACCACAACCGATTCCACCGGGGCTTCGGAATCGACGACAACAACGGACAACGGGATCGGCGATCCATCCTTCGCGCTTCTGCTGCGTTTTCCCAATCGAATCCTGGACTACAAAACGCGTCTTACGACCTGGGTTCCAGTCGCCGACATCAACAGCGGCTTTACCACCGGCTCCGCGCTGGTGGACTGGACGAGTCACCTCAGCCATCCCCTGGGACGTTTGGTCCCATTCGGACAGGTGGGCATCGCCAATACCGTTCCAGATACCCCGCTGTTCTTTCTTCCTTACACCGCGCAGGGAGTGAATGCACGTTTTGAGGCGGGCACCGACGCCTTGCTGACAAAGATCTTCAACGCTGGCGCCTCGTTCTATTACGTACTGCCCTCCGGAAATCAGACCCTTTATAGCCGCGAGGTTCACGTCTCGGGTGCAGGTGCGGGTTCCGGTGGAATGGGCAACGGAACTGGAGGGTCCGATGGATCTACTGGCGGGACAGGAGGTTCGGACAGCGGCCAGGGGAGCGGCAGTGGCAATGGAAATGGCAGCGGCAATGGGAGCGTTATCGGGCCCATGGCTCAGCAAGCCATGGGAGGATACGGGAGCGGCAGCGTGAACCGAAACGGCTTCATGACGCAGCAGGTGACAGAAGGCAACGATCTGACCCGCGATCATGGAGTTGCCGCATGGGTGACTGCCAACCTTCCGCATTTCATCGATCTGCAGGTTGGTTTCAATCGAAGTTTCGACTACGACCTGAACACCGTCTCCTTTGGGCTGGGACTTGATCCCATCCGCGCCTTCGGTCGCCGATCCAGGTGAAGGTGCTTTTTGGGGGCGCTGCCGTAAGGATCTTCGCCTGTGAGGCGCAAATTACTCATCCCGCTCAGTAGCCTTTTGGCACTGGCAGTTCTGATCGTTCTTGCCTGGAGCGGTCTTGCCCAGCATGGCAACGCAGCGGCAGCGGATATGATGCTGCGGCTCAGTCATCGCCGCTCTGAAATTAC
>JBKICP010000222.1:0-11098 GCA_046567085.1 Acidobacteriota bacterium
CCGGCAACCTGGCCTATCGCGTCGTCGATCTCATCCATCGCAGCTTTCTGCTGCCCAGTTGCAAGCTCGATCTCTCGCGCTACCACCCGCGCCCCTGCCTGCAGTACTACATCGGCCGCTGCCTCGGCCCCTGCGTGCAGGACCTCACTACGCCCGAGGCCTATACGGAGGCCGTCCGCGACGCACAGATGTTCCTCGAAGGCCGCACTTCGGACCTGAGCAAGTCCCTCCACGAGCGCATGGCCGCCGCGGCCACCGCCGAGCAGTTCGAGCTCGCCGCCAAATACCGCGACCTCCTCATCACCGTCGACCAGCTCTCCGAAAAGCAGCGCATCGCCTCCGTCGACGACGACGACGCCGACGTCTTCGGCTTCCACTCGGAAAACGGCATGATCGCCGTCAACCTCTTCCACATGCGCGGCGGCAAGATCGTCGACCGCCGTGAGTTCTTCTGGGAAGACCTGCCGGAGTTTGTCATCGATCTGCCCGAAGCAGAATCGTCGCCCGAGACGGCGGATCAGCCGGCCGCGGCATTTGAGCCCGGAGCCTTCTTCTCCGCCCTCCTCAAGCAGCTCTACATCGAACAGCCCTACGTCCCCAAAATCATCTATCTCCCCGTCGACTTCCCCGATCGATCGACGCTGGCCGGCCTCCTCGCCGAACACACAAAGCATCGCGTCGAGATTGCCGTCCCCCAGCGCGGTGAGAAGCGCTCCCTCGTCGACCTCGCCGGCCAGAACGCCAGGCAGAGCTTCGATCAGCGCTTCCGCGTCCTCGCACCCAGCCGCAAAGCCGTGCAGGAGGCTCTCCAGGACGCGCTCATGCTCGAAGACCTGCCCCGCACCATCGAGTGCTTCGACATCTCCCACATCCAGGGCGCAGAAACCGTGGCCTCCATGGTCGTCTGGGAAGACGGCGAGATGAAGAAGAGCGCGTACCGCAAGTTCAAAATCAAAACCGTCGAGGGCGTCGACGACTTTGCCTCCATGCGTGAAGTCATCACCCGCCGCTACCGTGCGCTCTCCCCCACAGACGCCTCCGCAGCTCCCACGCACGCCAACAACGCTGCGAACCCGGGCCCTCACCTGGAAGACTCCTCCGCATCCGGCATCGCGCATGCCAATAACGCTGCGAACCTCGACCCTCTCCAGGAGCACGCCTCTGCCTCCCGTTCCGCGCAGCCCAACAACGCTGCGAGCCCCGACCCTTCCCTGGAACGCACCACCACATCCCGTTCCGCGCAGCGGAACGACGGTAGAAGCCACGGCCTTCAGGCCGTGGAAAACGCGCGCTCAAAAGAAGGGGCTTTAGCCCCGGAGGACCGCGGCTCGATTCGCCGGCCGCTCCCCAGCCTGATCCTCATCGATGGCGGCCTCGGCCAGCTCCACGCCGCTGCCGAAGCGCTCGAAGCGCTCGGCATCACCACCCAGCCGCTCGCCTCCATTGCCAAGCGCGAAGAGATCATCTACCTCTACGGCCAGGAAGACGAACCCATCGTCCTCGATCGCCGCTCGCCGGTCCTGCATCTCGTGCAGCGCATCCGCGACGAGTCCCACCGCTTCGCCATCACCTATCACCGCAAGCGCCGCGAAATGCGCGACCGCGACTCGGAACTGCTCGCCATCCCCGGCGTCGGCGCGCGCACCCGCCAGCGCCTCCTCGAACATTTCGGCAGCCTGCGCAGCATCGCCGGCGCCAGTCTGGAATCGCTCGCCGCCGTCGTTCCTCCGAAGACCGCCGAAGAGATTCACGCGCATTTTCATCCAGGCGAAGCGCGCGCCAATCCTCTCCCTGCTCTCAACGACGCGCCGTAATGCGGGTATACCGGAGCGCGGGACCCCACCCGATTCCCTCGAAGACAGGCCCAACAACCTTCTGATAGATAAGAGAGGCTGCAAGGAATTGAGGCAGGCCCACGCTGGCCATGCCCCCATGGAGTGAGAAATGAAAACTGTTTTGATGGCCGATCCTGTCCGCTACCCACGCATGACCACCGAGGAACTGCGATCGACCTTTTTGCTGGAGGGCCTGTGCACCCAGGGCTCTCTTGAGCTGGCCTACATCGATCTCGACCGTGCCGTCGTCGGCATGGCCGCTCCCACCGCCCAGCCCCTCGCGCTGCCCACCTACCCCGAGCTGCGCGCGCCCTCGTTCCTCGAACGCCGCGAGCTCGGCGTCCTCAACATCGGCGCTCCCGGCACCGTGCTTGTCGGCAAAGAAACCTACCCGCTCGATAACCTCGACGTCCTCTACATCGGCCGCGGCAACCCCGACGTTCGCTTCGCGTCTGCGGACCCCGGCAAGCCCGCAATCTTTTACCTGCTCAGCTATCCCGCCCACACCTCCTTTCCCACGACTCTCGTGAAAAAGGCCGACGCCAATCCCACCACCATTGGCGCGCCGGAGACGGTGAATCACCGCACCATCTGCAAGTACATCCATCTGGAAGGCGCGCGCAGCTGCCAGCTGGTCATGGGCGTCACCCATCTGCACAGCGGCAGCGCGTGGAACACCATGCCCCCGCACACCCACATGCGCCGCTCGGAGATCTACATGTACTTCAACCTTCCGCGCGACGCGCGCATCTTCCACTTCATGGGGCCGCCGCAGGAGACGCGCCATCTGGTCCTGGCCAGTCACGACATCGTGGTCTCCCCGGGCTGGTCGATCCACGCCGGTGTCGGCACCCAGGCTTATGGTTTCTGCTGGGGCATGGGCGGCGAGAATCAGGACTACGCCGACATGGATCCCGCACCGCTGGACACGCTGCTTTGAAGCTGCCGTTGTCTCCACAAGAATGCCCAGATCCGAAAAACCCTGGCCACGGCCAGCTTTTGTTTCAGGACAGGACTTTCAGTCGAACCGAAACAGCCACAATAGACGATGGGCTTCAAAACCTGACGGACCTTTGAAGCAACATCGGTCCCGCGCAAGCGGGACGACGGTAGTGAAGCAACATCGGTCCCGGGCAAGCGGGACGACGGTAGTCAAGCAACATCGGTCCCGCGCAAGCGGGACGACGGTCGTGAAGCAACATCGGTCCCGCGCAAGCCGGACGACGGTAGTGAAGCAACATCGGTCCCGCGCAAGCCGGACGACGGTAGTGAAGCAACATTGGTCCCGCGCAAGCGGGACGACGGTAGAAGCCCCGGCCTTCAGGCCGGGGAATAAGGACCAGTAAAGACCAGGGCCTTCAGGCCCGGCGTATCGCAAAAAGGAGACACCCGTGAAAACAGCCCTGCTCGCCATCCCTGCCCTGGCCTTCACCCTCGCCGCTTCCGCGCAAACCCCACCCCACGATCCCGCGGTCGTCTTCAACACACCTCACATCCACGAGCAGATCAAGAAGCTCGCCGAAGTCGCCAAAGAAAAAGGCTCCAGCGGCAGCACTATTGAGGACTACGGCAGTTACAAAATCCAGCTTTCGGTCCGCACCGCCAGCGGAGGAGCCGAAGTCCACGCCCACTGGGACGACGTCATGATCGTCGAAGAAGGCACGGCTACGCTCATCACGGGCGGCACGGTGGCCGACGCAAAGACCGGCGCCGACGGCGAAACCCACGGCCCGAAGATCGAAGGCGGGCAATCCCGCACGCTGAGCCCCGGCGACGTGGTCACGGTCCATGCCGGAACGCCGCATCAGCTCATTCTTCCGGAGCACACCGTGTATGGCGCTGTGGTCGTGAAGGTCCACGAGCCGTAAGCGGATCACGGGTGACGGGTGACGGCGTCGTGGATACGAACCCTGACGGCTCGAGCCACAGGCTACAGGCTACCGGCTGCCTTCACGCCCCGTAATGCTGCAGGAACGGCGATGGCGCGTGCGCTCGGCGCCGCTCGCGCACGCCCAGCGATCCGGAAATCTCGCGGCAGCAGCGCACCAGATGTTCCGCGATACCGGGCACGCTCTGTTGCGTGATCCGCGACGTGGGCCCGGAAATGCTGATCGCCGCCATCGGAAATCCCGCCTCGTTCAGGATGGGCGCACCGATGCAGCGCACCCCTTCCTCCACTTCCTCGTCGTCAATGGCGTAGCCGCGCCGCCGCACCCGATCCAGCGACCGCATCAGCGCCTCCGGCGTCATCAGCGTCCGATGCGTGTAGCGCACGAAGCGAATCTTGCTCATGATGTCCGATGCGGTCTCCTCCGGCAGATAGGCCAGCATCGCCTTGCCCATCGCCGTGCAGTACACCGGGTTCGACGACCCGACTCGCGACGACAGCCACACCCGCCGGTTGTTCGGCTCCACCTTATCCAGATAGACCACCGACGTCTTCTGCAGTACGCCTAAGTGAACCGTCTCGCCCACCTGCACGGAGAGCCGGCGAAACCACGGATGCACGCGCGCGCGCAGATCGATCTGCTCCACGGCACGGCTGCCCAGTTCATAGAGCTTCAGGCCCAGGCGAAAACGATTCTCCGGTGTGCGCTCGATCAACCCGCAGCGCTCCAGCACCATCAGCGCGCGATGCGCCGTGCTCTTGTGCAGCGCCATGCGTTCGCACACATCGGCCAGCCCCAGCGGACCTTCGCTCTCACCGAGCAGATCCAGCACGCCCACCGCGCGATCGAGGCTCTGCAGCTGATACGGATCGGCCGCGCGGCCCTTGCCTGCCTTCTCGGCCGCACGCTCCGGCTGCGCTTCTGCTGTTTTCTGCCGCATCGCCCTCTTCAACCTTATCGCGCCAGCCATCCGCCATCCACCACCAGCACCGTGCCCGTTACATAATCGCTCGCCGGAGCAGCCAGAAACACCGCCGCCCCCGCCAGATCTTCCGGATCGCCCCAGCGCCCCGCGGGAATCCGCTCGAGGATCTGCCGGTTGCGCGTCTCGTCCTTCTGCAGCGCCGACGTGTTCTCGGTCCGGAAATAGCCCGGCGCAATCGCGTTCACCTGAATGTTCTGCGGCGCCCACTCGTTGGCCAGAGCCTTCGTCATCTGCGCGATGGCCCCCTTCGATGCGGTATACGCGGCAATGCGAATCCCGCCCTGGAACGACATCATCGAGGCGATGTTGATGATCTTGCCCCGCCGCCGCCCGATCATCTCGCGCCCGCAGAGCTGGCACAAACGGAACGCGCTCGTCAGGTTTACCTGCAGCACCAGCTTCCACGCGTCCAGGTCGTGATCTACCGCCGCGTCGCGGTGGATCATCCCCGCATTGTTCACGAGGATCTCCGGCGCGCCCATCGTGCTGGCGACTTCCAGAAAGAGCTTGTCGGCGCCTTCATCCGATCCCAGATCGGCCGCGAAACTGGTTGCCTCGCGCCCCATCTCGCGGATCTTCCGCGCCGTCTCTTCCGCCGGCCGACGATTTCCGTGGCAGGCAACGTTCGCGCCCGCATCGGCCAGCGCCACAGCGATCGCCGCGCCCAATCCGCTGGCCGCACCCGTCACCAGCGCTGTCTTCCCATCCAGTCTGAAACGATCGGCAATTCCCATCAGGTCAGTCTTTCATTCCGCAAACGGGGATGTCGTACCTCAATGCGAACCCGCAAAAATGCCATTTTCCGGACGCGCACCATGGATTGTCAAGCATCGCGCCATCAGGACCAATGCTGCCGCACGCGCTGGATCGGCTTCGTCCCCCCCAAAGGGTAAGGGCCGGAGAGCATCGCTCCCCGGCCCCTGCATCTGCCTCACTGGGTTGTTTTGTTTTTATGTTGTGCTGTTCGGTATCAGCCGCGCTTTGACGAGGCTGGCAAGAATCTTCAGATAGATCTGGCTGATCGCCGTGGTCCCGGAATTTTCGCTGTCCGCCGTGCATCCGGAATTCGTCGAGTTCGCATCGCTGAAGAAGTAGTCCGATGGATTGCCCGCGGTCCCATCGGTCGCCATCGCCTGCAGAGTCTGGCAAGGGGTGATGCCCTTGTGGCTGCTGGTGGATGTATCGGTGCTGCATCCCGAAGTGCTGGCTCCATAAGCGACCGTGTAAACCTTGGTCCCATTGGATACGCCTCCGGAGGAGTACGTCTTGACGTAGGTAGCGGCATCCACAGCCTGGCCGCATTCCCCGTTGTACGAGGGATAGGTCGTGCCGCTCTGCAACGTCAGATAGCCGGTCCCCATCGTGTAAGCCCCTTTGGTCGTCTCGGCCCACGCCGACTTATAGGTCGTCTCCGACTCGGTTACATTGGCCGGCATGCCCGGGCTGTTGGAGTCAGGCACGCTCCTCGAGGAAGATGGCGGCGAGTTCGAATCGCCGTCCCCCAGGATGATCATGACATTCGCGGAATTGGGGTGGCTGGCCTGTTCCTTCAGCAAGGCTGCCTGCGCCGCGTAGATCGCTCCGGCATAGTAGGTGCCATAGTCGCCGTCATAACTGCCCGGAGCAATTCCAGTGCAGCCGCTCACGCCGCTGGAGGCCATCACCAGGTTCGACGTGCTGGTCAGATTTCCGGAGCCGTCGTTGTAATCCTCGGCAAACGGTGTGATCTGATAGGTGGGCGCCAAATTGCCCGTTCCCAGCACGTAACCGGACGTATCCTTGGGAATCGGCGGGAACGAGTACGGCATGTCCCACGCGATCCCACTGTAAGGAGGCTGGTAACTCCCGTAGCCCTCGTACAGCATCGGATAGTATCCATAGGTGCCGCGGCTCGACCCGGAGTACCGCACGCCTCCCTGGCTGGACGGAACGGGCAAGGTCGTGCACAGGAATTTTCCGCCGCTCCCGACGATCCCGGCCGGCGAGCTGCCCTGCGCTACGTTGGGGAAGGTGAACAGCGCGATGTGGTCGTAATACGTTGAGAGTCCTGCAAGCAGCTGCCGTACTCCCTGCAGCGCACACTCCTCACCCGTAAGATTGCTACAGTTCGAATCCGGCGTGGCCATCGACAGGGTGGAGTCCACGATCAGCGCAACGTTGTAAGGCACCGGTCGGCTGTTGGTCGCCGTCGAGGTGGCACTCATATTGACGCTGCTCTTTCCCAGAACACCCGCAAAAACCGTTGGCAACGACGCAGTCCCGACGACCCGAATCGCATTGGGAACCGTCACCACACCCTTGCTGTTGACGGTGCAGGGAATATTCCATCCCGACACCGTGCTCAGGCACAGAGGTGTCGTCGTGTATTTGGCATTGAGATTCGAATAGTTACTATTGCCGTATTGTGTGGCGTAGTTCGTGTAAGCAGTGCTGGTCCCCGAAATGTTGGATGCCGCCGCCAGGGCCATGGCGTCGGTGGTCGCCTGCAGTTGCCGCTGGTTGACCATGGCGCGTCCGCAGTCCACCACGAGGGCCGCGACCCCCAGGATGGTCAGCATCATCACGACTACCCAAGGCAGAACCTGACCGCCTTCGTCGGCGAGGGCCAGCCGCGCAAGGAAGAAGCCGTCGCCCGAGCGTCGTACTCTCCTGACTGCCTCAGGTGACACCCGGCGGATTCGCTTGATGTTCATTTCAGTTTCACGCATTGTCTTTCTCCTGGCCGGATACCAATTTCCCGGGCCCACAAAACATTGACAAAAGCAGCACCCTTTCTGGCGCGCTTACTGCACAAACTCCATACTCGTTGCAGACAGACTTAGTTGTTTACTCGCCCATCCGAAAAGCACAGGAGTTACTGGATAGGTTGCTTGTATCTTCACCTGATCGGATGTCCACATCGCCAGCGTCGAACACGACGGCGCCGATGATCCGGTCCCCGTAAAAGTCGTGGTCGTACCCGTACCGCCTGGAGTTCCTCCGTAGGTGGTATAGGTGATCGTATAGTTCAAGCTGGAGGCGGTTAAGTTCGATGCCGAACTCTGAATCGTGGTAGCCGCATACGTACACGGATCGTAATTCGGCGCAATCGATTTACCGCCATTCTGCGACGAGGAACTCATCGCGAACGCCCGCGCGCCGTTGTTGACCGCGTTGGTCAGCACCAAATACTGGTTCAGCGCCACGCCAAAAGAAAACACACCGGTCAGCACCACCAGCAGGATCGGCATGACCATCGCCATTTCTACCAGCGTCGATCCCTCTTCGCCCCCGCAGCCCGCTTCGATTCGCGCCGCACCCCGCCGTATGCGTGCCACCGCAGGCCGATTCCCCGCTCCGAACGCCTCTGCTTGTTGTCTGTTTGCGATCATCCGCGCCGTCTACCTCACCGATTCAGCGATCATCCCCGACACGCCGCGCGACGATCCCATCACGCCGCTCTGGCCAACTCAGACAGGGGGAAGTTCTCCACTCAAGGGTAGTGCAAGTACCATGAGACTCAATGGCTACTTCGTGGTACCGAATTCCCGCTCGGTAAGTCACTCCAATTACTCACGCCAGTAATCGGACCCTTGATAATCGCGGCTTTTCGATGAATGTGCGTGGTTACGCCTCCCGAACTCTTCTTCGGACGATGGCCACGAGTTACCGTAGTGATCTGTCTCAGGGCGAGACATGCGCGTTCAGCTCCGCCACATTCGCCTGCCCGCTCCCGCCTTCCGCGCGTGCGACAAACACCGCCGCCACCTTGTCCTCGTAGGCCAGCGCAAAGTGCGAGTCCGTACGCAGCAGCTGCGTCAGCGCCGCATCGTCGGGCGCAATCACCACCCCCGCCGACTCGAGCGCCGGATCCGTAGCCCACTGCGCGCTGCCGCCCCAGGTCTCGCGCGAACGCGTGATGGCCTTGTCGCCGTACAGCGCCGCCCGCCCGTCCATGCTGACCGGCTCGCGCAAATTCCAGATCAGATAGCCACCCCAGTCGTAGGTGTTGAAGACCGCCCCGGTATAGTGGCGATCCTTCACCACCTCCACCGCCTGCACCGGCATCTTCTCCGCCAGCAGTTTCTGCAGATGTCCGTTATCGACTCGCAGCAGGAAGACGCTGGCGACAAATGCGGCGATCGCCGTCAGCCCCGCCACCGCGATCGACCACGCCGGCGCCTGCTCGCGATCGGCCTTCTCCGCGCGCGCCGGCAATCCCGCTGCCAGAATCGCGCCCGCCGTAATCGCCATCACCCACAGATCCCGCCGCGACCGGAACGACAATACCGCCGCCATAGCCAGCATCATCGTCTCAAACGGATTCAGCTGGCGATAGCGGAACAGCACGCCGGCCGCGGTCAGCGCCAGAAAGAGCAGCACAAAATCCCCCGGCGTGCGGAAGGGCAGCGCCATCATCTCGCTCACCGCATCCAGCACGCCCGCCTGCGATCCCAGCTGCCACGCCGTCTTGTAGATCCCCACACCGTACGGATTCAGACACGTCGCCGCCACGCACGCGCCCAGCGTCATCCACAGGTGCCGTGCCGGCGGCGGCTTCACTTCCGATTTCCACCAGTGGCTCAGAACCGGTTCCATCGCCGCCACGCCCAGCACCACCAGCCCATCGATGAACTGGATGTGGAGATTCGCCCACAGCGCAAACAGCGGAGCCAGCAGCCACAGCTCGCGGCTCGATCCCTCGCGGCGCGCGTGCATCAGGATGTCCATCTCGACGGCAAAGAAGAGAATCGTGAACAGCCACGGCCGCGGCGTGCTCATCCGCGACAGGCAGAAGATCACCGCCACCGTCAGCGCCGCCCGCTGCGTGAAGTCCGCCTGCAGCCGGCTCAGCATGCGGTAGATGGCCGCCCCGATCAGCGTCATCATTGCCGCCGTAAAGACCAGCAGCCCCTTCAGGTTCATCCACGCGAACGCCTTCAGCAGAATCAGGTCGAAGAGCCAGCTGTAGGCCTGCCACGGGGTTCCCGCGGTCGTGCGCGAAAAAGGGTCGGTGTGCGGAAATCCGTGGTGCTGCAGGATCCATTCTCCGGTCCGCATCTGCCATCCCACGTCGGGATCGGCTACCGCTCCAGCGGCGCCGCGCATGCAGATGAAGGCGGATACCGAGCACAGCAATCCGATCAGCACCGCCCTGGCGATCTGATCCGCCCGGGTTGCTTGCGGCTGGTTCAACGGCAAAGCCATGCTCCTCGCGCTGCAGGGTGAGGTTCCCTTCTCCGTCCTGCCCGTTCGGTCGCGCAACGCCGCGCTCAGCCACGGGAACCTGGCGGAGGAATCCCCTCGATGATCATCCCGGTTCGCCGGCCTCGGGTCGATAGCACCGGACCCGCGGGAATTAACACCGCTGTCCGCCTGTCCCACGAAAGTGGTACGGCGAGCCGAAGACCCCGCCGTCCGCACGCAACCCGCGTGCTGTCTTTGAGCTGCAATCCGGGACCGCCGGGCCGGCCACATCGCCTCTGCCGCGGAGGCCGGAGGGTCCGGCGCCGGGGATAGCTCATTCGTAATATGGCTCGATTACCTTCGACGCGGGCGTTCTTGGCTCGCTGACCTCCTCTGCCTGCCTGGAAAGGCCGCCAGAGCCGACGCGGCGGGTGACCGGGAATCGCCTCCCACCCTCTGCCCGCAGTCCTGCCCCCCTGGTGTCGGCAGGAATCAACGAAAGTAGCAATTAGTAACACTTCCTGAGCATTGTCCGCGTCGGTACCCCGTCGGAAGATAGGACCACAAGCCGCTCTCATGCTGATGGTCGGTCGCACCGATAAGAAGAACTGCACAGCTCTTTGAGGAAACGGAATGTATCGTCCTTCGTGGCTCCTGAAAACGCTATGGAACGAGGAATCGGGCCAGGATCTGATCGAGTACGCCCTGATCGCTGCCCTGATCGCGGTCGCTGCCATTGCAGCGATGCGCGGTCTCACCAACAAGATCACGAACGAGTTCAACACCATTGGCAGCAGCCTCTGATCTCGGAGCACGACGGGTCCTGCGCAATCGAAAGTACCGCGTCACTGCACTCTTTGAAGTCTCTGATTCGCTGATTTCCTGCACGGTAGTTTTCGTCAAAAGTAGCCAAGGGTAACACTTAAATGGCATTGCGACGGAGTACCCTTCCGCGTCAATGTGACAACAATCACCACTCACGCAGCGCGGTACGGGGTGTCCACACGGATGGCCGCGCAGCCACTTCACAAGGAGAACCGGAAAATGAAAATGCTCTTCAAGAACCTGATGAACGATGAGTCCGGCCAGGACCTGATCGAATACGCTCTGATCGCTGCCCTCATCGCTCTGGGCGCCATCGTCGCGATGGGCTCCCTCAGCAACAAGATCTCCAACGAGTTCAACACCATCGGCAGCAGCCTGTAACCTTCACTGATGTTCTG
>JBKICP010000223.1:0-28448 GCA_046567085.1 Acidobacteriota bacterium
GCGCGACATACGCGTGGAGTTCATGACCGTCGGATGCGCGGAGCGTGACGTGTTCGCCCATGGAGCTTCTCCTTGTGTGTCAGTTAGCAGCCGGAGTGCGGCTACGGGTTAGGACGCGCCGCTTGCGGCAGCGGCTCCGGCCCCGGATGGTCTTCATCGCGCAGAATCGCCCAGTAACTGTTGCGGGCGACCACGCGCGCGCCATAATCCTGGGTGAGTTTCACTTCAATCGAATGCAGTCCCGGCGTCAGGTCCGTAGGGTGAAAGCTGAGGATATATCGATTGCGGGCGTGACTGGCCACCTCGGCCACGCGCGCCTCAAAACCCTTCTCGCGCGTGAAGGGATCGTACTCGCCGCCGCTCAGCTCAGCCAGCGTCTTCGGCGTGTTGCGGCGCATGGCATTGACGGTCATCATCAGCGGTGCAAGGATATTCAACTCAGTGCCGCCATTCGTATTGCCCCGGGCCCAGTCGATGATTTCGGCCTTCCCTGGCGAGAAAACCAGACTGAGTACGAGCGTGTTGCTCGTGCCGATGCGCTCCACCAGCTGCGGGATGTTGAAGTGGTAGCTGCCGTGATCGCGTGACTCGCTGATCAGCAGCAGGATGCGCCGGTGATCCGGCGGTTGCTGCTCCAGCAGATTGACCGAATACCCGACCGCATCGAGGATCGCCGCCCCTCCATCGCCCGCCGGCATCTTGCGCAGATCGCGCGTGATCGTGTCCTCGTCGGTGCCGAAGGGCTCGACCCATGTGGCTTTCGAATCGAACGCAACCAGCGCGATATCGCCGCGGCCGTTGCGCGTAAACAGATCGAGGAGCGGCCCGAGCTTGCCGATCTTGTCGAATTCCAGCGGAGCATCGCGGCCGCGCTCGATGCAAACGACCAGGGAGATGGGCTGCGTGTCGAGATCGTCGTCGACGTGCACCTTCTGCTGCACCCCGTTGTCGTAAACGGCGAAGTCCTGCGGCTTCAGCCCATAGAGCACATCACCGTTGGGCTTCTCCACCAGCGTGGGCACTACGACCACGGTGGTGCTGACGCGGAATGTCGGCATGTCCGCGTTGGGATCCGGAGGAAAATTCTGCGGAGTGAATCGCGGAGAGGGTTGCGGCGGCGCGGACGGGTTGTTCGGCTGGCTGGCTGGCTCACCCGGAAACGGTTCGGCCTGCTGCTGAGGGCGCTGTTGCTGTTGTTGCGCCGGCTCGCCGGGGAAAGGCTCGGCCTGCTGCTGGGCCGCACAAAAACAAGAAGGGACGCTGGCAAGCAGCAGCCAATAAACCAGGGTTTGCCAACGGAGCTTCATAGGTCCATTACATCAGACACAGACGGACGAGACGAGATTACGGACGCATCCCGGCGCTACCCGGCCTCGGGGCGCTGCTGCCTCGCCGGATTGAACGGGGCGTAAGGATCTCCACCCGGAATTGGCCCTGCTGGACGCGCACCGATGGCACCGCGCTCCGCTAAAAAGGCGGGCGTGGGGTTGTAGTCGTAATCAAAAGGAAGAGAGCGCTCGGGCTTGCCATCGGTACGTGCAGCATGCGCTCGGCTGTTGAGCCAGGTGTAACGGTCGGTGATGCCCCAGGTGAGCAGAGCGGTCACATTCGGCTCGGAGAGCACCGGAACGAGATAGTCGCGGTAGGTTTTGGCGACCGCAGCATCGCGTTCGGCGACCGGTTCAGCAAGCCTGCGGTCGTTCACGTCCATCTCTGTCACGAAAACCTGCAGGTTCATTCGTCCCAACTCGCGGATGAAGCGGATCAGACCTGGACCTGCCTTGTCGCCCGCCGTCAGATGGCTCTGGATCCCGACCGCATCGATGGGCACACCCCGCGCCTGAAGACGCCGCACCAGCATCATCACCTGTCCTCGCTTGTCGATTTGTTCCGGTGTATCCAGCTCAATACCGTAGTCGTTGTAGGTCAGCAGGGCGGTCCGATCGGCCTCGCGGGCGGTGCGGAAGGCAAGTTCGATATACGACGGGCCGATCAGTTCCAGCCACGGTGATTTACGCAGCCCGTCAGCCCGCCCCTCCTTCGGATCGATGGCTTCGTTCACCACATCCCAGGAATGCAGCCTGCCGGCATAACGGCCCGCAACCGTGCGGATGTGCTGGGTGAGGAATTCCGCAGCGTTGTCTCGCGTCACCGTCCCCGCAAACCAGGAGGGAATCGCCTCATGCCAGCAGAGGTTGTGCCCGCGAACCTTCTGCTCGTGAGACAACGCGAAAAGCACGACGTCGTCGGCCTTGCGAAAATCGTACTGCGTCGGGTTCGGACGCAGAGCCGCCCACTTCATCGCATTCTCGGGAACAAGGATGCTCGCCTGATCCGCGACCGTGTGCGCGTAAGCCGGTTCCCCATCGAGGAGGTCGGGGCGAACCGCGCATCCCACCAGCAACCCATGCGCAGCAGCGTGCGTTCGAAGCGATCGAGAACCGCTGACATCGTTTAAGCTCGGCGCCACGGACCCAATGGCCGGCCCGCTCTTCGGATGCCCGCAACCGGTGTTCAGAATTGCGGAAAGCCCACTGGCCCCCGCCATCGCCACGGCCCGGGTGAGGAATGCGCGTCGAGTCGTGGCCGCAGCGAGCTTCCGGACGTCAGGAGCCTGCTCTCTCATCAGTTCTTGCCTTCCTGCTGATGGCCCGCGCCGCCTTTTCGCCATGCCTCCATACGATCGGTCCAACGAAGAAAGCGGAAAAGGTTCCCCTTTTCGCGCCAGACGAATGCCAACATATCCCGGGCGCGCAGTTCCTCGGCTCTCATGCCGGAATAAGTCTCAATCCGCCACTTGAGATATTCGCTGCGCCAGGGCCGCAGGCGATGGCCGCTGGTGGCATTCCAGATAAAGCGCAGAGAGGCAAACAAAACAGGTCTCCCGTTCGACCCCACGCATACACGCCGAGCCTCAATAAATGTGAATGCAGGAGGCTGGCGCGAGGTCTATGGTGTGAGTATAGTCATCGGTCCAGGCCTCGCAGGGCATTGGCACTCGGGCAAACGTTCGTGGCATCGTAAGAGTCATGGAAGTTCGAGTACGCGTGGCGGTCTTCCTTTGCGCAATGGCCGCGAATCTCGCCGGAGCCCAGACCGCTCCCGCACAACAGAGCATCGAGGCGCGTTTGCGGGGACCGGTTCTCATGCTCCGAGGCCTGTACAACGGCTCTCGCCTCGATTTCAACGCGGACGGCAGGCTGAAGAATCTCGCCGGTATCATGCCCTTCTCGCTCAGCGCGATCCAGGTCGAAAATGTGCGCCTCACCGACTCGCGGCTCGAAATCGACGGCGTCCGCGAGGGGCTGAAGTTTACCCAGCCGGCGCAACCCGATGAGAAGGTACAGATCAGCGCCGCTGCGTGGGATCCCAGGGAACAGGTCCGCATTCTCGTTGCGCGCGACCGCCATCGTCCCGAAGCTCTCGATCAGGCGCTGGCCGCGATCTTCTCCTCAGGATTCGACGATGCGCTGGCAACGGCCGCTCCGGACTTCTGGCGCCCCTGGCTGCATCACAACCTGCATCCGGACGATCCCTCCGATCAGCTGCACGCTGCTCTCGATGAGGACGGAAGCAACAGTTGCA
Source organism: Acidobacteriota bacterium (assembly GCA_046567085.1). Taxonomy (GTDB): domain Bacteria; phylum Acidobacteriota; class Terriglobia; order Terriglobales; family Acidobacteriaceae; genus Palsa-343. The sequence continues at coordinate 3,586 of JBKICP010000223.1, forward strand.
GCCAGCCCGGTCTGACGCCTCCACAACTGATGCAGGCCCCCAGCCCGCAGTTCAGCATCCCGGCCCAGATGACGCATGATCAGGGAACGGTTACGGTCCATCTCACAGTCGAGCCGGATGGACAAACCCAGAGGCTATTCCTCGTTCGGCCCCTCGGGATGGGACTGGATGAGCAAGCCATTGCGGCTGTGCGAAGGTATCGGTTCAATCCAGGTACCGTAAACGGCACGCCGGTTTCGTGTGAGATGAATGTCGAAGTCAGCTTTCGACGGGGTCAGCCGTAAACGCGGCTATATATCCATCACCGAGTCTTCGATCGCGCGACGCACGTTGCCCTCAGCACGGGCCAGACGACGCACGGCTTCAGGCTTGTCGACATTAGCTTTGAGCATCACCAGAGCCACAGGCACGCTGCGCCCGGCAGACTTGATCACCTCAACGGCCTTCTCGCGGCTCACATCGCAGGCGCGCATCAGAATGCCGATACCGCGCTCAATGAGCTTGGAGTTGTGCATGTGCACGTTGACCATCAGGTTCTCGTACACGTAGCCAAGCCGCGTCATTGCACCCGTGGTGATCATATTCGTGATCATCTTCTGGGCAGTTGCCGCCTTCAGGCGCGTAGACCCCGAGATGACCTCCGGTCCGACTTCCGCAACGATGGCAGTTTCCGCCGCATTGCCGAGCGGCGTATTGGGATTGCAGGTGATGCAGGCGGTCTTTGCCCCGAGCGTCCGAGCGTACGCGATGGCAGCCACTACATACGGAGTTCGTCCACTGGCAGAAAGACCGATCACTACGTCTTTCCGGCTGGGACGCCGCCGGGCAATGTCGCGCTTGCCCAGCTCTTCTGAATCCTCGTTGACCTCGACCGGCGAAGCCAACGCCTTGGGCCCACCAGCCATGATGTATTGCACGGTTTGCGGACTGGTCGAGAAATAAGCAGGAATTTCGCAGGCGTCGAGGGCAGCAAGACGCCCGCTCGATCCGGCTCCTACGTAAATCAGGCGGCCACCTTCGCGCAGGCTGTGCGCAACCAGGTCGATGACGTGCGCGATCTCGGGGATCGCCTTCTTGACCGCCGCGCCGACCTTCTGATCTTCCTGATTAATGATCCGAGCGATCTCGACTGCCGAACGGGTGTCAAGCCCACGAGTCGCCTCGTTTGACTTCTCCGTGACCAGATCGTGGATGCTCGATGATGACCCGTTCGAGCCGTTCGACCCGTTGGTTCCGAGCTTCGCGCCTTCGCCGGCTTCGGCGTGTGGATTGAGTGTGGTTCCCATTTTTCCGGCTTTAGGCCGTACTGACCCTGAATAATTCTAACTCCTGCTGGCTTGCACGCAGCGCCAATATTCTCGGACGAACGTGTTAGTTCTTCGTCACTCGGTCGTCATGCTGGCTGGGAGAGGCGGGTGGTCCTACCACTCGTGGCGCGCAACAGTTCTCTGCCCTGCTTCGATCCCGCGAATCCGGCCGTCGCGCATATGGACGATGCGGTCCGCGATCGCGGCCGCCTCCGGGTTGTGCGTGATCATCAGCACCGTTTGCTTCAGCTCCTGGTTGGAACGTCGCAGCATCTGAAGTACGGCGTCGGAATTCTCCGTGTCGAGGTTCCCGGTTGGCTCGTCAGCCAGCACAATGGCAGGTCGCGTAATCAGCGCCCGGGCGATAGCGACGCGCTGCTGTTCCCCCCCGGAGAGCTCTGAAGGGCGATGGTGCAGACGACCCGCAATGTTCAGCATCTCGGCAATTTGCGTGAGATAGTTTTCGTCCAGAGGCTCGGTGCGGCCCGCGATTTCGTACGCAATCTCGATATTGGCCCGCGCCGAGAGCGTCGGGAGCAGATTGAATTTCTGAAAAATAAACCCGATGCGAGCTCTCCGCATGCGCGTCCGCTCCGCGTCGCCGAGCGTCGAAAAATCCACTCCCCCGATAAAGACCTTGCCCGAACTGGCTCGGGTGAGGCCGCCAAGGAGATAAAAGAGGGTTGACTTGCCGCTGCCGGAGGGTCCGACGATCGAGAGAAACTCACCGCCTGCAACCGAGAAGGTCGCATCGCGGAGCGCCGGGACTTCGAGCCTGCCGGATCGGTAGACCTTGCCGAGGTTCTCGGCGCGAATCATCTCATCCACTGAGCGATTGTAAATGGATGGGACAAAGCCGTTCTATGGAAAGGAAGTACAGGAGCAGGATCCCCTCGACGCTTCGTTGGATGCGATTACCTGCCCCATGCTCCCTCAGGAAGCAACCGCGTGCTCCAGCGGCTCAAAGGCCGCTTCCGGAGTCTCGAAGATCGGCCGGAGATGCTTCTTGGGGCCGCGCTTACGGGCGATCATCTGCCGGATGCGCTCCAGCATCTCAACCGGCGAAGACGAGCCCTTGGGGAGAAATGCGTCGGCGCGATTGGTGTGATCGAAAGTCTTGACGCTGCCACTGATCAGGATCATCGGGATCTCGGGCGCGACTTCCTTCATTCGCTTCACCAGTTCGTTGCCATCCATAACCGGCATCACCAGGTCGCTGAGGACGAGGTCGATGCCGCCGCGGCGAAAATGCTCGATGGCTTCTTTTCCCGTCGACGCGGCAATCACGCGGTATCCACCCCGTGTCTCCAGCAGGAATTTGCGAACAGCCAGCGCTTGTTCATTGTCGTCAACGCAGAGGATTGTTTTCTTTGGTCTCATTGTTCTCCCTGGCGGTTCTCGCATCGGCGAGAGGCATGGCGACGGGCAGGTTGATGCCTTCGTCACCGGTTGAGGTGGCCCGCACCGGCGGCGGCCACGTGCGTCTGCGCCTGGCATGGCCAAAAGCGCACGACGCCGCGTGCCCGCGGGAACGCAGGTCGCGGGGAACAGAGCCACCGGGACCGGTGATCGTTTGCAGCCCGCGCTGTTTCCGATTGCTCCCGGAATGATGGCGGCCTGCGAATGACCCCGGCTGCGGTGCGTTACTGTTCCGATTCAGTTTTCAGTGAGGCAAGGTCCCTTTCGAAACGCCACGTCAGAGTACGAAGGCAGAGGGGGGTGCGCAATAGGGTACAAAAGGCGAAGAGAAGCGCAAATCAGGATCGCCTTTGCACGGCTTTCTGTTATCGCCCGATGAATATTGGCTGCAGCGGCTTTCCTGTCTGTGGAAGGGGTGTGGAACACGGAGGGAAAAGGAGGATATTTGCAGCAATTGCTGTGCGGCCCATTTTCGTTGAAACGTCGCCGCTCACCTTGTTCCGTTTTCAGTGGCGGAAGATTTGGGTCATCATCTCCGACTGCACCTGATTCAGCTGCTGAATCGTCGCCTCCAGCGTCGGCCGATCGTCCAGGGATGCGCCGGTCATCAACTCTTTGAGGCGAAATGCCGTGTGCCGAATCAGGATCTCCGCATTCTTCAGCTTCTTGGCGTCGCGCAGCAGCCCCATTTGGATCTTGCCCGCGTAGCTCTGCGCAGCTTTCAACGAGGCGGAGGCCTGAGCTTCATCACCCGCCTGAAACTGCGCCGTGGCAATCTCGGTCATGGAGTGCACCAGCTCTGCGTAGATATAGGGTTGCTCGTTAGGAGAGGCGCTCGCCGCCTTCGCTTCCAAATCCGCCAGTTGACGGGCGTCAAGCGGGCGATCACTGGCCCCGTGCGCCCACGCGAAGGACGCCGAGAGGAACAGAGCAGCGAGGACAGCGACGGACCGCATCGCGCACCTCCGGGGTTGTGCGTTCCGAAAACAATAGCGCAGATTCTGTCCGGCGCGCTACCCACCTCGGTCCTGAGACCGGCTGCCGCAATTCAAAAGTAACGATCGGGCATCCACGAGGACCACACCGCAGAACCGCGGAACCCAAAACCCTGGTTGAGCACCGTCTAATTTCCGAGAGCGACAAGCCGGTGCTTCGCCTGCCACTCCTGGTCGGGAAATTTGCCCTGGGCGGCGGCAAGGAAGCGATGGTAGTAGTCCGCCGCTGCCTTTTTCTGATGAAGATTATCGTACGCAGTTGCCCACAGAAACAGGCTCGCCGGGTTTTCCGGTGCGTACTTTGATCGCATGGAAAGGGCCTGGAGCTCGTCCTGATACTGATGCAGTTCCGAATCGGCAAAAGCAATCCCGGACCAGGCGTCGATATCATCGGCGCGCGCGGCAATCGCTTTGCGAAACACCCCGATCGCCTCTGCGAAATGCTGCTGGCGGATCAGGATCTGACCGTGGGCATCGAGCAGGTCCGGATCATTCGGAGCTTTGGCCAGCAACTGCTGGTAGAGAGCATCCGCCTCGTCCAGCTTGCCAGCCTGAAAATCCGCGTCGGCCAGCATCGAGGCCACGGAGCGGCTGTCCGGCTCCTCCTGATGCAGCTTTTCGAGCAGGGCCAGAGAGTCGGCCTGCTTCCCCTGGGCATTCAGAATCGTGGCCAGTTGCGCACTGAGGGCCGGATCATTAGGGGCGCGGTGCAGCGCCGCCTCGACGACCGGTTGGGCGTCGGCATATCGCTTCTCGGCAATCAGCAGGTGGGCCAGCGAAGCACTGGCGTCGGCCGAACCCGGCTGGTTGCGGAGCGCCTGGCGGTACTCCTGCTCCGCAATTTCCAGGTCACCGGCAGCCTCGGCGATCTGCCCCGCCAGCAGCGTGTCCGCCGGGGTCTCCGGCGTCAGTTTCAGCGCATCCACAAGAGCATCCCGAGCACTGGTGGGATCCGTCGTCCGCAGCAACCGGGCCAGGGCTCGGTCGGCTTGTGCTTTGGCCGTGGGACTGGGAGGATCCGGCTGCAACGTCACTGCCACCTGAAGCTGCTCGATCGCCGCCTGGGCGTCCTTAGGATCGCCTTTAGCCGCCAGAAGCAGCCCCAGTGCCGAACGAGCTTCGAATTGCTTCGGGTTCGCGGCAACTGCCTTGCGATACCACCCCTCCGCTTCTGCCGTATGTCCCTGCGCATCTTCGGCAAATCCCCGATCGAAGAGGGCCCGGGCGTCGTCCGGATGTGCCGATAGATAGACATCGAGCCGCGCCGTGGCCAATGGATAGTTCCTCGCGGCAATGGCCGATTCGATGTCGTCCAGGGGACTGGATTGCTGTTCCTGGTCGCCGGATGTCGTCCCTGGCGGCAGAGGAACGGGCTGCGCGAACGCGGCACCCGACAGGGCAACCAGCAGGGAGAAACAGAGCACGAACCGGTGCTGTCGGACAATGTCCGACATTTGGCGCCGCACCGTACGCAGGAACTTCAGGATCGGTAGAGTGTATTTCACTGGAAAACTTCGCTTTCTGCTGCGTGCACCAGCTCGCTGCCGGGTTGCCCGGCAAGAACACGGGCGAGCCATTGGCCAGTGTGCGAGAGCTCGTTGCGGGTGATGTCTTCCGGGGTGCCCGTGGCGACAATCTGTCCGCCCGCGGCGCCCCCTTCAGGGCCCAGATCGATCACCCAGTCGGCCGACTTGATGACGTCGAGATTGTGCTCGATCACCACCAGCGAGCCGCCGCTGTCGATGAGTTTGCGAAACGCCATCAGCAGCTTGCCCACGTCATCGAAATGCAGTCCAGTGGTCGGCTCGTCCAGAATATAAAGAACGCGGCTGCCCCTTTTTTTCCCCTCGGACCCACGGCTCTCCAATCGGGTCGACGCCAGGTGTGCAGCCAGCTTCACCCGTTGCGCTTCGCCCCCCGAAAGGGTCGTCGCCGATTGCCCCAGACGAACATACCCCAGGCCAATCTCTTCCAGCACCGCCAGCTTATCGACGATCTTCGGATGACCGGCAAAAAATCGCAGGGCCTCGCGAACCGTCATCTGCAGGACTTCGTGGATGCTCTTGTTCTTGTAGTGAATCTCCAGCGTGCTTGCCTTGTAGCGCGTCCCCCCGCATTCCTCGCAGGGCAGCTCCACGTCAGCGAGGAACTGCATCTCGACCGTCACCGTGCCGTCCCCCTCGCAGACATCGCACCGGCCACCCGGTACGTTGAAGGAGAAATGGCCGGCAGCATAGCCCCGCCGCTGCGCTTCCGGCTGTGCGGCAAACAGCTCCCGAATCGCGTCGAATGCCTTGATATACGTCACAGGATTCGAGCGCGGCGTGCGTCCAATGGGCGTCTGATCCACCAAAATGATGTCGCTAAGCCGCTCGACCCCCTTGATGTCCTTGTAGACCCCCGTAGGATCGCCGCCCTCCGCCCGCCCCAGCCGATGCGCGATCGCCTTGGACAGCACCTCGTGCACCAGGGTCGACTTGCCCGAGCCCGATACCCCCGTGATGGCAACCAGCAGATTCAGCGGAATCTCGACGTCAATGCCTTTCAGGTTGTTCGCCCGCGCGCCTTTGATCCGCAGCCATTCTTTCGATGAGCCCGGAGCACGTCTGCGCCCAGGCACCGGAATCGTCAGGTGGCCGCTCAGGTAGCGACCCGTGATCGACGCCGGATTGGCCGCCACTTCGCTAACTGACCCCGCGGCGAGAACTTTACCCCCGAACTCACCGGCGCCCGGTCCAAGATCGAGCAAATAATCCGCGGATCGCAGAACGTCCGGATCGTGCTCAACCACCAGAATCGTATTCCCGAGATCGCGCAAATCGTCCAGAATGTGGATGAGCCGCGAAGTATCCCGTGGATGCAACCCGATCGAAGGCTCGTCGAGAACATACAGCGCCCCCACCAGACGGGACCCAAGCGATGTCGCCAGCTGAATCCGCTGCGATTCCCCGCCCGAGAGCGTCGACGCCAGCCGGTCCAGCGTCAGATAGTCCAGTCCGACCGCATCCAGGAAAGTCAGACGCTGCCGAATCTCCTCCAGAATGCTGCCCGCAATCTCCTCCTGCATCGGGGCCAGTGTCAGCCTGGAGAAGAACCGGTGCGCCGCGCCAATCGTCAGCGACGCCGCCTCGCAGATATTGCGCCCCTCCCCCTCATCGCCAATGCGGACGGCACGTGCTTCCGCCCGCAGCCGCTGGCCTTTGCACTCCGGGCAAAGCGCGTACCCGCGGTACTTGCTCAGCATCACGCGAACATGCAGCTTGTACTTCTTGCGTTCGAGAAGCTGAAAAAATCCGTGCACGCCAGGAAATGAGCCTTCCCCGTCCAGCACCCATGCCTGCTGTTCCCGGGACAAGTCCCACCAGGCCGTATCCAGGGGAATCCCCTTCTGGCGAGCAGCCCGTCGCAACTCCGTCAGGTAGGGCCGGTACTTCGGACGATTCCATGGATCGATCGCCCCCTCGTCCAGGGTCTTCGCCTTGTCGGGGATAATCAGGTCCAGATCGAAGTCGATCGTGTTGCCGAACCCCTGGCAGCGCGGACAGGCCCCGTAAGGATTGTTGAAGGAAAAAAGGCTCGGTTCCGGTTCCCGATACGGGCGATGGCAGTTCTTGCACTCGAATGCGCCGGAAAACCTCAGCCGCCGCCGCGGCGCCCTGTCCGATTCGGGATCGCGAGGAACAACTTCATACAGAATCTCACCCGCCTCCCGATACCCGATCTCCGCCGCATCGACGATGCGGGCGCGACTGTCGGACGCGACCGCGATGCGATCGACCAGCACAAATACCGGAAGCGCGAAGTCGATCTCCAGCAGCGATTCAGGCGTCGAGAACTCGTAGATATTGCCATTCTGATAGAGCCGGTTAAATCCCCGCTTCCGCAGATCGGCAAGCCGCTCCCGCAGTGCGTCCGACAATCCGCCGGATGCCCTCTCCGCCGTTCTCACGGATGCCTTCCGTGTCCGACGCGCCGGCTTCACCTCGGAAACCGTGTCCGACGCCGGCTGGGCCGGGGTTGTCGCCTGCGCCTGCACGGGGAACAGCGCGTACAGGCGGGTTCCCTCCCCCAGGTCGAGAATGTCCGACGCAATTTCGTCCACCGTGTCGCGTCGGACAATCCCTCCGCAGACCGTGCAATGGACGATGCCGCAGCGCGCCCAGAGCAGCCGCATGTAGTCGTAGATTTCCGTCGCCGTAGCGACCGTCGAGCGCGGATTCCTCGTCGAATTCTTCTGCCGAATCGCAATCGCCGGAGCCAGCCCGTCGATCAGATCCACATCGGGCTTCTCGATCCGCTCCAGAAACTGCCTCGCATACGCCGAAAGCGACTCAACGTACCGTCGCTGCCCTTCCGCATAAATCGTGTCGAAGGCGAGCGACGACTTGCCCGACCCGGAGACTCCGGAAACAACCGTGAGCTTTCCGTTCGGAATCTCACAGTCGATGTTTTTCAGGTTATGGGTCCGCGCGCCGCGGATGATGATTGCATCGCTCAAGTGAATGGTCCCGGGGCAGCAGGGAAAAGTGCCCCAGTTTGATTATAGGGGCCGCCCCCGCCTGGCCAGACGGGGTGAAAATAGAGGCCTATGCACTGGACCGGAGCCCTGATCCTTCTCGCATTTGCCATCCTCTGCGCCAGCATCATGCTGGTCTTTCTGCACCTGACCCGCGCCGGCAGAATTCTCTACGAGCGCATCCCCGACCGTCCCCGCCGCCGCCTCTTTCTCGCCGCCGTCAGTTTCTTCATCACATTCCTTGGCGTCCGCCTGCTGGTGTACGCCATCGTGCATCACATCGGGCCCTTCGGCTGGGTCATGGTCGGCGGTCGCCACATCCACCACCTGGTCTGGGGCATCCTCCTGCTGCTGGCCGTTGGCTACGGCGAGATGGCAGAAGTCGGCACCGGTTCGTCTCCCTCCTCCATCTTCGCCAGCCGCCTGATCTCCATCGCCTTCGGCATCGGTGCAGCCCTCACCCTCGACGAATTCGCCCTCTGGCTGAACCTGAGTGCCGACGCTTATTGGACACGGCAGGGACGCGAAAGCGTCGACGCCGTCATCCTGTTCGGAGCCCTGCTCGCCATCGGAGCATGGGGAGCGCCTTTGTGGACAAAGGCAAGCCACGGTCATCCCGGCCAACAGGCATGATCGCGATCCCCATCGCATGCTCTCGTTCAGGTACCTCCCTGTTCGGATCTCCTCGAAATGCCGATAAGATGGGCTGGGGAAAGTGCGCAGCATGGCTCCCGTTGCCAGATGGATGACTCACCCGCTGCTCAAGGGCGCTCTCCGAATGGTGGACATGCACCCGACGGCAGCGTGGATTCTGCTGATATTTCTGATCGCCTCGGTTGCGGTCATCCTGATCCTGCTGCATCGCACCCGCGCCGGCAGGATCCTGCACGAGCGCATCCCCGACCGCCCACGCCGCCGCCTCTTTCTCGCCGCACTCGGCTTTGTCCTCACTTTTCTCGGTGTCCGGCTGCTCGTTCTGCTGATCCTTTTTCACATCGGCCCTTTCGGATGGGTGATCCTGGGCGGCCGCCATATTCACCATCTGGTGTGGGGAATCCTCCTCCTCCTCATTTCCGGGTATGCGATGGTGGCCGAAATCGGCACGGACGCCACACCGCGATCGCTGTTTTTCGGGCGGCTGATCGCCATCGTTTACGGAATGGGCGCAGCCCTCACCCTCGATGAATTCCAGATGTGGCTGGACATCAAAGAGTCCGCCTGGTCGTTCTCAGGACGCGAGAGTATTGACGCGGTCGTGCTCTTCGGCGCGCTTCTGGCGCTCGGCGCATGGGGAGCACCGTTGTGGACCCAACGACCACGGAAGCGCAGGAAACGCAACCATCGTCGCTCCGACGCGCGAAACCACACGCGGCACCTCCCCGCCGACAAATAGATCGCCCTCAGGTTGCACTCCCCATCCCCGGCAAGGGATGACTGTTCCCTCACTTGATACCCGGAGCATTTCCCAGCCAATCCACAGGGGAGGCCACGCTATAGTCAATCAGGCGATTCTCACGACCTTGCTCAGGCGTGGCTAAAACCAACGCAGAAAGCGGCGGCGCGACACTTCTGGAGGAGCCGGCGGATTACTATCGACCGCCGGACGGCCAGGACAGCGCAGCACGGCCGTCGCATCCGGCGCGCGCGAAAGCCGACCCGGAAGACGCCGCAGGAGAGCCTTTCCTGCGCGCCCGTCGTCGTGTCCCCGTGCGCCGCGGTCTGCTCCCCGGCTGGACGCGCACCGTCTGGGGCAAGGTGGGGCTGGTCGCCGGCATTTTTGTTATCCCGGGGCTCCTTCTCGCGTTGATCATCGCCGTCACCAGCTTCCTCCATCACGATCCTCGCTTCCGTATCGATTCCTCCGCATCGATTCAAACCTTCGGCAACAGCCAACTCAGCCGCACTGATCTGTTGGCCGTGTTCGGTTCCGACATCGGACGCAATCTCTTCTACGTGTCCCTCGCAAAGCGGCGTACAGCTCTCGAACAAATCCCGTGGGTGCAGCAGGCAACCGTCATGCGCCTCCTCCCTAACCAGCTGCGCGTGGCAGTTACGGAGCGCACTCCGATTGCCTTTGTTCGACTCAGGGGCAACGTCGATCTCGTCGACGCCGAAGGCGTCATTCTTACCTTGCCTCCGCGGCAGATGGAATCGCGTCATTATTCGTTCCCGGTCCTCAGCGGAATCAATCCAGCCGATACTCTCCCCGTGCGCGCCGCGCGGATGCAGTTGTATCAGCGTTTCATCGGAGAACTCGATTCCTCCGGTGAGCACTTTTCCTCGCATCTAAGCGAGGTGGATCTCTCTGACCCCGAAGATGTCCGCGCCACCGTCACAGCAAACGGATCCGTATTGCTCCTCCATTTCGGAGACGACGATTTCCTCGCGCGCTGGCGCAACTACCAGGCGCACGTCGCCGAATGGGAACAGCAGTATCCGCATCTGGCCTCAGTGGATCTGCGCTATGACCGCGAAGTCGTACTGAAGATGGCGGGCGACCCCGGAACGAATGCCGCGGCCGGCGCCAATCAGCAAAAACCCACGGCTACCAGGACGGCACCAGCTGCGATGAAGAGCCAGTCAGCTGTACCGGTTCAGCACAAAGCCTCGGCTCAGCACCTCGTGAAAACTCACAAGCCGCAGGCCGCTAAGCACCCTCCCGTCAAAACGCGGCACACCCTACAGGTTAAAGCGCACTCCAGCCGGAGGTCCGGATGAGTCAGGCGGAGAACGTGATCGCCGTCCTCGACGCGGGCAGCTCGAAGGTTCGCGTGCTCATCGCCGAGATCCACGAAGGCGCGCTGCGCTACCGCGGGCATGGCATCGCCGACGCTGCCGGAATGCGCAAAGGACTCGTCTCCGATCTGGCGCCCGCGTCATCGGCCATCGATCGGGCAGCGGTGGCGGCGGAAACCTCAGCTCAGGCAGTCATTGAGCGCTGCGTCGTCGCCGTCGGTGGGCCGCATGTTCGCGGTGTGAACAGCCGGGGCGGAATCAGCCTCGGCACCCGCCTGCGCGAGATCACCAAAGAGGACGTCCGCTCTGCCGTCGAACGCGCGCGCTCGATCGCGCTGCCCGCCGATCGCGAAGTACTGCACCTGCTGCCCCAGCAATTCATCCTCGACGAGCAAGCCGGTATTCACGATCCGATCGGTATGATCGGCAATCGGCTCGAAGTCAATCTGCACATCTCCACCAGTTCAGCCAGCGCGCAGCAGAGCATCGTCACCTGCGTAAATAAGGCCGGTCTCGAAGTCACTGAAACGGTGCTGGAACCCCTGGCCGCCGCGGAAGCGACCCTTTCCGCCGATGAACGCGAGCTGGGTGTCTGCCTCGTCGATATTGGCGCGTCGACCTCCGAGCTGGTCGTCTTCTTCGAAGGCTCGGTCGCGCACACCTCGGTGGTGCCCATCGGCGGCGATCACTTCACCAATGACCTCGCGGTCGGCCTCCACGTGACCACTCCCGAAGCCGAATGGCTCAAGTGCAACTACGGGCACGCCATCGTGACCTCCGTGCCCGAACTGAATGAAGTGGAAGTCACCGGTCTGCCCGGCTACGAACCGCGTGTCGTTCGGCAGCGATTCATCGCCGAAATTCTTGAGCCTCGTGCGCGCGAGCTCTTCCAGTTGCTGCGCGACAATCTCCGCCAGGGTGGCGTCCTCGAAGCCATGGGCGCCGGCTGTGCAATCACCGGCGGCGGAGCACGGCTGCCCGGGCTGCTGGAAACGGCAGAGAGCCTGCTGCGCGTCCCGGCACGCCTCGCCTCACCTGTACCGCTCTCCCGGATGCCCGCCGAACTGGCCGCTCCGGAATTCTCCGTTCTGACTGGAACTATGTTGTACGCCCACCGCACCAGTGTCACCCGTGCGTCGGAAAACCAGGGACTGCGCGCCAAGCTGCGCGCCATCTTAGCCGGAAGTGTCTAAACCAGGGAGTCATTGCCGATGAAAAACAAACCGATGGGTCAGCCGGAAGAAATCCGCATTCAATACCACGATGAAGTTCCCCGGGGCGCCAAAATCAAGGTCATCGGCGTAGGTGGAGGCGGCGGCAACGCCGTCAATCGCATGATCGCGGCCAACATGGAAGGCGTCGAGTTTATCGCCGCCAACACTGATCGCCAGGCGTTGCAACTCTCCAGCGCTCCGGTCAAACTGCAGCTGGGTGTCAAGTTGACCAGCGGCCTCGGCGCAGGCGCCAATCCCGACATCGGCCGTCAGGCCGCCCTTGAAGACTCCGGCAAGATTCTCGAATCCCTCGAGGGTGCCGACATGGTCTTTGTCACCGCCGGCCTCGGCGGCGGCACCGGCACCGGCGCAGCTCCCGTCATCGCCTCGCTCGCCAGCGAGATGGGTGCCCTCACCGTCGCGGTCGTTACCCGGCCCTTTGCCTTCGAAGGCAAGCGTCGCATGGCCCAGGCCGAACGCGGCATGCAGGAACTGCTCGACAGCGTCGACACCATGATCGTCATCCCCAACGAGAAGCTGCTCGCGGTTGCCAAAGATGCCGGCTTCTTCGAGTCCTTCCGTATCGCCGACGACGTGCTCCGCCAGGGTGTCCAGGGCATCTCCGACATCATCACCATTCCCGGCATCATCAACCGCGACTTCGCCGACGTGAAAACCACCATGGCCGGCATGGGCTACGCCGTCATGGGAACCGCCGTGCGCAGCGGATCCCGCCGTGCCATCGAAGCCGCCATGGCCGCCATGGCCTCGCCCCTCCTCGAAGAGGGAGCAATCGACGGAGCTCGCGGCATCCTCATCAACATCACTGGCTCCAAATCGCTGAAGCTCAGCGAAGTGAACGAGGCCTCGACGCTCATCCAGACTGCGGCCCACGAGGACGCTAACATCATCTTCGGTGCGGTGCTCGACGAGACCATGGGCGACGACGTCAAGATCACCGTCATCGCCACCGGCTTCCGTCAGGGCTCCGACGAACGGCGGGACCACATGCTGCATTCCGCCCTCCGTGCAGCTCCGGCGCCCCGCATCGAATCGCGCCCCGCCACCGCCCGCTTCGCCAGTGAAGACGAAGAACCCGAAGAAGCGGCAATCGCCGACGTACAGCCGCGAAACGCGCCGGTGCTGATCCCTGTCTCGGCTCGTGAATTTGTCTCCGCCTTTCGCGTACACGAAGCCGAGCCTGCGGCCAGCGAGGTTCCGGCATCCCAGCATCTGAGCTACGCCGAAGAGGATTCCGCCCCGGTCGGCGTGGCGATTGCCGAATCGTCCCCCGAGCCGCTGGAGCCGGTTGCCGAACACCCCGCTTTCGTCGAAGAACCAGGCGAGAACCTCGACATCCCGGCGTTTATGCGCAAGGGCACGCTCTGAATTTCAACGTGGCGTTTCCTGGCAGATTCAGCCAGCGCCCGGGAGTGACATTCGTGACCGGAAAGAGGGATGACTGGCGCGAAAATGTACTGGACAGGCAATTGTTTCCGGTTATATTGAACGAATAGTTCCTGCCATTTTGATCGGGCCCGAGCGAACTTGAAGACTCCCTTTTCCATCGGGTGCAAGGACGTCTTCAGTATCTCGAAAACGACGGTGAGTGTTGTTTCCCGAAGCTGGTCTCGGTTCCGAATCGGGAATCTCACCCAGGTGGTTACGCTGGAACGTACGAAGTAAGGTTTCGCCAGGCAATCTTCTGCGGCACGATTCAGTCAGAAGGTCTGGATTCTTCGAACGAGAGTCATTGAATGAAGCGCGTTGTTTTGTACCTTCTGATTGCCCTGGCGACTCCCATGCTGCTCTCTGCCGCGACCACCAGTACGGCCGGCACGACCCATCACGTTCGCCATCATGCGCGCGTTCATGAATCGGCTGCAGCCCGCCATCATCTTGCAACCCTGCAGCATAGCCGTCGGGTAACCAGAGCGCACCTGGCGACGGCCAGCGTCGCGACGCGCCGTTCCGGAATCCATCGCCGCCGTCGCTACTACGAGCGATTCACCGCCAGTTCGTTTGCAACCACCGATCTGACCGCAGGCGATATCACCGCCGGTGAGGATCCCATCGTCCGCCGCGCGGCCATCGATGCCCTCGGCGACATGAACGGGACCGTGGTGGCGATCGACCCATCCAACGGCCGCATCCTGGCCATGGTCAACCAAAAACTCGCGCTGTCGAGCGGTGCCGAGCCCTGCTCCACCATCAAGCTGTCGGTAGCCCTGGCGGCTCTCGAAGAAGGCGTCATCACCAAAGACACCCAGGTCAACCTTGGCGGCAATTACCATCTGAATCTCACCGAGGCCCTCGCGCACTCGAATAATCTCTACTTCGAAACGGTGGGCCGCCGTCTGGGATTTGATCGCGTCCGCCATTACGCCACCGAGTTCGGCCTCGGCGAATTGGCCGGCTACAACATCGCCGGTGAGCAGCCAGGAGTCTATCCCGACCAGCCACTGGCAGAGAACCGTGGCGGCGTAGGCCGCATGTGCTCTTTCGGGGAAAGCGTCTCGATGACCCCGCTGCAGCTCGGCGCCCTGGTGGCCGCCATCGCCAACGGCGGCACCCTCTATTACCTGCAGCATCCAACTACTCCGGCCGAAGCCCTCACCTTCCAGCCGCGTATCAAGCGGACCCTGAACATTGGCCCGATCCTCCCTGAGATCCAGGATGGCATGGCCGCGGCCGTACGCTACGGCACGGCTCGTTCTCTGCGCGCGAACTTCAACGCGTTTCCTGTCCTCGGTAAGACCGGAACCTGCTCCAACGACGGAACCCGCTTCGGTTGGTTCGCCTCCTACGCCGATACCCAGTACGGCCGCATCGTCGCTGTTTTCTTCCTCGAAGGCGGACGCCCCACCTTCGGCCCCAAAGCGGCCGAGTTGACCGGTATCTTCTACCGAAATCTTCTCGATTCCAGCTATTTTGCTGCAAAGCAAGCTCCGGAAACCCCCGACTCCCCGGCCACCAGCACGGTGGGTGCTCCACAGTAGCCGGCCCCTCATGATCGATTCGGAGACGCCTCGCTACGCAGCGGGGCGTTTCTCTTTCGCACCGGTCAGGTTGGACTGTCCTTTCGCCGGCACGGCTTTTTCAGAGCGATCAACGGTCACGCCTCCGCGGAACAGCACATCCCTGCGCTTCGCCACCTCCGCATTGAGTTCAGCTCCGATCAGAATGGCCAATGCCGTGATGTAGACCCAGAACATCAGCCCAATCACAGCTCCCATGCCGCCATAGAGTCGTGAATAGTGCGCCAGATGATTCAGATAGAACGCCAGCCCCGCCGACCCCGCAAACCACAATGCAATGGCCACGACCGCTCCCGGCAGCGTCGAGGTGAAACGCTGCTGGCGGTTCGGAGCGAGGAAGTAGACCAGTTCCAGCGCCACAACTAAGGTGACGAATACGGTCGTCACCCGGATCAAAGGCCACAGCCTCTCGAAAGGGGGTGGCATCGGAACGAACTCCACCAGGAAGTGCCCAAAATGTGGACCCGCAATCAGTGCAAGCAGCGACACGGTCAGCAACCCGCCGCTGGTGAAGGTCAGAATCAGCGCCTGCAGGCGGTCGCGCACCCACGAACGCGGCGCCGCGACGTCGTAGGCCAGGTTGAGGGCGGTTATCAGCGCCGTGAACCCGCTGGTCGTCGACCAGATATAGCTCACAATTCCAAAGGAGAGCATCCCCCGGTGCGGCTCCAGCAGCCCTCCCATCATTCTCTCCACCATCGCCAGCGCGTCCGACGGCACCAGCATGGCCATCACGCTCAGCAACTGCGGAAGCAGAGCGGGGATGCGCATCATGGCCAGCAAAGATGCGACGGCGATCAACAGCGGCACCATCGACAACATCGACCAGAACGCCAGCCCAGCGGCGACGTCGAAAGCCCGCGTCCGCATCAACTCTCTGGCAACAATCGTGACGATACTGCGAATCGCCACCCAGCGGCGATCGAGGCCTCTCCGCAGTCTCCCCCGGCTGCCGCCCCGAGACGTCTCTCCCTCCGGCTCAGAAGCCCGCCCTGGAGCAGCATTCTGAATCTCGGCACTCCCCCCTGGATTCGAAAACCATGCCAGACGCACCACGATGTGGCCCCGAAATCACTTGGCTACCTTTGTTGCGATGGCAAATCTTCGCGTGCAGATGCGCGCGACATGCGTGATCGGCAATGAAGCTCGTTGCCGAGGCTGGAAGCGCTGCAGGGCTTTTGCCGGAGAGCCGGCACGCATCATCTGAGGTGCAATGCCACAGTACCTTCGTACCGCCCAGTTTTCAATTCGGTAAACATCTCAAAAAAAGTGACTTCCCCGTCGGGGGTAACTGTCTTTGGTTCTGACTTTGGTTACTAAAGTCGGAAAAATATTTCTTGCTTGTCCTTCTGGGAACGTGTTAACTATGCAGGCAATATCACGAAATTCCTGCCTTGCTGTACACAGGGGAAAGTGCGGTCTACAAGGCCACCACGATGAAAATTGGAACGACTATCCGAGGGTATCGTCTGCAAAAGGGCCTCTCGCAGGGGGACATCGAAAAACGAACCGGGCTCCTGCGCTGTTATCTTTCACGAGTCGAAAACGGACACACCGTCCCATCACTGGACACGCTCGCCAAAATCGCAGGCGCGCTCGAACTCCCGCTGGCTCAGTTGTTTGCTGAAGATACGCTGGGACGGCAGTTGCAGTCTCAAAAGCTCTCCGACGACGAACTCCGCTTCCTGACCCAGATCCGTCGTTACTCCACCAACCTGAACGACAGCGATCGCAAACTTCTTCTGGCAATGGTCAAGAAGTTCGCCGCCACTGCGACCCGCTAGCCCACGCTTTCCACTTTTGTTCTCTCATCCTGCGGCTCCGGATCTGCTTTCCGGAGCCCGGTCGACCTCTATCCGGTCGCGCCCTGGTAGAAAGCCCTCAGTCCCCAGGCAATCAACAGTAGCAGGAACACCATCACGCCGACGGCGAGTGCGCGTCTGCGGATGAAGGTCTCCCGCGGAGCCCCGATGCGCGGCACCAGCGGAACCCCCAAGGCCATCCCGCTCAGAAATCCCCCCAGATGTGCCATGTTGTCGACCTGCAGCCGCGTGTGCGCCAGCCACAGCCCTCCGTCGATAACGAAGTTCAGCAGCGCGAAATACCATACGCTGCGTCGAAGTTTCTTCAGTTCGAACTGCGGAATCGGCAGCAGCGGTGAGCGCAGCAGCATCAGCAGCACCCCCGCCAGGCCAAATACCGCCCCCGATGCACCCGCACTGAGCACGCCACCCGCCTGTCCCGGCGGCCGCTGATTGAACGCAACGCTGAGCAGGTTGCCCGCAACCCCGGTCAGCAGATACGCTGCGACAATCCCGAACTCCCCCAGCAGGGGCTCGCCCAGCAGCCCGAGGTTCCAAAGACACCACATGTTCGCGAGGATGTGGATCCATCCAAAGTGAACGAAGATGGACGTCACCAGTCGCCACCACTGCCCGTTCAGGACGAAGTAGCCGTTGCACAGCAACCCATAGGACAGGTTGTCCTCAAACGTCGGTCCGGTCAGCGAGCCGCTGAGCAGCAGCGTGAGCAGATAGACGGCGGCATTCACCCCGACCAGCGTGTAGGTCGCCGGCGCGTGCGCCCAGTGGCGCCGCGGCCGCGGCGGGGGCGGCTGATACTGCGGAGGTGGATACCAGCCGCGCGGCTCCTGCTCCGCCTGGGACGGCTCCGGAAAACTTCCCGGCGGAAGAATTTCTGGCTGGGAATGAGAGCGGCGGCCGTACTCGGGATCCATACTGCTACCCTACCGTCCCCAGTGTCCGCTGACAATCCTGAGCCGCTTGGCCGGGCGTCCCCTCCCCTTATCCCACGCGGATCGCATCGGCGGACGAGCGCGTCTGCGAGTCCCGCCCAAAGCCTGTGTCGGACGCGGCGCGAATCCACGCAATCGCGGCCAGAGGCGCCATCACCAGAACCGACATCAGCACGCAGGCGCTGACAATGTCAGACATCAACCACCGCCGTCCCGCGGCATCCACGATCGTCTCCGGCCAGGTCGCCGGCACAGCCGATGGAACCGCCAGCAGCAGATTGCCGCCCGCGACCATTCCATACATCACAACCGCCCACCGATTCCAGGAAGCCATGCGGACGCGTCGCGGCTGTCGCGCCAGCCACACCGCAAAAATCTGGTAGAAGACCCAGGTCGTGAGCAGCCAGCCGCAGTAATTGCTGAACGGGACCCCGAAGTAGCCGCCTCCGTCGCGCCAGACCCACGCCCGATCGATATTGGTCCACACCGGATCCATGGCCAGATCCCAGGCGGTCATCGTCACTGCGGCCATGCACGGTACCAGCAGCAGCCCTGCCATGGCATGGGCCCGCGCTCCGACGATCAGCGTTGCCACGATCCACGCCGTGTACCCAACACCGACATAGGCCAGCGCCAGTAAAACGGGCAATTGCAGTACCCTGGGCCCCATCACCCCCGTAAACGCATAGTGCCCGAAGGGAAAGCCGGTGCGCAGACTCAGGCTCTCAAAAAAAGTCCCGGCCGCCAGGCAAACCGAGATGAAGACCAGAATCCCCTTCATCCCATACACCCGCCATCCGTGAATCACCGCGAACAGCGCGGGTGGCACGACATGCAGCACCACGATCAGCAGCGTCGGCACATGACCCGGGAACATCTGCAGCACGCGCGCTCCTGCATAAACGATCAGCAGCACCAGCAGGAGATCGCGTGCCCGGTCGCGTTCCATGCGAGGATTGTAGTGGCGCCTCGTTCGCCGCTGTTCACATTGTTTGTTCAAACGCCCTTACTCCGGGCCCTTCCTTCAGGAGCGATTCACTTGAGCGGAGATAAAAAGATTGCCCGCGCTCTGCTGAGCGTGACGGATAAAACCGGCATTGTGGAGTTCGCACAGTGCCTCGCGCGCCACGGTGCGGAACTCGTCTCGACCGGAGGCACAGCCCGCGCGCTGCGCGAAGCCGGCCTCACCGTGCGTGAAGTCGCCGATCTGACCGGGTTCCCCGAGATGCTGGACGGCCGCGTCAAGACGCTGCACCCCAAAGTGCACGGCGGGATCCTCTATATCCGCGGCAACAGCGAGCACCGCGAACAGGCTGCAGCGCACCACATCGAGCCCATCGATATGGTCGTGGTCAACCTCTACGCCTTCGAAAAAACCGCAGCCAATCCCGACGCGAAATTCGAAGACATCATTGAAAACATCGATATCGGTGGCCCGGCCATGGTGCGCTCCGCCGCCAAAAACTTCGAAGACGTCGCCATTGTCACCTCGGTCGCCGATTATGGCCATCTTGCCGACGAAATGGACCTGAACCGCGGCATGTTGAGCCGCGAAACCCGCTGGCGCCTCGCCCAACAGGCCTTTGCCACCACCGGAAACTACGACACCGCCATTGCCAACGTGCTCGAGCGCCTCGAACCCACGCCTCGCGGTCTTCCCCTCCGCACCATCGACGAGTTCCCCCAGGTTCTCCGCATCTCCTGGCCTTTAGCTCAGAGCCTCCGTTACGGCGAAAATCCACACCAGCGAGCCGCGCTCTATCGAGACAATTCCGGCGAGGGCATCGCCGCCGCCCAACAACTCCAGGGCAAGGAACTCAGCTACAACAACCTCGTCGATCTCGACGCATGCTGGGAACTCGCGCAGGAATTCGAGGAGCCCGCCTGCGCCATCATCAAGCACACCAATCCCTGCGGCGCGGCCACAGGCTCCAATCTGTTGGAGGCCTACCGCAAAGCGCTCGTCGCCGATCCGGTTTCCGCCTTCGGTGGAGTCATCGGGGTCAATCGGGAGATCAACGGCGACACCGCGGAGGAGATGGCCGCATTGTTCGTCGAAGCTATCGCCGCCCCCTCCTTCACCGAAGATGCGGTGATGCGCTTCTCGGCAAAGAAGAATCTCCGCCTCGTTGTGGTGCGGCACGCACAGACCACGCGCATGCTCAGACAGATTTCCGGCGGCATGCTCATGCAGGATGCCGATAACCCAAAACTCTCGGTCGCCGATCTCAAAGTGGCAACGCAGCGCGCTCCCACCGAAGACGAGTTGAATGCCCTGCTCTTTGCCTGGAAAGTCGTCAAACACGTCAAGTCGAACGCCATCGTCTACGCGCGCGACGGCCAAACCGTCGGTATCGGCGCCGGACAGATGAGCCGTGTCGACGCCGCACGCTTCGGCGCCATGAAGGCCGTGCTTCCTCTCAAAGGGTCCGTCGCTGCCTCCGACGCATTCTTTCCCTTCCCTGACGGCCTTGAGGTCGTCGCCCAGGCCGGAGCCACCGCAGTGATTCAGCCCGGCGGCTCTGTCAAGGACAAGGACGTCATCGCAGCAGCCGACCGCCTCGGCCTTGCGATGATCTTTACCGGCATCCGCCACTTCCGCCACTGATCGAGCGCCACCGACTCGGTGCCACGGACGGCAACCCCGCATCCCCTGCTATTGGGGATACGGGGTTGCCCACACATCTCCTAGTGAAACCATCCTGATCGGCGCCTGTCACGCAGATGCGCACGAACCCGCCGTTGTGATAAACGTGACGACATGCGTGCCGTAGCCGAAAAGTTGCACCTCAGCGAAATCTCCCCCGGCATGGTTCAGTCCGAAATCCGTGCCATGACCGTAGCCTGCGATCAGGTTGGCGGTGTCAATCTGGCCCAGGGCGTCTGCGACACCGATGTTCCCTCGCCCGTCACCGCCCGCGCCATCGAGGCGATCACGCAGGGTCTCAACATCTACTCCCGTATGGATGGCATCGAGCCCCTGCGCAAATCCATTGCAGCTAAACTCGCCCGCCACAACGGCATCACCGCCGATCCCGACGCCGAAATCCTCGTTACCTCCGGCGCCACCGCTGGATTTCAGGCCGCCTGCATGGCGCTCTTCGATCCCGGCGATGAAGCCATCCTCTTCGAGCCCTTCTACGGCTATCACCTCAATACCCTGCGCGCTTTGCGCGTATCGGCAAAATCGGTATCGCTCGCCGCCCCGGACTGGGCCCTCGACGTCGACGCCCTCCGCCAGGCCATCACACCGCAAACGCGCGGCATCGTCGTGAATTCGCCGTCCAATCCCTGCGGCAAGATCTTTTCGCGGGCCGAACTCGAGGCCGTCGCTGCTCTGGCCATCGAAAATGACCTCTTCGTAATCACCGACGAGATATACGAATACTTCGTCTTCGACGGCGCACAGCACATCAGCCTGGCTACGATGCCCGGTATGGCCGAGCGAACCATCTCCATCTCCGGTCTCTCGAAAACCTTCAGCATCACCGGCTGGCGCATCGGCTACCTCGTTGCGGATCGCCGCTGGCTGGGCGCCATCAGTTACTTCCACGACCTGGTCTACGTCTGCGCACCCTCACCCTTCCAGCACGGAGCCGCCGCAGGCTTGCTGCAGCTGCCTGATTCCTTCTATTCAGGATTGTCCGGCGAGTACCAGGCCAAGCGCGACATGTTGTGCGCTGCTCTCAGCGACGTCGGACTGACCCCCTCAGTCCCCCAGGGCGCCTATTATGTGCTCGCCGATGTTGCAAAACTTCCCGGAGGCACGGCGCGAGAGAAAGCCCGTACCCTGCTCCGCAATACCGGCGTAGCCGCCGTTGCCGGAACCGCATTCTTCGCCGGAGGACGCGGAGAAAACCTCATCCGCTTCTGCTTCGCCAAGCGCGATGAGGACCTCCAGCGCGCCTGCGACCTGCTGCGCTCGCTCTGACCGCTCAGGCAGCCGTCGGCACCGTCGCGATATCCACCAGCGGATACCCCAGCCGCTTCCATTCGTCGTAACCGCCCCGCAGCGGCCGCACGCGATGAACACCCATACTGCGCAGCCGCAGGGCCATCCGCGCCGCAGTCGCCTCGCTGGGACAGGTGCAGAAGAGCACAACCTCCTGGTCGCGCGGAATCCGGGCGCTCTGCTCCACCAGTTTGTCCGGCGTCAGACTCAGCGCGCCAGGCAGCGTTCGCGGATCGGGCAGGTAATCCAGCGGATGACGCAGGTCGACGATGAACACCGGTTGCCCCGCATCGATCATGCGCTTCAGATCGTGCGGATCGAGCCGCGCCATCCTTACCGAACGCAGAAAAGCACGCCGCTGCAGCATCCGCCACACCAGAAATCCCACGAAAAGCAGCGCAAAGATCAGCCCGAAGAAATGCGCGGACGCCGAGAGCGCATTCGGATTCCTCTTCAGCAAATCCCCGAAGAAGCGCCCCCCCACCGTCAC
This sequence comes from Acidobacteriota bacterium, assembly GCA_046567085.1. Classification (GTDB taxonomy): domain Bacteria; phylum Acidobacteriota; class Terriglobia; order Terriglobales; family Acidobacteriaceae; genus Palsa-343. Next base: position 26,008 of record JBKICP010000223.1, read on the forward strand.
GCTCAGGACCCAGAGCAGAATCCCCCCAGCGTCGAACAGAACGAACTTGCCATACCCCATGCCGATCTGTCCCGCGATCGGCGACGCCACCGATCCCAGCCCCGGCACAAACTTTGCCACCAGCAGCGCCGTGGCCCCGCGTCGGGTAAAGTACCCCTCCGTCTTCCGCACGCACGCAGTGCTCTCCAGGCTCAGCCGGCACATCAGCCGCACCACCGCCGACCCATAACGCTTGCCGAAAAGATACCAGGTGCTGTCTGCCAGCAGACTGGCCGAAAGTGCCGCCAGCAGCACGTAAACCAGATGCAGTCGATGTGTCGCCGTCAGCGTCCCCGCCGTCAGCAGCAGGGGCGTGCTCGGAATCGGAATGCCGAGTTGCTCTGTGAGGATCCACAGAAACACAACCCAGTAACCGTACCGGACAAAGAAATCAAGGGCGATAGGCATCGTGGGCGTCCCGGGCTTCAGTATAGATGTCGGAAACTACCAAAAGGGCGCGATGATTCCCCCGAGCTGACCCACCCCAGCTTCTCCCACGACCTCAACGGGGCGTTCTTAACCCCTGTGGTCCCGCGCAGATGGATCCTGCCCACCCGGGTTCACCCACCCCCTTTTCGCGAATACTGATCCGCCGCGGCGCCCCCCATCTCGTCCAGTTCTCGGATCAGCTCCAGCAACTGGCGTTTGCCCCGCTCGGTGAGCAGAGTGAATTCAACCCCGAGCCCCTTGTTCGGGTGCAGTTGCCGAATCGAGCCCTGCACCCGCAAGGGCAGCTGTCGCACACAGAACGTCATCTCCACCGGCTCGCCTTCGTGGAACCAGAACCGGTCGCTCAACTCCATCAGGCAGCCGCCAAGGCTCAGATCCTCGATCTTTCCGACCGCCCGAAATCCTGAAGCCAGACTCCGCATTTCGGCTTTACCGCTGCACTGGAACCGTGGCTCGCGCCTGCGCTCTTCCTTCGCTTGCCCCACTCTCTTCCCTCGGATCTAAATGACCCTGAGCCCAATATCGGCGCCGAGGATCCATTCCGTGAAAAGACCGCGCCTCTTCCGGTGCTCCAGATCCAGCCAGTTGGCCCAGCCTCTTTGTGTGCCCGTGACCGCCATTACAGAATGCGCTGGAATCCCGCGGTACTCTGGTTCTATGTCATCGGCAGTGCACGGTGCCTTGAAGGTCGCGTCCGACAGCAGTTTCGCTTCCGTCCGCTCCCTGCTTGAGCAAGCCGCCGCAGACCGCGCCTTCCCGGGAGCCGTCTACGGCGTCCTCCATCGCGGCGCGATCGTCGCACTCGAAGCCGTCGGCCGCTTCAGCTACGAGCCCGATGCTCCCGCCGTCCAGCCCGGCACCGTCTTCGATCTGGCCAGTGTCACCAAAGTCCTCGCCACCACCGCAGCGGCCATGGTCCTGTACGACCGCGGGAAACTGGACCTCGATGCACGCCTGGGAGACATTCTCCCGGGATTTGTCATCGGCATGCCCTCCGGCAGCGGCAAAGAGCGCGTCACCCTGCGCATGCTGCTGGCGCACACATCGGGCCTGCCAGCCTACGAGACACTGTTTCAAAACCACACGACTCCCGAAACCCTGCTGAGTGCGGCTCTCCACCTTCCCCTCGAAGCAACGCCGGGCGAGCGAAGCGAATACTCCGACTTTGGCTTCATTCTCCTCGGCAAAGCAATCGAGGTTCTCAGCTGCCATCGCCTCGACGCCTTCTGCGCCCGCGAGATCTTCCGCCCGCTCGCGCTCACCGCAACCCGCTTCCGACCGACGCCCGAAAATCGGTCCCTGATTCCTCCCACCGAAAATGACACTGCCTTTCGGGGCCGCGTCATCCAGGGAGAAGTGCAGGATGAGAACTGCTTTGTCCTCGGTGGCGTCGCCGGACACGCTGGCCTCTTCGCTAACGTCCGCGATGTACTCGCCTTTGCGCAGTGCATCCTGTTGCGCGGCAGGACAAGCGACGGGACCCAGCTCTTCCGTCCCGAGACCATCGACCTGTTCGCGACCCGTCAGGCATCGTCCAGCGGGCTGCCCCGCGCTTTGGGTTGGGATGTTCCCACCGAGGGATCATCCTCGGGCCGCTATTTCGGTCCCCGCTCCATCGGCCACCTCGGCTACTCCGGCTGCTCGCTTTGGATCGATCCGGACCAGGAACTCGCCGTCACCCTGCTCACGAATCGCACCTGGCCGGATCGCTCCAGCCAGGCCATCAAACAGGTTCGCCCCGCCTTGCACGACGCCGTCGTGGAAGCCCTGCGCTAGAGGCAGCTTCGCCATTCCAACCCCTGCGCGAAGCGCCAGCGCCTGGACGGCCAGCCCCCTGAACGACTAGTTGTGGAGTGTCAACAGGTTGTTCCGATCGAGAGCTGATCGGGAGATGGGCGGCGACGCACCGAGACTACCATGCGGCCGATGCCAGTTGTACTGGTGCAGCCAGG
>JBKICP010000224.1:0-3750 GCA_046567085.1 Acidobacteriota bacterium
TGAATTCATAGTAGTTGCGGTCGCCCCTGTGCTTCAGGATGTCCAGTTCCTTCGCATTCGTCGCGATCAGGCCGCTCTGGATGCCCATGTCGCCCTTCATCGCCTGCATCGCCGCTTCGTCGGTCTGCAGCTGCGTCTTCGTGTTGCTCAGGTCGGTCTTCACCCCGCCCACATCCGTCTTCACCCCGGTCACGTCGCTGGAGACCGAGGAAAGCTGCTTCTGCGTCGCTGCATTGGCGCTCTCGAAGCGCTTTGCATCCGCCTGCTGCCGCGCCAGCAGATCCTCTGCCTTCTTCTCCAGTTGCTTCTGCGTCAGCCCCAGCGACTGCCCCAGCGTCTCGGTTGTCACCTTCAGCCGTGCATTGGTCTGGTCCAGCGCCGCCGCCAGCTTCGCATTCTGCTGCTGGGCCGACGCCACCTCGGCCTCTGCCGTCGTGAGCCGGCTCCCCAGGTTGTAGCTCCACACCAGCCCTGCGATCGCGCAGATCACGGCAATCGCCAGCGCGCCGATAAAGACTCCCGAGAAGCTCCTCTGTACCGGCACTTCAGGTGTTTCGTCCATAGTCGTCACTTTTCCTTTCCAGCAACCACTTGAGCGCAATGTACTCCAGGAACGCCCGGCCCCGCAATGACCGGTCGAGCGCGGCTTTCTCCCGCTGTGCCGTCCGGCAGCAGATAATGGAGGTCGTATGCCCCGCTACCAATACCGCGACATCGAGCCCACTCGCGAAGCCAAAGACGTCTTCGACCGCTGGGTCGACTACCTCGACGACGAGTTCTCCCGCCATACCAACATCGCCCTGCGCAGCGAGATCGTCCGCGACAACCTCCACCAGCTCCTCCTCGGACGCCCCCACGGCGGCCGCCTCAACTTCACCCTCGCCACCGAGCTGCCCTTCAACGTCCTCCAGCTCTCCCTCGACCCCGCCAACGTCACCCTCGAGCCCGAGTACTACGGCGACATCGACGCCGACCGCTATGCCCTCATCAAGCCTCTCGTCTGGTTCTGGCGCATGTTCGACCGCTCCCCGGTCGCCCTCAACCACTGGCTCGGCTTCCGCCTCCGCTCCATGCTCGGCAAGCACATCTTCAGGCACATCGGAAGCAACGTGAAGATCTACCACGGTGTCGAGTTCACCTTCGGCTACAACCTCACCCTCGAAGACGACGTCATCATCCACAACCACGTCCTCCTCGACGACCGCGGCGAGCTTGTCATCCGCAAAGGCACCTCCATCTCCGAGCACGCAGCCGTCTTCTCCCACGCGCACGACCCCGTCGAAGCCTGCGTGATCGAGCATCGCCGTACCGAGGTCGGGCCCGGCGCGCGCGTCACCTATCGCTCCCTCGTCATGCCCGGCGTTCGCGTCGGCGAAGACTCGATGCTCGGCGCCCAGGCCGTCGCCACCCACGACCTGGAGCCCCACTCCATCGTCGGAGGCGTCCCCGGCCGCAAGATCAAATCCAAGAAAGAAGCCACCCGCCTCGGCGAAAAGGACCCCAACGAACCCTGCGCCGAACTCCCCCCGCACGACTGAGGAAGCGGAAGAGCGCTCAGCAAAAAGCGGTCAGCCAGAAACGGTGAGCGAAAGACGTTGAGCATGGATCCAGTGGGTTCCAGGCAGCACGGTCCGCCAGCCGATTGCCGTCAATAGCGAGGCAAGGAGCCACGGAAGGGCCTTTTTCGCTACCCGTTCCACCGCTAACCGGTTTATCGCTAACCGCTAACCGCTGACCTCTAACCTGTTATCCTCAAACCGTCTCCCCGATGGATCTCAACAAGCTCATTCTTGCGATCTTCGAGTTCGCCGTCCTGCTCTTCTCGCTCAGCCTGCACGAGGCTGCCCATGCGTGGATGGCCTCCCGCCTCGGCGATCCCACCGCCCGCATGCTGGGCCGCGTCACCCTCAATCCCATCAAGCACATCGACCTCTGGGGCACCATCATCCTCCCCGCCATCATGCTCATCATTAACCCGGGATTCCTCTTCGGATGGGCCAAGCCCACCCCGGTCACTCCCTCCAACTTCAAAAACCTCACCCGCGACGACATCCTCACTACCGTCGCCGGCCCGGGCAGCAACGTCCTCGCCGCCATCGGCGCCACCGTGCTCCTGCTGATCCTCTCCCATACCAGCGCCGTCGGTTCGGCCATCGTTCACCAGATCGCCATGGGCGCCATCGACCCGGCTCTCAAAGCCTCGATCCTCTATCCGCTGGCTCTCCTCTTCTACCTCACCATGTTCCTCAACCTCATCCTGGCGGCCTTCAATCTGATCCCGCTGCCGCCGCTCGACGGCTCCCACGTCTTCCGTCACTTCCTCCCCTACAAGGCCCTGCGCGTTTACGATTCCATCGGAATCCTCGGCCTCTTCGTCATCTTTATCTGGGGAGGCCCCGTCATCGGCTTCATCATTCATCCCGCCCTCGACTTCCTCACCCGCATTCTGCTGATCTTCTGAAACCGGAGCCGGGAACGCACCCACTCGCCCGCGAAATATAATCCGTGACGGATCGGTAAAACATGTCCGTCAAGACTTTCCTGTCTCGGTTTGCCTTCCTCTGCGCGGCTTCCGCGCTCGTCGTCCTCGCTACCGCTTTCCCCGCGCGCGCCCAGGAGCGCTCCTTCCGCGCCGCCGACGGCCATTTCCTCCTCAATGGGAAGCCCTTCCAGGTCATCTCCGGCGAGATGCATTACGCCCGCATCCCGCGCGCCTACTGGCGCGACCGCCTCCGCATGGCCAAAGCCATGGGCCTGAACACCATCACGACCTACGTCTTCTGGAATCTCCACGAGCCCCGCCCCGGCGTCTACGACTTCTCCGGCAATCTCGACATCGCCGAGTTCATCCGCGAGGCCCAGCAGGAAGGCCTCTACGTCATCCTGCGCCCCGGCCCCTACGCCTGCGCCGAGTGGGAATTCGGCGGCTTCCCCGCCTGGCTCCTCAAAGATCCCGGCATGATCGTCCGCTCCCGCGACCCGCAGTTCCTCGCCGCCGCGCGCACCTGGCTGCTCCGCCTCGGGCAGGAAGTCGCGCCCCTCCAGATCGGTAATGGCGGCCCCATCATCCTCGTCCAGGTTGAAAACGAATACGGCTCCTACGGCGACGACCACCAGTATATGGAAGACATCCACCACGACCTCGTGGACGCCGGCTTCACGAAATCGCAGCTCTACACCGCCGACGGTCCCGTGCAGGTCCCCCGCGGCAGCCTTCCCGAGCTCCCCGTCGGCATCAACTTCGGTCCCGGCGAGTCACAAAAAGGCTTCGCCACCCTTAAGAAGATCCGCCCCAACGGCCCCTTCTTCAACAGCGAATACTGGGACGGCTGGTTCGATCACTGGGGCTCTCCCCACGCTCACACCAATACCCAGCAGCAGGCCGACGACCTCGACTGGACCCTCCGCCAGGGCTACTCCATCAGCCTCTACATGTTCCACGGCGGCACCAGCTTCGGTTGGATGAACGGCGCCAACTCCGACGGCCGCAACTATGAGCCCGACGTCACCAGCTACGACTACGACGCCGCCCTCGACGAGGCGGGCCACACCACGCCCAAGTACGACGCCTTCCGCGCCGTCATCGCACGGGATACCGGAGCCAAGCTCCGGCCCGTTCCCACGCCGCCCCCCGTCACCACCCTCCCGGCCTTCACCCTCAGCCGCTCCGCCTCCCTCTGGGACAACCTGCCCCAACCCGTCCACTCCGATCAGCCCCTCACCATGGAGCAGATGGATCAGTCCTACGGG
>JBKICP010000225.1:0-10282 GCA_046567085.1 Acidobacteriota bacterium
TCCGTACTCGAGCGCGTCCTTCTTGTAATGGGACGAGGCCTGGATACCACCCTCGTCATCGGTGCGGGTACCGCGCGCGTTGGACTGCACGGCCACCGCATCGAGGTGATACGAAGTTCCGTCGGGCAGCAGAATGGTTTCCGGGCGCAGGCGCAGGGTGGCTCGGGGGCCGATGTGGTGGCCCTGGGAGACCTGCACGACCTGGCCGCGCATCTCGGCGCCGACCGGAATGATGATGCGGCCATCCTTGTAGACGTCATGATCGACGATGGCGCGGAAGGCCTCACCGCGATGCGTGTCCGCAGAAGAGAGATCCTGGGAGAGGCGCACGCGGATGTTGGTGCCGGAGGCCAGCTCATTGGGATTCGAGGGGACGACGGTGACGATGTCGTCTTCGGGGTTCCATGCGCGTTTCGTGAGGGACGCGGTGGCCGTTTCGGGGGCAGAGGTCACGATGTCGTCTTCAGGATTGATGGGGCGCGCAGCCACGGTGGGAGCCGGCTTGGCGGGAGTCATGGGAACGGCCGCCGAGGGCTTGGGGATGGGTGCGGGATTGGACGCAGGCTGTGCCGTGTCTTCATTGGCGACGATCATGTCGTCGGTGGGCGGCTGCGAGACGCCGGTGACGGGCTGCTGCGCCTGCTGTTGGGAGGCCTGCTGGTTCTGCGCGGGAGGAGCGGATTGAGCCAGCGCCGTCGAAAGGAAGAAACAGGCGGCAAGCACCGGGAGGGGGGCGAATCGGCCTGTGATTTTCATATGCTTTTCTCTCCTTGCCGGGCGTGCGGCCCGCGCCAGCGTTGCTGAGTCAGGAACCCGGATCGTGCAGATTTGTCGCGACCTCAGGGGTTTCGGGCGGCATCGAGGGCAGGCCCTTGAGCCTGACGGGGCGATGCAGCGTTCTCTCTATGGACGAGCGTATCCTGGCGGCGTGGTGCTTGCTACCGAATCTGTAACCTCCAGGAACCACGGCGGTTACCTCGTCGTTAACGCGGGAGGCGACGGGCGAGGCGGCGGTTGCGGAACCATTTGGCTGCGCCGAGGGCGAAGAGCATGAGGCCAAAGGGCAGGCACATGAGCGCAAACACGAGCGAGAGCCAGCCGGCATTGGTATGCGGACCCTGGTGGCTGATGCCTCCGAAGACGGTGGCGGTGAGCACTGCGGCGAGCACGCCGGCGAGGAGGATCCAGCTTCCGGCGAGGAGCAGGGCGCGGGTGCCGTCGTCGGGTGGAGTTGGCTGGACTTGACTTGCCTGGGGCATCGCTTGATCTATCGGAAGGCGGCTACGAGCATGACGCGGACCACGACTCCGGTGACGGAGACGTAGAGCCACAACGGGAAGGTGAAGCGAGCCAGTTTCTTATGGGCGGCGAAGCGGCGGGAAAGGGAAAGGTAGAAGGTGATCAGCACGATGGGCAGCGCGAGGGTCGCGAGCAGGATGTGACTGATGAGGATGGGCAGATACGCGTCGTAGTAGACATGATTGTGCACGGGATAGAGCGTGTCGCCGTGCAGGGCATGGTTGGCGATGTAGCTGACCAGGAAGAGCGAGCTGAAGACGAAGGCGGTGGTCATGCTGGCGCGGTGCGCGGCGATGCGATGCGTGCGGATGAAGTAGAAGCCGGCGAGGAGCGCGATGGCGGCGAGGCCGTTCAGGAGCGCGTTGAGATTGGGCAGGAAGGTGAAGTGCACGGCGGCGCGGTCGGAGGCGGGGTGCACGTAGATGAGCCAGAAGAGAAACAGGGTGGCGAGGATGCTGATGCCGATGATGACAGCGACGGGCGCGAGAGCGGATGGCTTCTGCCTCGGGTCGGACGTCGGTCGGGTGGCGGCGGTCGGCATGCTGGGTTCCTGCTATCTGGCGTTGAGCATGAGCGCTGTGAGGAGCAGCGGGAGGTAGATCACGCTGACCTTGAGCAGGTCGCGGGCATACATGCGGGATTCGGATTCGCTGCGAGCGCGGACGATGCGGGAGAAGCGGATGGTGTAACCGAGGTAGCCGAGGCCCAGCGCGACAGCGGCGATGGCGTAGATTTTGCCGTCCATGTGCAGCCAGTATGGGAGCAGGCTGGCGGGGATCATGAGCACAGCGTAGACGAGGGCTTCGAGGGCAGTAGACCATCCATCCGGCTGGACGACGGGAAGCATGCGAATGCCGGCGCGGCCGTAGTCTTCGCGATAGAGCCAGGAAATCGACATGAAATGCGGGAACTGCCAGACGAAGAGGATGGCGAAGAGGGCAACGCCCTGCCACTCGATAACGCCGCGGGCCGCGGTCCAGCCGAGGAGGGGTCCCATGGCACCGGGAAAAGCGCCGATGAAAGTAGCGAGCGTGGTGTAGCGCTTGAGCGGGGTGTAGACGGCGACGTAGAGGAAGGCCGTCAGCAGGGCGAGTCCGCCGGTGACGGGATTCGTTTCGTGGGTGAGCCACAGCGTGCCCGCGATGATGGCGAGCATCCCGACGATGATGCCATGGGCGAGGCCGATGCGTCCGGCGGCCATGGGCCGGTTCGCGGTACGGAGCATTTTTGCGTCGAGGCGGCGCTCGATGGCCTGATTCAGCGCGGCGGAACCGGCGGAGACGGCACTGATGCCGAGCAGGGTTTCGAGCAGGCCGGGCTGGATGCTGCTGATGCCGGAGCGCATGGAGCCGAGGTAGAAACCGGCCCACCCGGTGAGCATGACCAGGCCGGTGACGCGGACTTTGAACAGTTCGCGATAGTCGACGAGGAGCGAGGCGGTTTCGCCGGCGCGCGGGGCATGGAGGTGCGGATGCGGCGTTTCTGTGCGCGGCTCAAGGGAGACGATACCCGGATCCATACCGGGCGAAGCGGAGGTCACAGCCATGCGATTCCTGAGCGGCGGCGAGAGTCTGGGTCGAAGGAGAAAATCATGAGGGTTGGGATGCCGGAGAGCAGAGGGAACGGCCTGCTTTCCATGATACCAGGCGGGAAGGGTTCCACGAAGTGCAGGATGGGAAAGGGGAAAAACTACTTTCCCGGGGCGGCCAGACTCACGGGATGAGGCTCCTCGATGATGCCCTCTTCGTGGACGGCGTATTCGTTGAGGATGACGGCGACGAGGACGGCAGTGGGGACGGCGACCATGGCTCCGATGATGCCCGCGAGCGACGAACCGATGAGGAGGGCGATGAGGATGGTGAGGCCGGCGAGGTCGACCTGGGTGCGCATGATGCGCGGGGTGAGCCAGGTGTTTTCAATCTGGAGGTAGGTGAAGTAGAAGATGAGGACGCCGGCGACACGTCCCCACGAATCGAGGGCGGCGATGACGACGACCAGAGAGACGGAAACCAGAGCGCCGGCGACGGGGACGAGGTTGAACAGGCCCATGATGACGCCGAGGGCGTAGGCGTAGCGGACGCGCAGCAGCGCGAAGACAATGGTGCTGAGGACCCCGAGGATCAGCATGAGAGTTCCCTGCCCCAGCAGCCAGCGGCCCATGCGCGCCGAGGCGCGGGCGAGGGTTTGGTCGAGACGGAGACGGCGCTCGACCGGAAAGAGGGAGAGGAACCAGGCGTAGGCGTCGTCGCCTTCGAGGATGAAGTAGACGGTGAGCACGACGCCGGTGATGACGTGGACCGCCATGGTGGCGCCGTTGCTGGCAAAGCGGAGCGCGTAGCTGGCGAGGTTGGCGGTGACGTCCTGCACTTTTTCCTGCAGGGCGTCCATGTTGATATCGCGCAGAACGGGCAACTGCTGGATGCGGGCGAAGAACTGGGGTCCGCGGTCGGGGAGTTCTTTGATGAACTCGCGGAGGTCGCCGAAGGCGGGGCGCAGAGCCAGGGCGAAGAAGAGCACGAGGCTGCCGCCGGTGAGCAGGACAATGAGGAAGACAGCCATGCCGCGTCCCGGGTGCCAGCGGCCGATGTGCAGCTTCATGACGCCGCGCACCAGGGGCATGAGCACGACGGCAAACATGGCGCTGACATAGATGACGACGAGCACGTCGCGCAGGAACCAGGCCAAGTAGAGCGCGAGGGCGACGCCGAAGGCAAAGAGGACGATGTTGCGCGGGTCCATCGGTTTGGTCGTGCTCATGCGAGGACTCTCCTCTTGCCGGCGGCCTGAAGGATGCGGTCGGCGACGGCGTCGGGTTCCAGATCCCGAGTATCGACGGTGAGATGCGCCTGGCGGTACCAGGGAAGGCGCTGATTCCAGCGGGCGTTGAGGCGGGCCTGATCGGCGAGGACGGGGCGAACGGGACCGTCCGCGTGGGCGGCACAGCGGGCCATCATGGTTTCAAGCGGCGCCTCAAGAAAGACGATGAGGGTGTCGGGCAGGCTTGCCAGGAAGTCGCGGGTGTCGGAACGTTCGAGCGCGCCGCCGCCGAGGGCGAGCACGAGGTGTTGGTCGCGGCAGGCAACGCGGACGGCTGCGGCTTCGAGGTCGCGAAAGGCGGACTCGCCGTGGCGCGCGAAGATCTCTGCGACGGTCGCGCCGGCGCGCTCTTCGACGATGCGGTCGGAGTCGAGGAAGGTCCAGCCGAGGCGCGCAGCGAGGCGGGCGCCGACGGTGGTTTTTCCAGCTCCCATGAAGCCGGTGAGGACAATACGCAGGGGATGGACCGGGAGGGGTCCCGGAAGTGGCGACGGCCCGCTCATGCTTTTGCCGATTATATGGAGGCGAGCGGGAGAGGAGCGGTTATTTCCGGGCGGCAGCCGCCGGAGGATCCGGCTTCTCCTGCCGGATAGCTTGCTGGATGTTGTCCCACACTTCCGGGCTGGGGTCGTGAATGGGGAGCAGGAGGCGGGCCTGGGAGGCGATGTACTCGAGATCGCGTACGAGAGCGGCACAGTTCTCGCAGCTCTTCAGATGTTCGTGCCCCGTGAGGTCGGCCTGGGCTTCGAAGAGTTCGGGCAGAGCGTCCTGAAATTCAGCACAAGTCATGGTTTTGTCCGGGGCGCGCATAACAATCACGCGATCTGCTCCTTGCGCTGCCCGGTTTTCAGCAGGTCGCGGAGCTTCATCCGGGCCTTGTGCAGCTGGGATTTGCTGTTCCCGATCGAGCAATCCAGCATCTCCGCAATCTCATTATGCTCGTAGCCTTCGACGTCGTGCAGCACAAAAACCAGGCGGTATCCGGGTGGCAAATTCTCGATGGCGCGCTCGAGGGTGACGCGGTCGATGGAGCCGGAGAGGGTAAGGTCGCGGGCGCCGATGTCTTTGCGCGGGCCGTCGTCCTGGGCGGGCTCGAGGGTTTCTTCGAGGGAAACCTGGGGCAGGCCTTTGCGGCGGAGGTGCATGAGCACGACGTTGACGGCGAGGCGGTGCAGCCAGGTCGAGAAAGCGGAGTCGCCGCGGAAGGTGCCGATTTTGCGATAGAGCTGAAGGAAGGCTTCCTGGGTGAGGTCCTCGGCTTCGGCGACGTTGCCGAGCATGCGCAGGCAGAGCGAGTAAACGCGGCGCTTGTGCATGGCGTAGAGGGTTTCAAAGGCGCGGCCGTCGCCTTCGCGAGCCCTGTCGATGGCTTCCTGCTCTCCGGCAATCGGCGGATTGCGGCGGACGTGCTGGGTGGCCGGTCGCGGCTGTGTCGGTCCAGCCATCAGAACAAACCTCTCCTTGGCAATGGTTCCATGCGGGGATGCTCCAGTAGCTCTGCTGTTCGTAGTCTTCTGCGCAGTCAGGCTCATAGGCAAGAACTTTTCCGGGGAAAAGCGGTATGGCTCTACGACGCAGGACGGGGGGGGTGGGGTTGCTTCCGGAGGGGAGGGAAAAACGGGAAAGGCCCGATCCAAAGGCGATAGGACGCACAGCAGGGAGGGCTGTGCGTCCGAATTAGGGGTGCGGACTAGCGGCCGTAGAAGGCGGCGTTCTTCTGCTGGAAGCTCTGCCACTTCTCGGGCAGATCGTCAGCAGCATAGATGGCCGAGACCGGGCAAACGGGCACGCACGCGCCGCAGTCGATGCACTCGACCGGATCGATGAAAAGCTGGTCGGTATCGGCGTGCTTCGCCTCGTCTTTTTTGGGATGGATGCAGTCCACCGGGCACGCATCGACGCAGGCGGTGTCCTTGGTGCCGATGCAGGGTTCCGCAATCACGTAAGCCATGAATTCCTCTTCAGGGGTCGGAGTGACAACGGATTATTCTAGCAGGGGATTGCGGCGTGAAAACAAGCCGAACGCGCGGGAAAGATAACTTTGGGAACGTGCGGGCGCCGGAATTTTCCCGAGCCGGGTTCAGCGCGCGTGCGCGGCGCGCTCGGCGGCGTATTCGGACGGGGTAGGGATGGGCCGCAGTTCCCTGCCGGCAAACATGTCGCCGAAGAGGGAGACCAGTTCCTGGTGGATGAGGCCGTTGCTGGCGAGAACTTCGCTGCTTTCGAGGCGGAAGGGCGAGCCGTCGAAGCGGGTGATGGCGCCGCCGGCTTCCATGACGAGCAGGGCGCCCGCGGCGGTATCCCATGGGTTGAGGTGGAACTCCCAAAAGCCCTCGACGCGGCCGGCAGCGGTGTAGGCCAGGTCGAGCGCGGCGGAACCGGCGCGGCGGACGCCGTGGGAGCGCAGGGTGAACTCCTGGTAGAAGTGGATATTGGGGCTGACGTGACGCTTGCGGCTGGGGAAGCCGGTAGTCAGCAGGGCTTCGGCGAGGCGTCGGGTTTTCGAGGCATGGAGGCGGCGGCCGTTGAGCCACGCGCCCTGATTCTTCTGCGCGATGAAGAGCTCGTCGCGGGTGGGATCGTAGACGACACCGGCGATGAGTTCGCCGTCCTGGCCGGAGGGGCGATGCTCGAGGCCGAGCGAGACGCAGAAGACGGGGAATCCGTGGGCGAAGTTGGTGGTGCCATCGAGCGGATCGACGTACCAGCGATACTCGCTGTCGATGCGCTGGCGGGCGCCTTCTTCGCCGTAGATGCCGTGACTGGGGAAGACAGCGCTCATGCGCTCGGTGATGAGCTTTTCAGAGGCACGGTCGGCCTCGGTGACGAGGTCGACATCGCCCTTGTACTCGGTGGCGACGCCGCGCTCGAAATAGCTGCGGATGAGCGCGCCGGCTTCCAGCGCGATGGGGACGGCGCGCGCGGCGAAGTCCATGTCTTTCGGGATCCAGGTGTGGGTCGGGGCTGCGGTCACGCGTTGTCCTCACTGGCCGCTTCCCCGTTACCGCGGCGGCGTCCGGGGCGGCCATGCTCGGTAATGGTGCGGATCTGGTGTTTATAGATGAAGAGATTCGGCTTGCCTTCGCGGGTGAGGCGGATCATGCGCTCGTCGAAATACTCGATCCAGCCGGAGACGGTTTCGCCGTCCTGCAGCTTCACGTGGACCTGGACCTGGCGGTCGCTGAGGGAGCGCAGGTAGAGGGCTTCCTGTCCCGTTTCGCCAGGTGGGGGCGTCCGGTGCCGGCGACGGGAGGAATTTGCGGGCGGCATGCCACCATTGTAGACGCGGCTGGAACGAATCCCGTTGCCGCCGGACTCGTCGGCTTCAGGTTTTCCGGGCCTGAAGGCCATCGTTTTCCAGCCGCCTGTTCCCCGGCCTGAAGGCCGGGGCTTTTACCGTCGTGCTGCTGCGCAGCACCGCTTCGCGAAAAGCCTTCAGGTCTTCCGGTCGGAACGCATGTGGCGTGTCACAAGGAAGACATTCGCAGGTGTAGCACGAAAAACGCAGGTCCCCATTCGACTCGCGGAGCGCTGCTCGGCACTCGCTTCGGGATGACAGGAAGAAAATTGTGTGAGATGTCCCACGAACGATTTCACCGCGACAGGCCCACTAGTCGTTCTTATCGAGCAGCCGAGCGGTGAGCATGTGGAGCACGGCGAGCACCGCGGCGCCGACGAGAGCGGCAAACCAGGTGGAGACATAGAATCCGGGGACGACTCCGCCGGCGAGCCTGAGGATGAAGGCGTTGATCACGAGGAAGAACAATCCCAGGGTGATGATGCCGAGGGGCAGGGTGATGAGTTTGAGCAGCAGGCCCAGCGTGACATTGAGCAGGCCGATGATCAGCACGGCAACGAGAGCGGCGGCTACGCTGCGGACATGAAAGCCGGGCACCAGCCGCGCGGTGATCAGCAAAGCAAAAGCCTGCAACAGCCACTTGAGCAGCAAGCGCACCATAGAGCGACTTCCTTCCCTTCCCGTTCGGCTTCGGCGGGGTGGAGACAGCTTACGCGAGAGTCCGTTCGTCGACAAACCGGCGGCAGCTCGCCCAGGTCCAGCCCGTTCGCGGAGGGATTTGGGGCTGCTCGATGCCTGTAGGTATCGGTTCGCTGCAGTCGCCGTGCAGCCGGAGCGGGGCAATTGGTAGTCTCGCGGCATGACGTCATCGCACACCGACAGCTTCGTCCTGCGCACGTACCGGCCAGGCGACGACGCTGCGTTCCTTCGCCTGAACGAAGACTGGATCAGCAAGTTCTTCACACTCGAGGAGGCGGATCGAGCGATCATCAGCGATCCGAGGAAGCACATCCTCGATCCGGGAGGGCAAATCCTGATTGCCGAGCGCGACGGCGAAGCAATCGGCTGCTGCGCGCTGATTCCGATGACGCCGGGCGAGTACGAACTGGCGAAGATGACGGTGGCGGAGACGGCGCGCGGCGGCGGAGTGGGACGGCGGCTGCTGCGGTTCGCCATCGATGTAGCGCGGCAGATGGGCGCGGTGCGGCTCTATCTGGAGTCGAACACGAAGGCCGCGGCGGCGATTCATCTGTACGAAGAGGCGGGTTTTCGCCATCTGCCTGAACCGGCACAGAAATCAAAATACGAGCGGGCGAATGTTTTTATGGAACTGATGCTGCCGGCGGCTTCCCTTCCCTCGTCGCGAGCGGAGTTGGTGCAGATTCGTCACAGCGAACGGCACCGATGAAGCAGGCCGCCGGAAGAGAACCGGCGGCCTGCATGCGCACGCGGCGTGAGATTATTCGCCCTGCGGAGCGCTGTCGGGAGGCGGTGCGCCGGGGCCGCCCATCCTCTGCTGGCGGTGAGCCTGCATCCTCGCCTGCATGGCTTCGAACTGCTGCTTCTGCTGATCGTTGAGCGCGGCTTCGAGCTTCGTACGCGTGTCCTGCTGGATGGCCATGGCTTTGCTGCGGCGGTCCTGGCGGGAGAGCGTCTGATCCTGCCAGAGGGCCTGCATCTTCTGCTGGCGATCGACGAGGATGGGCCTGATCTGGTTCTGCTGATCGGCCGAGAGGTTGAGGGTTTTTGTCAGATGGGCGAGCTGGCGGTCGGGGTCCATGCGATGACCGTGGCCCCACGAGCCCTGCTGCTGGCTGGCGGTTGACTGGGTTTGGTCCTGCGCGGGAGCCGGAGACTGGGCCTGGTCCTGCGCGTTGAGGGCGGCATTCGCGCCAAGCGCGAGGATTCCGCCGAGTGCCATTGCGAAGAATTTGTTTTTCATGGTGGTGCGGGGTACTTCCTCCTGTTGCCGTTTCCAACCCACGCCGGTACGGCGTGTTGTGCCGCAGAGCGGAGGAATATTTTTGCGGATCAGTGCGTCTCGGGCGGCGTTTTAAGCGTCTGGAGCGCGACGGGCGGCATGGGCACGGGGGCGGAACGCAGTCCGCAGCGCAGCAGATCGGGCACGTGTTCCTGGGGACTGGGCAGATAGGCGTAGGCGAAGATCGCGCGGTATTCGGTTTCGCCAGGGTAGTTGCAGTGCGCGCAGCTGGGGCGGTACTGAATCGCCGGGTCGTCGCGCATGGCAACGGTCCACTGCTGCGATCCGTGCGCGGGGACGGTGAGATCGTCGACGTGCTCGGGCGGTGTGGAGGGCTGATAGGCGAACATCGCGCCCTTCTCACTGAGCGCGTTGACGAGCGCTCCGCCGCGTCCCGCCGAGGCGCGCCAGAGCCAGCGCATGCCGACACGGGCGTACCAGTGCGCGCTGGAGGGAACGGGCTGCGCGAGGCGGATGTCTTTGCGGGTGTTGTTCTCGATGACGAACTGGAATCCGGGGCCGCCGTTGGTTCCCACATCGGCGATGTAGCTGGCCGCAAGCGTGACGCCGACACACTGCGCGACGTACGGCCCGGGGCGGCGTCGCGTTGCCGCAGAGAAGGAACCGGCACTCCACAGGAACAGCAGCAGCAAAGGCAGGCAGCGCAGAAGACGCGTCATGATGGGAAGCGATAACGAAGAGTCGATCGGCGCGAATCGAGCGAGGTTTGTATTGGCGACCGGCGGGTTCTAGCTGCGGCCGAGCGCATCGAGATCGATCGACTCGTACTCCTTGCGTTCGATGCCGGCGCGAATCTGATCGGGTGTCTTACCGGCTTTGGTCATCTTGTAGGCGTAGGCTTCTTCGGCAGCACAGGTGGCGCAGAT
>JBKICP010000226.1:0-63473 GCA_046567085.1 Acidobacteriota bacterium
GCGAAGCGCCAGAGCCAACTTCCTTCACCTGCATGGCGATCGTCCAGCCACGGCGGGCAGCATACTCACGCATCGCGCGATTCTGCATGGCCAACGTTTGCTGATCATGCGTGGAGAGGCGGGCGTATAGACCCACGCGAAGCACTGTTTTTGCCCGTTTGCCGGGGTGGCCGAAAACCCTTCCCGATTTGGCGGTTTTGGGTGCCTGTTTTCCGGGCATTTGCCGCTGCTTTCCGATCACGGCCGGAGACTATCCTTTTCGGCCATGTGGGCTATGGTAGCGCGTCAGGAGTCAGCGATGCGGCTGCGGTAATTCCACGGCATCCACTCCGCCGGATTCCGTGCCAGATCTTCGGCATGCCGCTGCAACTCGGTCAGGTAATCGAACGGATTGGCGCCGTTCAGCTCGCAGGTGTGGATGAGGCTCATATAGAGATCGCCCACCTGGGCTCCGTTCAGGGTTTTGTAAAACAGTGAGTTCTTGCGATGCAAAATCGCTCGCTTCAGCGATCGCTCGCAGATGTTGTTGTCGAGTGGTGCCCCGGCCGTGCGCAGGAACAGGGTCAGCGCCTTCCAGTGGCGCAACATATATTGGATCGCCTTGCCCAGTCCGGAGTTCGGCTCTGTCCTTCGGTTGTCCAGCTGCGCCTGCATCCAGCCGTGCAGCTTATCCATCACTGGACGGCTGTGCTGCTGATGGAAGCGCAGCCGCTCCTCCGGTGTCATCTTCTGCTCCCGCGCGATCGCGTCGTTGCGATACACCGCTCCCAGCGACTCCAGCACATGGCGGCACTCCTCGGGGAAGTTCGTCAGCACTTCAACGAACTGCCGCCGCCCGTGCGCCAGGCAGTTGGCGATCAGCTCCTCCACGCCGTCACTGAGCTTCGGCGCGTTCCGCGCCAGCGCGTCCGACATGCGGATCGGCGCAGCCAGTCCTGCCGCGCGATGCTTCAGCACCGCGGTCAGGTTCTCGCCCGCGTGTTTTGCCCCGCTGAAGAACAGCGCGATCTTCCAGCCTGGCGCTGTCGACACGATGCCGCTGGTGAAGACTCCGGTGCGCTCATCGGCCGGTTCCCGCGCCAGATGCAGTACCCGCACGCTGGTGTCATCGTTGTGCAGCACTTCGCCCTGCGCTGCCTGCCGGATCAGTTCATCCCACGCCGGTCGCATCGGCTCCGCCGCTTCCTCAACGATCTCCCACTGCGTGGCCGCCGGCAACGGGATGCCGAGACTCTGTTCGAGATGTTCCAGCCGGTAGAACGGCATGCCGCTGCCGTACTTCAGCTGCGCGATCATCGCCGCCGCGGTGTCTTCGTACTTCTCCTCGCCCACTCCTTCCGGAGTCGGTGCAGTGAACACCTCCCCGCAGAGGTTGCAGCGCAGCCGCTCCAGTTCGTAGACGGTGGCCGTCAGCGGGGCCTGCCCCGCGATCCGCACCAGTACCCGTGGATCCTGCTGTACGTAGACTCGCCCTTTTTCGCAGCCCGGGCAGTGATCGCCGGCTGTCAGCTGCCCATGCGGTACTTCCACGCGCGTGGCGCCACTGTAGGCATCAGCTCCGTTGCGCCCGTGCCCGGGCTTCTTCGCCTTCTTCTTATCGTCTGCTGCCGGCTTCGGCTTATCGCTGAGCCCCGCCCGCTCCAGGACTTCGCGCGTCTTTTCCGTCACCAGCGGGAACAGCAGCTTCCTCAGGTCCCGGATCGTGGTGTCCTTGTCGGCGATCAGCTCGGTGAGAAGCTCAAGCCCTTCCACCAGTGCCTTCAGCTTCCGGAAGTCCTCTTCCGGCAGCGACGGCCGTACACGCTCCAGCAGCGATTCCAGATCTTCGCGCGGGATCTCCAGCACTTCGGGCTTCGTCACCAACCCAGGTTCGCGCAGGTCGTTTCAAAAAGCCAGGACTTTTTGGACTATTTTTTCTGGCTGTACCTGTTCAGGTCCGCTTCAGGCCGCGCTGCCGCTTACAGGGCGCCACACCGGTGCCGCTCTTACTCGCGATGCATCTCCGGCTGCCAGCAACAACTGCGCCTGCCACGCTTCCAGCCGCCGTGCCGTACAGCCTTCGCCTTCCGGCCACCAGACGAACTTACCCTTCGACAGTCTCTTGATCAGAAGCCAAAAACCCTGCCCGTCATAAGTTAAGACGCGCACCGTCGTGCTTCTCCGGCTGCGGAAGATGAACACGCAGCCCGAGAACGGATCTTCGGCGAGCTGCTCCTGACACAGCCGCGCCAGCGAATCGATTCCCTTGCGTCCGTCCACCGGCTCGATCGCCACCAGCACCCGCATCTGCGGCGTGATCTGGATCATCCCATCACTTCGCGCCACGCCCGCAGCAGCGTGGCCCAGTCCGGCGCCGTCGCACTCTTCCACTGCACCCGCATCCGCGGGTGCGGCGAACTCTCGAACTCGATCACGTACTCGTCGGCAACCGCACCTGTGGCGCCGATCAGCTCCACAAACGCAGGCAGCGGGGCTTTTCCCCTCGGCTGCTCCACCGATCCCACCCGCCGCTTCAGCACGTTGTAATCCAGCCGCAGTGCCTGCGCCACCACGTTCACTCCGTGCTGCCGCGCCTGCTCCACCGCCGCCTGCCACAACGACTCCGGCAGCTTCCTTCGCCCGCTACGTGTCGAGCGGAACTCATCGAACTGTTGCCCCAACTGCTGCACTGAATCTGGTACCACCGACTTCTTCACCGCCATCGTCAGCCGACCTTCTCCGGCTGACTCACCCTACCAACCTTGCACACCCCATTTCATGCAGCCTTGCCGAAAGGACACGATTGTTCCGACGCAAAATGGCCCGAAGCGTCTCGATCGTCATGTTGACATACCTGTTCGAAGATCCTTGCCCGATTCGCGCCTCGACGATTCGCTTGATGTCAATCGGAGTGATCTCCGAAAGGAGCTTCTTACCGACGAACGGCAACAACTGGCTAGCGCCACGTTCGATGATTTCCATAGTCTTTGGTGCAAGTTCTGCTCGCCGAAGCGAGATGTACTCCTCCGCGGCCACAGAGAAGCACTTCTGCAGACCTGGCTTTTTAATGCTGTTGTAGTTTTCTTCGAGTTGATTGCGGCGCGCGCGCTCAGCGTCCCGGGCGATTTTCGGGGAAGCAGACTTTGAACTTTCGCGAATCCTCTGACCCGCAAAGCGAAACTCGTACCAGTAGATTTTCGACCCCTTTTGCTTGTAAAGCGCCATTTCCCCTCCGTGACAGCGCCGCTTGACACAGGGAGAATTGTGAGGAACAATATGCATCTAGTCAAATCGTAAGCTGCTGATTTCAAAAGAGATACAGCGCTACACGCCGACACTCTCCTGAACCAAACTAATCGTTAGTTAGGACTGTCTGTTCGAGTCGGCGGGAGCCCTTCCCTTCAGTCCGTTCCGCACTCTCACCCGCGGAATCAAAGCCAACTAACCATGGAGAATGCATGAAGCCAATGAAGTCAGGCTCGAGGCTATTGACCGTCGAAGCCGCAGCAGAGCGTCTTGGCGTAAGACCCGCGACCATACGGTCGTGGATCCTGAAACGCGAGAAGTTGGAGGTCGTCAAGGTCGGACGCCTCGTACGCATCACCGAAGATTCGGTTGAACGATTCATCGAGAAGAACACGATTCCGCCACGGGAGCTTGCACGATGACGGTCGATCAGCGCGAGAGAAGAATAACCATCTTGGAAACAGAGGTCTCTCTTGATTTTGGTGGCCTTGTGGAAGCGTTGAAATCTGGACTCAAGGTCGTACTTGTGACGGCTGAGGAGTTGGCCCCCGATCTGGATCCGGAGTCATTGCGGATAATCGGGGGGATGGTGATGCTCTGTGATCACTACGGCGCTTCCGTGATCTTCACAAAGAGGAACCGCTTTGGAGAAGTACGGGACGAGGCATCAGCTAGGGGCTGATTCGGCGAGGGTGGATTATGGGGAAAAGCATGGGCAATCACCCCCATCACCGCCCTCAACTGGTCGGAATGGGCGCAACTCGGCCAATCGCTCTAATATCAAGAGATCGAAAGAGGTAGGCCTCGGCAGTAGCATTTGGCTGGGCACCTCCTCTCGCTTTGCAAACGAGCATTCCGCTTGGGGTGCGAGGGGTCGGCAGTTCAAATCTGCCCGTCCCGACCATTTACTTCAACAGCGCCCCTGATCGATAGCTGAATCCATCTCCGTGCTATAACGACGCATGGCTTGCACGCGCTCTTATCTGCTGGCTGTTGCCTTTCCCCTTGCCCTGATCGTCAGTTCCACCGGATTCGCTGCTGCGCATAGCGCCGAAGCGAAGGCCCCTGCCTCCTTCGCGGACAGGACGCGATCCATGCAGCACATGCCTGGGCTGCTGCCGCTGGACTGGGACGCGAAGTCCGGCAAGCTCTATCTCGAAGTGCCGCTCGACGGCAACGCCGCGCACACGCGCTCGCAGGATCTGATCTGGACCAACTCCACACCATGGAGCATGGGATCGAGCGAGCTGGGCGGCTACGGCATGGACCGCGGGCAGACCGCGCCGGGGGAGATCGTCCGCTTCGAGCGCACCGGGCCAAAGCTGCTGCTGGTTGAGCCGAACCTGCGCTTCCGCAGTTCGTCGAGTGAAGAGGCGGTGGCGGCCGCGGTTGAGGAGTCGTTCCCCATCTCGGTCGTGGCCGGCTTCACGGTCGAGGCGGAGAATCCCGACGGCACGGTGCTCGTCGATGCGACGCAGTTTTTCCTGAGCGATGTGCACCATGTGGCCGAAGGGCTGGCGATGGGCAAGCAGGGCGCCTTCCACGTCGATCCGGCGCGCTCGACCTTCGTGATGCAGCACACCAAGGCCTTCCCGAAGAACACCGTCGTCGAAGCGGAGCTGACCTTTGCCACGCGCCCCGAGGATCTGCAGCCGGTGGGGCGGATTCTGCGCGAAGTCTCGCCCGATCCGCGCGCGGTGACAATTCGCGAGCGCCAGGAGTTTGTCGAGCTGCCCCCTCCGGGATTCACGCCGCGCCGCTTCTCGCCGCGCGCCGGATATTTCCCCATGACCTACCGCGACTACGATGCTCCGCTGAGCGCGCCCCTGACCCAGCAGTTCATCGAGCGGCATCGGCTCATCAAGAAGGATCCCAACTGCACGCACGCGTGCGAGGCGATGACGCCGATCCAGTACTACGTCGACCGCGGCGCGCCGGAGCCGCTGCGCAGCGCGCTGGTGGAAGGCGCGCGCTGGTGGGATCAGGCGTTCCAGGCCGCCGGGTGGGCGCCGGGCACCTTTCGCGTGGATGTGCTGCCGGAGGGCGCGGACCCGATGGATGTCCGCTACAACATTATTCAGTGGGTGCATCGCTACACGCGCGGCTGGAGCTACGGCGCGACGATTACCGATCCGCGCACGGGCGAGATCATCAAGGGCAACGTGACGCTGGGCAGTCTGCGCGGGCGCCAGGATTATCTGATCGCCGAGGCGTTGCTGGCTCCGTATGAACATGGCAAGCCGGCGGCCGATGAGGCGCACGATGCGGCGCTGCAGATGGTATTGCAGCGCATCCGCCAGCTGGGCGCGCATGAGACGGGACACACGCTGGGGCTGGCGCATAACTTTGCCGCGAGCAGCTTCCCCCACTCGCCCGATCAGACGATGTCGGTGATGGATTATCCGCATCCGTGGGTGACGCTCGGGGCGAACGGCGTGCCCGACGTGAGCCATGCGTATCCGGCGGGGATCGGGACGTGGGATAAGACGGCGATCGACTACGGCTATCGCGAGTTCGATCGCGACGGCAAGCCGGTGGAGGACGATGCGGCGCTGGAAAGGATTCTGCACGACTCGGAAAAGACGGGGATGATCTTCATCACCGATGAGGACGCGCGGCCCCTGGGCTCGGCGCATCCGCACGCGCACCTGTGGGACAACGGAACGGACCCGGCGGCGGAGCTGGATCGCGTGCTGACGGTGCGCGAGGCGGCGCTGAAGCGCTTCGGCGTGGATGCGATCCACGAGGGCGAGCCGCTGGCGCAGCTGGAAGACACGCTGGTGCCGCTGTACCTCTTCCACCGCTACCAGACCGAGGCGGCGGCGAAGGAGATTGGCGGGCTCGACTACCGCTACAACGTGCGCGGCGATGGTCAGATGCTGCCGGAGATTGTGGATCCGGCGGATCAGCGGCACGCGCTGGCCAGCGTGCTGAAGACGCTTTCGCCGGAGTTGCTGACGATTCCGGACTCGATCCTGAAGCTGCTGCCGCCACGCACGCCGGGGCTGCCGCGGACCGAGGAGAGCTTCCCGTCGGATACGGGCGTCACGTTCGATCCGGTGGCAACGGCGGAATCGGCGGCGGATCTGACGCTGGGCCTGGTGTTCAACGCGGAACGCGCGAACCGGCTGGCGGAGTATCACGCGCGCGACAGCGCGGAGCCATCGCTGGACGAGGTGATCGACGCGACGGAGAAATCGACGGGGAGTGCGGATGCGAGCGGGCTGGCCGCGGAGGTGAAGCGCGGCGTCGACAGCCGCATCATCGAGGCGATGCTGGGACTGGCGGCGAATCCGCAGGCTTCGGCGGAAGTGCGGGGCACGGTGCGCGTGAAGCTGCAGTCGCTGCGGGATGGCTACACGCGGGATGTCGTGAGCGGCGAAGAGGCGGCCTGGCGGGCCTTTGAGGTGGCTCGGATCGACGAGTTCCTGAAGGATCCGGCGAAGTTTGTGCCGGCGAAGCCGGTGACGGCCCCCCCGGGGATGCCGATCGGGGAAGAGTAGCAGGTCCTCGACTATGCGCTTCGCTTCAGGGGCCGCACCTCTTCATGGATGCGGCCCGCAGAGTCCTGGCGGGCTTTGCTCAGGTCGTACATCTGCTGCAGGTTCAGCCAGAACTCCGGACTGTTGCCGAAATATCGTGCAAGGCGCAGAGCGGTATCCGAAGAGATGGAGCGCTTGCCGTTCACAATCTGGCCGATGCGTGTAGCGGGCACGCGGAGATCGAGAGCCAGTTGGTTCTGGCTGATGCTGAGCGGGATGAGGAACTCCTCCAGGAGCATCTCGCCCGGATGGGTCGTGACGCCTTCGATCTTCCATCCTTCGCGGGGTCGTCTGAGGGTCATGGGTCCTCGCCGTGCCATTCAGTGATAATCCACAATTTCGACTTCGTGAGCGCCATCCGATCGCCAGACAAAGCACACACGATATTGTTCATTGATGCGAATGCTGTACTGCCCGTGACGATCGCCTTTCAACGGTTCCAGCCGGTTGGCTGGAGGTACACGGAGATCATCGAGCGCTTTCGCTGCCTCCAGCTGATCGAGCTTGCGCAATGCCACCTTTGTGATTGCCGTAAATCGGCGGCTTCTGCGGTGCACGAACAGTTTCGAGGTTTCGGCATCGCCGAAACTGACGATCATGGCTTCATTCTATAACGCGAAGCGTCATATGTAAAGCGTTCAGGAGCTTCCCCTGCCATACCCCTGGTCCCTTTCCTTTACCATTCCTTAAAGGGAAACTCCTCCCGGAGGGTTTGTGAAGCGTCCGTCTTTCTCGCCTGTTTTGCCGCTGCTCCTGCTGACTTTTGCCGCCACGCCGCTGCTTCGCGCCGCTGCAGAGCCGCCCACGCGGGCGACTCTGCCCAACGGCATGCGTGTCGTCATCATCCCCAACAAGCTGGCTCCGGTCGTGACCGTGGAAGCCAACTTTATCGTGGGCGGCGACGAGACGCCGGAAGGCTTTCCAGGGATGGCGCACGCACAGGAGCACATGGCCTTCCGCGGATGCAAAGGCATGACTGCGGATCAGACCGCGGCCATCTTCGCGCTGATGGGTGGGGACAATAACGCGGACACGCAGCAGAACATCACGCAGTATTTCGAGACCGTTCCCGCAGCCGATGTGAATGTGGCGCTCCAGGCGCAGGCCTCCTGCCTGCGCGGCATCGAGGATTCCGATGCGGAGTGGGAGCACGAGCGCGGCGCCATCGAGCAGGAAGTCGCGCGCGACCTTTCCAATCCCACGTACAAGTTTCTCGACCGCATGAACGCCGATATGTTCGCCGGCACGCCCTACGCGCACGATGCGCTGGGGACGCGGCCCTCGTTCGACAAGACGACCGGCGCGATGCTGAAGGCGTTTGCCGACAAGTGGTACACGCCGTCGAACATGATCCTCATCGTCGTAGGCGACGTGGATCCGGCGGCGACGCTCGCGAAGATTCACGAGCTCTACGGTGACATTCCCAGCCATCCGCTGCCCTCGCATCCGAAGATCGAGCTGCAGCCGGTGAAGCAGGAGACCTTCACGCTGGACAGCAATCTGCCTTACGTTCTGGGATTCATCGCGTGGCGGATGCCGGGGACGAGTTCGCCGGATTACGCAGCCATGCAGATCCTTTCCGATGTGCTGTCGAGCCAGCGCGCCGATTTGTACGGCATGGTGCCGGCCGGCAAGGCGCTGGCGGCGGAGTTCGGCCTGGCAGAGACGTATCCGGAGGCGAGCGTAGCCTTTGGCCTGATCGCGCAGCCGGCTGGGCAGGACGCGAACCCGGCCGTCGAAGAAATGCGGCAAATCGTGAACAAGTATGCCGCCGACGGCGTTCCGGCCGATCTGGTGGATGCGGCGAAGCGCGCCGAGATCGCGCAGGCCGAGTTCCAGCGCAACTCGATTCCGGATCTGGCTTCCGTCTGGTCCGATGCGCTGGCCGCCGAGGGCCGCAATTCGCCGGATGAAGACATCGACGCAATCAAAAAAGTGACGCTGGCGGATGTGAATCGCGTGGCCAGGAAGTATCTGCTGAACGCGCCGACCATCACGGCGACGCTGAAGCCGGCGCCCAACGGCCAGCCGGTGGCGCAGAAGGGATTCGGAGGCGCGGAGAAGACGACCTCAGCTCCGACGAAACCCGTGACCCTGCCGGACTGGGCGCAGAAGCAGCTGAGCCAGTTGCAGGTCCCGACGACATTCCTGCCGGTTTCCGATACGAAGCTGGCCAACGGCATCCGCCTGATCGTACGGACAGATACGACGAGTCCCACGGTGACGGTGATGGGATCGGTGAAACACAACGGCGATCTGCAGTCGCCCGCAGGTCAGGAGGGCGTGGGTGAGGTGCTGGACGACCTCTACTCGTACGGCACAACGTCGCTGGACCGGATCGCCTTCCAGAAAGCGCTGGACGATATTGCCGCGAACGAGAGCGCGGGCTACGGTTTCTCGGTGAAAGTGCTGAAGGAATATTTCTCGCGCGGCGTGCAGTTGCTGGCGGATAACGAGCTGCATCCGGCGCTGCCGGAGCAGGCCTTCAAAATCACCCAGCAGCAGATCGCGCAGTTTGTCGCGGGCAATCTGCAGAGCCCCGGCTACCGCACGTCGCGGGCGCTGGACACGGAACTGCTCCCGAAGAACGATCCGGTGCTGCGCGAGGCGACTCCGGATACGGTGATGAAGCTGACGCTGGACGATGTGAAGCAGTACCACGCATCGACGGTGCGGCCGGATCTGACGACGATTGTCGTGATCGGGGACGTGACGCCGGACGAAGCAAAGAGCGTCATCGAAAAGTGGTTTGGCGACTGGAAGGCGACCGGGCCGGAGCCGAACACCACGCTGCCGGCGATTCCGGTGAACCAGGCATCGGCAGCCACCGTGCCGGATGCGCAGGCGGTGCAGGACTCGGTCACCCTGGCGGAGCAGATCGACATCAACCGCTTCGATCCGGATTACTATCCGCTGCAGCTCGGCGATCATGTGCTGGGCGGCGGCTTCTACGCGACGCGGCTGTATCACGACCTGCGCCAGGTGGCGGGCTACGTGTACAACGTGGACGTCAGCATGGACGCTTCGAAGACGCGCGCCAGCTATTCGGTGAACTACGGCTGCGATCCGCCGAATGTGTCGAAGGCGCGCGCGCTGATCGTGCGCGATCTGGACCAGATGCGCACCCAGAACGTCTCCGACGCGGAGCTGCATCAGGCGAAGGCCCTGCTGTTGCGGCAGATTCCTCTGAGCGAGTCCAGCGAAGATGCCGTGGCCGGAGGGCTGCTGGGCCGCGCGGTGGTTGGACTGCCGCTGGATGAACCGATTCTGGCGGCGAAGAAGTATTACGGGCTGACCGCCGAGGACGTGAAAGCCGCGTTTGCGAAGCACGTCCAGCCGGACAATCTGGTGCAGATCGTGCGCGGGCCGGCTCCGCAGTAATCGGCCCAGCCGCAGACCGGCGAGCCTGGCGAGGACTAAACTGAATCCACGGGAGGTTGCCATGGAGAAGCCTCGCCACCCGCAGGTTGTTCGGCCGTGGAAAACGCGGCAGATACAGAGTGCGAAATGGGCCCCGAACCCGGCTGTGCCGGCTATTCGGACGCGTCAAATGATGCCGCGGAATCCGAAGCGCGGCTGAACCAGCAACCGCAAGACGAATCTGAAGCATCCACGCATCCACAACAACAGGCGGCGGAAGACCGCGCCCTGCGGGCAGACTGCTGCCCAACCATGGCTGCAATTGCAAAGATGAGCGGCGCGCTCGAACTTCTCAAAGGTGCGGTGATGACAGTAACAGCTGCGGACCAGGAGTTGCGGCACCGGCCGGCGCAACCGGACGAAACCACAAGGGTCGAAGACGCAGAGGTCCGCTGCACCACCGCGCCAGCCAGCTCCCGCGGGACGCGGATGTGCGCCCGGCAGTCGGAAATCCAAAGGGCTCCCACGGAAGAGCTACTGCCCGGGCTCCGGATTCATACTACGGTAGGCACAAGCGCATTTCACGAGGAGTAACCATGGTCTGGGACGTTTCCTTCACCTGCGATATCTGCGGCAAGAAGAAAGGCGACTCGAACCATTGGTGGATGTACATGCTCGGGGATGTGCCGTGCTTCGACGAGGGCCAGCCCGAGCAGCGCTTCACGCTGCTGCCGTGGAATTTCGCCGAGAGCCGCAACCCCGAGATGCATCACCTGTGCGGCCAGGGCTGCGCCATGCAGGCTCTGGAGCGTTTCATGACGCATCGCTCCATCGAGCGCGAAGCGCGCGAAGTGGCGTAGAGCCTTCCCGATCAGAAACCCGATTCGCTTCCGAAGCATCGACGGCCCGCATGCGGGTATGGACACCGGAATTCCGGCCCCCGGACCGGATATCTCAGGCCGAATAAGTGAATAGGTACGGATAAATAACATTTTCCGGCGGTTCTTCTGCAAAAAGCTTTAACTTCCGCGCCTTCCGTCGTAACATGGATCGCGCGATGTTACGACGAGCGATCCGGTTTCTGGGAAGTGTGGTCAGCGGATCTCCCAACGTAAAGGAAACCCCCTGCCCCTCGCTGGTGCTGCTGCTGGATCGGCCGATCGAACTGAATCGGCAGGCCGCGGCTGAGCTTGCCACGATGGCATGGGGCGAAGGGGAGAGCGAAGCATCGATCGTGCGGCGTCAGGGGCGCGGACACTGGCTGGTGCGGGTTTCCGATGTGACCTTCGGTTTGCGTCGCGGCAGCGGACGCTACCGGCGCCACGGTATCGAAGGGAATCAGGTACGCCAGAGAGCCTGGGAGCGGCACAGCGCGTGGCTGGCGGTGGACTACCCTGACGGCCCGAAGATTCCGGCATCGGAATGGCCCTCCTGTTACAAGCTCCTCTTTCTCATGGCGAACCATTTATGGAGCGAGAACTGTCTGGGGATCTATCTTCCTGTACAGGATGTTACCGTCCCGAATATGGGAGACCTGATCTCCAGCATCCGCTGGGCCGGAAAGAACGGCACGCCCCTGCTGTTTCTTCATGAAGCAATGGAAAAAGACGCATAATCAGCGGAGCAGTTCTTCGAGCGCGAGGCTGAGCTCGGTCTTTTCGTCGCGATACTTCGCAATCACGGGCGTGTAGACGCTCAGGCCCCAGTCTTTCGCCGGGCCCTTGCCGATGGCGCGCGCCCCCGGCACCACCACAGCGCCTTCAGGAATGATGAGCGGCCTGTCTTTGTCCGCGCGCAGCACCTCACCGCGCACGACGTCGTAAACGGGAGTGCCACGCGTCAGAACCGTTCCGGCGGCGAGCACGGCTTTGCTGCGCACGATCGTGCCTTCGTAGACGCCGCAGTTGCCCCCCACAAGAACATCGTCTTCGAGGATCACAGGGCTGGCGTTGACCGGCTCAAGCACGCCGCCGACCTGGGCAGCTGCGCTCAGGTGCACACGCTTGCCGATCTGCGCGCACGAGCCGACCAGCGCATGGGAGTCGATCATCGTGCCTTCGCCGACCCAGGCGCCGACGTTCACGTAGCTGGGCGGCATCATCACCACGCTGCGGGCAAGGTACGCTCCGGTGCGCACCGAGGATCCGCCGGGAACGATGCGGACGCCCTGTTCGGGCGTGAATTTGCGCGCAGGGTAGGTGTCCTTGTCGATGAAGGAGAGACCGTAGCCCATCCCCTGCAGTTGGCCGAGGCGGAAGCCGAGGAGGATGCCCTGCTTGACCCAGGCATTCACGCGCCATCCGGTCGGCGATGCGGGGTCGGGCTCGGCGGCGCGCACCAGGCCAGCTTCCAGGGCGAGCCGCAGTTCAAGGAAGGCTTCCATGGCAGCACGATCGCCGACAGCGGCGCCCCCTTCGGCGAAGAAGGGCTGCAGTCGGGCGCGGAGGATCTCGGTCGGATTCGGCATAAGGGCTTGTTCAGAATACCGGGGACCGGCACATCTCTCCATCGGCTCCTGAGCGGCACATGCAGCAGCTATTCTGTTCCGAGGTGAACCTGCAGTGAGTGCACGGAAGCCATCCCGAACCGTTCCAGGCGAACTGGCGCTGATCGAAACGATCCGGCGCCAGGCGCGCAGCGGTCTCGCCGCATCGCGCGCGGTGCGGCTGGGAATCGGCGACGACTGCGCCGTCTTGCGGCCGAAGCCCGGCAATGAGATTTGCGTCACCACCGACTTCACGCTGGAGAACCGGCACTTCCGGCGCGCGTGGCATCCGGCGGAGTCGGTGGGACACCGGTGCCTGGCGCGCGGGCTCAGCGATCTCGCCGCCATGGGCGCCGAGCCCATGGCCGTCTTCCTCTCGCTCGCTGTTCCGGCGCGGCTGCCGGCCGCCTGGGTAGAACGATTTCTGCAGGGCTTTCTCGCTCTGGCCAGGAAGCATCGCGTGCCGCTGGCGGGCGGCGACACCGCCGAGTCGCCAACCGTGGCGAACCGTGAGGGGCTCATCCTCGCGGACATCGTTGCCGTCGGGCAGATTCCCGCAGGTCAGGCGTTGTTGCGTTCGGGAGCCAGAGCCGGCGACCGAATCTACGTGACCGGCGCGCTCGGAGGAGCGGCGGCTGAACTGGCGGAGCTCGCGAAACATCCAGCCCGATTCAGGCAATTCGTGCGCGCTGAGCCCGGGCATCCGCACCTCTATCCCGAGCCGCGGCTGGCGCTTGGGCGGCGTTTGCGCGGGCTGGCGAGCGCGGCGATCGACCTCAGCGATGGCTTGTCGACGGACCTGGCGCATCTGCTCGAGGCCTCGGGGCTGTCCTGCGTCATCGAGGAAACGGCGCTACCGATCCATCCCCTGACGGGAAAGAGGAAGAATCCCCTCGCCCTCGCTCTCCACGGAGGCGAAGACTACGAGTTGCTCTTCACGGTGCCCCCCGGGGTCCGGATTCCCCGAATCCTCGCCGGCGTTCCGGTCTGCGAGATTGGCGTCATGCGCAGAAGCGCGCGCCGGACGTCTCGGATCATGCTGCAAACCACAGAGCACACTAGGGTTCCTGTAGAACCCGGCGGCTGGGAGCACTTCCGAACGCGATAAACCGCACGACGTTCACCTCAAACGATCTGACACCGCCTCTGGCAACGCACCCCCCGGGTTCCCCGCATCCAAATCAACGGTTACTGCGCAGGCCTGCTCCCCTGTTCCGCCGCGCTGACTGGTCGGCCCGAGATACGTGTGCCGCGACCCCGGACCCCAGCAGGCCCCGTTCGATCATTCGTTGCTTCAGAGGAGTTGCAGTGAGGGGGATCGGCATGCCTCGCGGCATTTTGATCGTCGACGACGATCCAGTGATTACCGAATCGCTTGCGGTGATCTTCGAGCAGCACGGGTACAACGTCCGCTGCGCGCATTCCGCCGAAGAAGCCATTGAGATCATCGCGGCCTGGGAGCCGGATCTGGCAATCCTCGACGTTATGCTCCCCTGCATGAACGGCATCGATCTGGCGATGGTGCTCAAGGCGAACCGCCCGGCCTGCCACCTGGTTCTCTTCTCCGGGCATGCTGGAACTCCGGCCCTGATGGAGGAGGCGGCCAGGCGCGGAACCATGTTCGAAATCCTTGCCAAGCCGGTGCATCCACTTTTCATGCTGGATTTTGTGGCAAGCCTCTTTGCCGACGCGCCTAAACGGGTGGCAGGGACCTGGGGCTGAAGTCCGGATCGCATCCAGTCCCAGGGAGAATCGACATCTGACAAACGGGAAGGCCCCGACCTTCCTTTCTCGGCCGGGGCCATCTGTTACAAGCAGACCTGTAAGCCGGATTCTGTCGAGGACGGCCATTCCTCTGGGCGACGCATTACTGCGCCGCTCGTGTGTAGCGACCTACCCGGAACTTTCGACCTGTCTCCAGGTCGCCCCATTCGGGGCTGCCGCGCCGGGCCGGCGCGTGCCGGCATTGCTGCCGGGCTCGTTCCCTATTTGGTCTTGCTCCGTGTGGGGTTTACCCTGCCTCCGCCGTTACCGCCGGAGCGGTGCGCTCTTACCGCACCTTTTCACCCTTACCCATGACTCTTGCGAGACATGGGCGGTATCTTCTCTGTGGCACTTGCCGTCCCTGAGCTTTGAGGCTCAGGTCCCGGACGTTATCCGGCACACTGCCCTGCGGAGTCCGGACTTTCCTCTGCTGCATCGCTGCAACAGCGACCGTCCAGTCTGCCTGCGCTTCTATTTTAACTTGGACGGCCCAGGCGCCTCCGGCGCAGCATTGAGGCTCAGTTCGGAACTGACCCCGGACGGCGTTGCTCCCGGTACCGGCTGGAGTGCCACCTGGCAGAGTTCCTCCGAGTA
Source organism: Acidobacteriota bacterium (assembly GCA_046567085.1). GTDB lineage: Bacteria > Acidobacteriota > Terriglobia > Terriglobales > Acidobacteriaceae > Palsa-343. The sequence continues at coordinate 14,971 of JBKICP010000226.1, forward strand.
GCCGCTGCGCAGGAACGCATGTCCGCAGAAACGATGCGTCTCACGATACCCATGCGCTTCTGCGTAGGCGATGATGCCGAAGTCGTCGTTGAGCGGAACACTGTTCAGCGTCGCTGGATCGGGTTTGATCCAGTCCTCGCTGATGTCGGCGTTGTGTTCACTCCAGTCCCATCCTCCAAAGAGGATCACGTCAGGGTGAGACGCGATGGCGAACGGCGCGCGCGCGTCGACGCGCGGCTCCTGGCTCCAGATCCAGTACGTCGCCGGCTGATTGAAGTAGAGCGGCCGATGGAACCACGCCGCCACGCCGATGGAGTGATAGCCGAAACCGGCGATGCTCTTCCCCGCCTCGTGGGTCCGGAGCCACTGTGCCATGGCCTCGTCGCCCGAGTACGGCTTGTGGATGTCGTCCCACACGGAGCGCGCGGTCCACTGCACCTGGTTGATGCCGACCAGCACCAGCGCCGCAACGGTGGCGCGGCGCAGCCAGAGCTGCCAGTGGTTCGACGCCAGCTTCGCCGGCCAGGTCAGCCACAGCGATGCCACCAGCGCCTCCCACAGCATGCCCGCGTGGCGCGGCGCGAGATACATCGAGCTGAAGACTGCGATCATGAGCACCCACGGCAGCAGCCCCACCGGCCCGATGGCGCCCCGCGCGCGCCGGAAAGCAAATGCCTGAAGCACGACCAGAGCGCACGCCGCAAGCGCGAGAAATCGGAAATTGGAAATCGGGAAGGTGATCAGTCCGAGGATGCGGGCTATCCGGCGCCAGCGCGCCTCGCCGGGCGTTTTCTGGAACACCCGCACGGCGTGCATCGGCAACTCACCGGCCCGCGTGAACAGGGCGCGGTCCTTCTCGTCCTTCAGTTCGGTCTTCGCCTTTTGGCTGCCGAGGGTCGCCCATACTTTTTGCACGGACATCTGCAGGTTCCGGCCCGCGGGGAAATCCACATCGCTGGGTGGGAAGATCGTGACAAAGACGAAGAGCCAGAAGCAGCACAGGATCGCTGCGGGAATCCTTTTCGGCGCCGGCAGTCCGGCACGTACTTTGCGCCGCAGCAACGCGAGTCCCACAAGAGCGAAGCCGATGGATGCCACGAACCCGTGCGCGGAAAGATTCGCCATGAGGCCCAGCAGGATCGCAAGCCAGACAAGCTGGCTGCGGCGCGGCGCGTGATCCGGACGATTGATGCTGCGCAGCAGCGCGGCGGCGGGAAACGCGAGGATGGCAAACAGCACATAGCTGCGCGCGACGACCGAATCCTGATACGCAAACCAGAAGCCGAAGGGCAGCAGGATTTTGAGGATGAGCGGAAAGGGCGACCAGCGCAGCAGAACGTAGACCCCGGCCAGAGCCATAACGCCGGAGACCCATCGCATACCGATGTAATCGACGTGCGCACGCGCCAGCACCCAGAGAAACGCGTGCCACAGCCCCGGCGATCCCTCGTAGCGAATGGCGTGAAACATGAGGTGCCAGAATCCCGAGTCGCGCGCCAGCAGCCATGCCTGCGCTTCGTCGGCCCACGGTTCGTGGAACGCGATGCCGATCGCAATCACCGCGGCATAGAGGACCAGTACCGCCAGCAGCACCCATTGCTGCATCTGCGCCGCGCGTGCCTGCCGGCGTTCTTCAAGGAGATATTCTTCGTCGACGAGGAACGGGCGGGCGACCACCGGCTCGACAGCAACAGGCTCGGCCCAGTCGACGGGATCGGTACGGAGAACGGCGTTGCCGGACCGGGAACGATTCATGCCAGTCCCTCCCGTCGACGCCCAGCACGTGCGGGGTCCTCGCTGCTTCCGTCAAAAGGGCGGAGAAGAGACAACGGCTTCGGCAACCCGCCCGGGGTCGCCACTCCATGGGGCATCAGAGAGGACCATCCTCAACAAATAGATTTGGACGTGCCTGGTGATGTAGCCCCGCCGGTTGATCCGCCCCTCGGACTCGCTCCTCACTGCCTAAGGACGAGCCGCAGACATCGCGGGACAGGGGACACCTGAAAGTCAGATGAACGCCCCGCTGAGGACGGATGCCTGTGGTTACGCCTTGCGGAACGTGTCTGCGCGATGATCAAGCAGCGCATCAGGTTGGCTGCTTGGCTCGATTTTTACTGTTCTTTTGCACGCACAAAATCGCCGCTCTTGCCGCCGCTCTTGCGCTCGAGCCGCAGATTGCGGATCTCGATGCCCTTATCGAGCGCTTTGCACATGTCGTACACGGTGAGCGCGGCGACGGCGGCCGCCGTCATCGCTTCCATCTCGACGCCGGTACCGGCCGTCGTGGCTGCGATCGCGCGAATCGAGATCCCATCGCTGCCGACCTCCAGTCGCACATCGACAAAGCTCAGCGGCAGAGGATGGCACATCGGAATAAGGTCGGACGTGCGCTTCGCCCCCTGGATGCCCGCGATCCGCGCGACCTCCAGCGGATTGCCCTTCGGATTGTGCGGCAGTGCCGCGAGCGTTTCCGCGTTGAGCGCAACAAAGACCGAGGCCTCGGCTTCGCGCCGCGTCGCCGGCTTCGCGCTCACGTCCACCATGCGCGCGTCGCCGGCGTCGTCGAAATGGGAGAGCTTGCTCATCTCTCGAAAAGAATACAGCCCGGCACGATCATTTGCTGCCGAGTTCTGCCTCGCGCCATGGGCAGTGCCTGCAGCCCGATCCACAACAGGTCCCGCGCCGCAGATGGTACGCCGCTGTGAAAACGACGTACGGTCCTTCGCGATAGTAGTCGTCGCCCTCGACCAGGGGGCGCCGCTCGGAATTCACGCTTGACGACGATTCGCGCGCCACCTGGGAGTTGGGCTCAGGCAATGGCGCCACCTTCGAGCGGCTGAACCTCGAACGCGAAGCTCTGCGGCGACGGCATTTCGATCACCGCGGCTTCGGCTTCAGTGGCCGGCAGCGGCAGCGTCACCGTATTGCCCGCGATCGAGGCGGCCCGCTCGCCTGGGATCACGATGCCCACAAGGTTCATCGGATCCGCAGCGGCCATCGTGAGCGGCTTCATGTCCGCCAGCGTGCGCGTGCGATTCGCGCGCAGCGCATCGGCGGCCTCCGGCAAAGCAAACTGCTCGCCGCCAAATCCGGAGACGAAGCGGCCGCCGCGCACGAGGCCACGTGCTTCAAGGCGGCGGAACATGCCCACCAGTTCGCGCCACGGCGGAACGGTGCTTTCGCGCGCCAGGGCATCGCGCACCACCACACCATAGCGGCGCAGCAGCATCCGGCAAGCCGACTCGATCTGCTGATCCCGGCGCGTCGCAGCCTGCACAGCGGCTTCCGCATGGCGATGCTTCAGCTCTCCCACCGGAACCGCCTCTTCCGCATCGGCCAGAAGCGCCCAGCGCCCGGAAGCATGCCGCGTGCTCGCTTTGCCGCTCCCCGGCGCCGTGAAGGCCCGCTTGCGCCGTGGATCGATGAGCAGACGCAGGCTGTCGAATCCATCGGCGTGGACCAGACCCGCCGCTACCAGCTCCCACAGCGCGCGGTGGACTTCGTCGGCAGGGCCGCCGAGGGTACGGATCAGATCCGCGGCAAACATGGCGCCGCGTCCGGTGAGCAGGGAGCGCACACGATTGGCAAGCTCGCTGAGGCAGGCATTCAGATTGGCCTCGGGAATTTGTCGCTGCGACAGGCACAACTCCATCCACAGCGCCTCTTCGCGCAGGAAGAAAGTCACCGGCGCCATGCTCGTCGGGACTACACGCCGCGGGCCGCCGCTCGCCGCGTCGGCAAAAGCCGGATGCGGCGAGATGCGCCCCCATCCCACCGCCCCGGTGAGGCAGAGCGCATCGAGCCAGCGGGGGTCGTAGCCCGCGACGCGCTGCGGCAGAATCGAACGCTCCCACTCGGCCGCCGGGGCTTCGAATCCTTCAAGTCCCCGCAGCGCTTCCAGCAGTCCCTGTTCACCGCTCATCTGCCGCTGCTCGCCCAGGTGCTGCCAGTCCAGCAAAAAGCGCATGTAGACGGCCGGCGTAACCGGCTCGATCTGTTTGCGCAGCGTGGCCAGCGTGCGCCGGTGAATGCGCTGCAGGATCCGGCGCTCGCACCATTCAATCTCAGTGTCGGGCACAGATGCGCGGCCGAGGGGACCTTCAAAGACGCCGCGCAGGACTGTCCCGGTCGATTCGAGGTGCACCATCTGCTGGAAAATGCCATTCGCATCGAGCCCCAGCCGCGCGGCGATCGCCGAAGAGGTGACAGGTCCGGTGATTTGTAACCATCCCTGTAACGTTTTCCGCAAAATGTCACTGCTTTCGGGGACTTCTCCTGGAATCTGTTCGAGGATTTTCAACATTTCCACAGAGAAATCCACATCCGGCAGCAGCCGTCTAAGCCATTGAGCCCGTTCGCCTGCGACAAAATACGCCATTTCCCGGCGTTCGAACATCCAGACACGGCCGGACCCCTCCAGGCGCCTCAAAAATACCTCCCAGTCGCGCGCCCCGGGGTGTCGCAAAGTCTCCACCGGAACCACCACCAGGGAGCAGAGCAGGTCGTGCAGTTCGTGCTCGTCGCGGATGTCAGGCCAGACTTCCTGGCGAATTTCGTCGATGGCCTCCTGCGAGAGCCGGCCAGCCTCGCCCAGCTCCGCATCGGGGAGAACGCCGCGCAGCTGGACCGCTCGCGTCCGCCGCTCCTCCAGGCCCGCGTCGTCGAGGAAGGCATACGGCTTGGCGTTGATCAGCTCATGCGCAAAAGCCGACGGGGTCGTCGTGTCTACCGCGACGCAGCGGATGCGGCCGTCGTGCATCGCTTCGATCACCCCCTTAAGGCCGTCGAGGTCCATCGCCTCCTGCAGAACATCGCGCATCACCTCCTGCACCAGGGGGTGATCGGGAATCTGAATATCGCCCTCGATGTTCTCGAAGCAGGCGGCGGCCTGCGGAAAGACACTGGCAAGGAGGTCGTCGCTGCGGATGCGCTGGATCTGCGGCGCAACCTTGCGCCCTTTTTGGAACCGTAACAGTTGCAAACTCCGCGAGGCATCCCAGCGCCAGCGCGTTTTAAAGATGGGCGAGGCGATCGAGGCCTGTTCGAGCAGCTCCCCGACGGTGTGCGTGGTGAGGAAGTGGAACACGTCGCTGAGCGGGAAGCTGTGCTGCTCGGCCAGGCAGATGTTGATGCCGTTGTCGGTAGCGGCCGCCTGCAGCTCAAAATTGAAGCCGCGACAGAAGCGTTTGCGCAGCGCCAGTCCCCAGGCTTTGTTAATGCGGCCGCCAAAAGGTGCATGCAGGATCAGCTGCATGCCGCCGCCTTCATCGAAGAACCGTTCTGCAACAATCGTTGTTACAGATGGGACGACGCCCAGCACGGCGCGCCCCTGAGCCACGTACGCAATCAGCTGTTCAGCTCCCGAATCGTCGAGGCCGCACTCCGTTTTGAGGAACGCAGCCGCTTCGGCGACTTCGGGATTCGCCTGGCTGATGTATCCAGGCAGCACATTGCGCGTGCGGCGGTCGATCTCCTCGCGCAGATCGGCGACAAACTCCGAAAGCTCACGCGTGCGCTGCGGCGCCTCACCAAACCAGAAGGGCAGCGTGGGCGGCGCTCCGTGCGCGTCCTCCACCAGAACCCGGCCCGCGCTTTCAATGGTCTGGATGCGCCAGCTGCTGTTGCCCAGCTGCACTACGTCACCGGGCGACGAGTCGACCGCGAAATGCTCGTCGAGCGTGGCAATTTGTACGCCTTCCGGTTGCAGGATCACGGGGAAGAGCGCTGCATCCGGAATCGCACCGCCATTGGTGATGGCCGTGGTGCGCGCTCCGCGGCGTGCCTGCACGCGTCCCTGCACGCGATCGCGCAGCAGGTAGGCGCCGTAGCGGCCCCGGCTCGATTCAATCCCCTCGGTCAGCAGGTGCAGCGCCTGATCGAACTCCTCCCACGCCAGATCGCGATACGGCTGCGCGCGCCGAAAGACCTCAAACAGCGTTTTCTCTTCCCAGGTTTCCGACGCGCACGTCGCGACCAGTTGCTGCATGAGAACATCGAACGGCTTCGGCGGGATTTCCAGTCGATCGAGCACGCCGCAGCGCATGGCGCGAATCATCCCCGCCTGCTCCATCAGGTCGTCGCGTGTCAGTGCGAAGAATCGGCCTTTGGGAATCGCGCCGCGCCAGTGGCCCGCGCGCCCCACGCGCTGCATGCCCACCGCAATCGCCCGCGGCGACTGGATCTGACAGACCAGGTCCACCGTCCCGATATCGATGCCCAGTTCGAGCGACGCCGTCGCCACGAGGACGCGAATCTCCCCCTTCTTGAGCCGGTGCTCCGCATTCAGGCGCAGCTTGCGCGAGAGGCTTCCATGATGGCACGCCACGTTTTCCACGCCCAGCCGCTCACCCAGCTGGAAGGCCAGCCGCTCCGCCATCGACCTCGTATTGACGAAGACCAGCGTGGACCGATGCTCGAGCGCCAGCTCCGCGATGCGGGTGTAGACGCTCTCCCAGATGGACATCGTCGCCACCGAGCCCAGCTCATCGCTGGGCACCTCAATCGCCAGATCGAGAGCGCGGCGCTGACCCGCCTGAACAATCTCCACCGCATCGCCGCGCGACCCGCCCAGGAACTGCGCCACCAGCTCAATGGGATTCTGCGTGGCCGAGAGCCCAATCCGTAACGGTGACGGATACGAAAGCAGGCTCGCTCCCGCCATCAGCGCGTTTTCCCCAGTCACCAGAGCGTCGAGGCGCTCCAGGCTCAGCGCCAGATGCGATCCGCGCTTGTCGTCGGCGATGGCATGAATCTCATCGACGATGACCGTGTGCACGCGGCGCAGGTGCTCGCGGCTCTGCTGCGCCGTGAGCAGGATGTACAGCGATTCGGGCGTGGTGACCAGGATGTGCGGCGGCGTCTTCAGCATCGCCCTACGCTCGGCTGCGGGCGTGTCTCCGGTGCGGACCGCGGCGCGCACCGGCGGGCACAGGTATCCGCGCTCCAGCGCGAGCTGCTGGATCTCCGTCAGCGGCGTTTCGAGATTCTTCTGGACGTCGTTTGAGAGCGCCTTGAGCGGCGAGACGTAGACCACCTCGGTCTCGCAGCCCAGCCGGCCTTCGATCGCTTTGCGGATGAGGCCGTCGATGCAGATAAGGAACGCGGCCAGCGTCTTGCCCGAACCCGTCGGCGCGGAGATGAGCACCGGTTTACCGTCGCGGATGACCGGCCAGCCCAGTTCCTGTGGCTCCGTGGGCGTGCCGAAGCGGCGTACAAACCACTCCTGGACGAGCGGATGCGCCCATCGCAGAGACTCCGGAACAGCAAGGTCCTGGGGAAGGTCCGGGACTGGGGTCACCGGGGAGAGCATCCGCTTATTTTACTCCGGTTTTCGTTTCTTCTTCGCCCCGCGGTCCCGCGGCCGAGCCCACGCCGCCCGAACCCCCGGTCGCTTGATCCGTCGCGCCGGGCGGGGCATCCTGACCATGTATCCTCCACCTACGGGTATGGAGCCGTCATGAATTCGATCGCCGGCGAGTGCATCGCACTCATCGCAAAACAAAAAAGCATCCCATCGGATCAGATCCGCCTGGACAGCACGTTTGACGAACTGGCGCTCGACTCGCTCGACCGGGTCAGCCTGGCCTTCGACATCGAGGAGAAGTACGAGATCGAGATTCCCGAAGACAAACTGGGCCAGATCCGCACCGTGAACGACATGGTCACCGGGATCGAAGAGGCCCTGCGCCAGAAGGGTGCCTCGTCCCAGGCCAGCGCATGACACGCGTGGTCATCACAGGGGCCGGATGCATCACGGCCATCGGGCAGGATGTCTCCGCCTTCGCTGAAAACCTCTTCGCCGGACGCACCGGGATTCGCAAGATGGCAGATCGCCCCGCCGACCTGCGCTACTCGCGCGCCGCAACCGTGCCGGACTTCCACCCGCCGGACTGGCTGAACGCCAGCCAGCGGCAGATTGCAGACCGTACGGCGGCCTTCGCGATTGCCTCGGCGCGGCAGGCCGTCCAGCAGTCCGGAATCGTGGGCGCGCATCCCGGCGATGCGAGCGCTGTGATCTTCGGCTGTTCCACCGGCGGGCGCACGACCGAAGAAACGGAGTACGAAAAGCTCTACGCGCGCGGCGCCCGCGTGCATCCGCTCACTGTGCCGCGGGCGATGGCCAATGCAGGCACAAGCCTCGTCAGCATGGAGCACGGCATCACCGGACCGGCCTTCACGCTTACCACCGCCTGCGCTTCGGGCGGACACGCCATCGGCCTTGCGTTCCAGATGGTGCGCTCCGGTGCCGTGAAGGCAGCGCTCACCGGCGCGCACGAAGCGCCGCTGACGCTCACCTTTCTCAAAGGATGGGATGGGCTGCATGTGGTCTCCCCCACGGCGTGCCGTCCCTTCGCCGAGGATCGCGACGGCATGACCCTGGGCGAGGGCGCAGCCATCTTCGCGATCGAGGCACTGGATTCGGCGCAGGCGCGCGGCGCCGAGATTCTGGGCGAGATCGTCGGTTTCGGCATGTCCTCGGACGCGCACCACATCACCCAGCCCACTGCGGCGGGCCCTGCCGCCGCGATGCGGAAGGCGATCGAAGACGCAGGAGCGAGTCCCGACGACGTGGACTACATCAACGCACACGGAACCGGCACCGATGCCAACGACCGCGTGGAGGCGGAGGCCATCCATCAGGTCTTCGGCGAACGCACGCGCACGCTTGCAGTCAGTTCGACGAAAGGCCTGCACGGGCATGCCATCGGCGCCTCCAGCGCGATGGAACTGCTGGCGACCGTGCTCGCGCTGAAGCATGGGCTGCTGCCGGCGAGCGCCGGCGTGAGCGGGGAAGGATCGAAGGTCGATCCGGCGCTCCATTTAGATCATGTCCTGTTACAGAATGAGCCGGCGACACCCCGGTTGGCGCTGTCGAACTCATTCGCCTTCGGAGGGCTGAACGCCGTGCTCGCGCTGCGACCTTACCAGGCAGGGAGCAGAGAGTAGGAGTAGAAGCGGGATTCGCCGAAGAACCGCTCTGCGCCTCGCGTATACTGTCCCCCACTTCCTTCCCGAGGAGACTTTGTGCGCGCCTTTGCGATCCCGGCTTTAGTGTTGCTGGCTGCCTCTGCCGCAGCCCAGGACGTTCCCTCGTTTGTGAATTCCGAGCTGCCTTCCCTGGTCGATACCTATAAGGACATCCATTCCCACCCGGAGCTTTCGCACTTCGAGGCGCGCACATCGCACATCGTGGCCGACGCCCTGCGCGCGGCCGGCTACACCGTCACCGAGCGCGTGGGCAAGTATCCTGACGGCTCGCAGGCCTATGGCGTCGTGGGAATACTGAAGAATGGCGCCGGGCCGACGTTGATGATCCGCGCCGACATGGATGCGCTGCCCATCGTCGAGGAGACCGGCGTTCCCTACGCGAGTCACGTGACCATGAAGGATCGCGCCGGCCAGAGGGTCGGCGTGATGCACGCCTGCGGACACGATGTCCACACCACAGTGCTCATCGGCACAGCGCGCGCGATGGCCGCCATGAAATCGCAGTGGCACGGCACGCTGATGCTCGTGGGGCAGCCCTCGGAAGAGACCATCGACGGCGCCAAGGCTATGCTCGCGGATCATCTCTACGAGCGGTTCGGCCGGCCCGATCGCATCATCGGCCTGCACGATACGAATGGACTCGCGGCCGGAACCGTGGGCATTCGCAGCGGCCCCTCGGCAACCAGCTCGACGTCCATCGATGTGGTGATCCGCGGCATCGGCGGCCATGGCGCCTATCCTCAGGCGGGGCGGGACCCGATCACGCTGGCGGCGCTGTACATCACGCAGATTCAGACCATCGTCAGCCGTGAGGAAGATCCCCAGGATCCGACGGTAGTCACGGTAGGGCACATCGAAGGCGGAACGAAGCGCAATATCATCCCCAACGAGGTGAAGCTGGAACTGACGACGCGCTCGTTCACCGACAAGAGCCGCGACACCGTGATCCAGGGACTCAAGGACATGGCCGCCGGTATCACCGCATCGGCGGGGCTGCCCCCGGACAAGGCTGCCACCGTCACCGTGCTCGAAGATGAGTCGACGCCGGTGCTGTACAATGATCCCGCACAGACGGCGATGGTGAAGGCAACGCTGGAGAAGACGCTGGGCGCGAGCAATGTCATTGACGTGCCGCGCGGCATGGCCAGCGAGGATGTCGGCGTCTTCGCGCTGCCAAAGCACGAAATCCCGCTCACCTATTTCATCCTGGGTGCGATGGATCCGGTGAAGCTCGCCGCAGCGAAGTCGTCCGGCAAGGAACTCCCCGGCCCCCACACCAGCCGCTTTGAGCCGCTGCCGGAGCCAACCCTGCGCACCGGCGTGACCGCCATGACCAGCGTAGCCATGTCGCTGCTGCACTAACTCGGGGGGCGGCTACAAATCCGGCAGGAGCCAGGCCCGGAGACAGAAAACCGTGCAGGGAACGAGGGCCTGCACGGTTTGCTTCAGGTGCGAGTGGTGGTTACAGATTCGCTTTGCGGTTGCCGCTGATGAGGCGGACGATCCAGGTCAGGATGACCGCGCCGATCACCGCAATGCAAATGCTGATGATGAGGCCATGCTCTCCGACCCCGCCGAGCCCCAGATGGGCGGAGATGAAGCCGCCAATCAGCGCACCGGCAAGTCCGACCACCATATCCATCAGGAAGCCGAAGCCGGAACCCTTCATGATCTTTCCGGTCAGCCAGCCTGCAATGACACCAATAACGATCCAGGCGATGATCCCATGTCCCATCGTGATTCGTCTCCTTGCATCTCGGTTTTGTGGGGGAATCAAGGGATAAACCCTCGGAACCCAAAGGTCAATAGAAAAGCACCAGCTCCGCGGTCGCCGGCGATGGTACCACCCTCCGGCCATCGCGGATTTGAGATACTCATCCGATGTTCAGGAAGCTAACCGCCGTTGCTTTGGTGCTCGCCGCCTCGGCGCTGCATGCCGCGCCGCAGGATGAGTCTCCATCGTGGCAGGCCAGAGTGGCGCATGCCCTGCCCCTGCTGGGACACCGCAACTGGATCCTCGTCGTCGATTCCGCCTACCCGCTGCAGGATGCGCCGGGAATCGAGACGCTGGACACGCACGCGCCGCTGAGCTTCGTCGTGCGCGCCGTGCTGCACGAGGTGGATAACTCCGAGCATCTGCGGCCGGAGATCTTCATGGATGCGGAACTGCCGTATGTGGCGGACGAGGATGCGCCAGGCATCTCGCAGTTTCGCGCCAATATTGCGGATCTGCTGCATGCGTATCCGGTCCAGTCGATGCCGCACGAGAAGCTGATCGACACCGTGGACCAGGACAGCCACACGTTTCAGGTGCTGGTGCTGAAGACCAACTCGACGCTGCCCTACTCGTCGGTATTCATCCACCTGAAGGCGAAGTACTGGAGCGATGAAGCCGAAGCGCGGATGCGAGCGAAGATGGCGGCGGGAACGCAGCCGTAGGGAGCGGCCGTCTCGTTCGTCACCGCAGCCCCACCAGCCCCCGCACCGACTCAATCAGTTTCTGCGGATCGTAGCCAACGCCGTCCTTGAACACGGTATCCACCTTCTCGACGTCGGCAATCTGCGCTGCAGGATTCCCGTCGACCACAACCAGATCCGCCGCTTTGCCCACGGCAATCGTGCCGAAGTGATTCTGCTCGCCCAGCCACTGCGCGCCGTTCTCCGTCGCGATATGGATCGCTTCCTCGGGCGTGAAGCCCGCTTCGACCAGCAGTTCGAGGTTGCGCTGATCGCCGAAGCCGGGCAGCACGCCGCCGTAGCCGGTGGGATCGCAGCCGGCCATCAGCAGACCGCCCTGCTTCACGAAGTCGCGCTCGAACTGCATCTCCATTTTGAGCAGCGTCGTCCACATCGCGTCGCTCGCGTGCTCAGCGATGACGGCGCGCGTCGTCGCATAACTGCTCCAGGCGTCCGGCATCAGAGCACTGTGCACGCGCATCTCCTCATGCATCGGCGGACGATTGGGCACGAAGCTCTCGAAGATGGCCAGCGTGGACGTGACCGCGACGTGGTGCGCGATCAGATCTTTGATGGTGCCCTGGATCTGCGGGCCTTCCACATCCATCTTCGCCAGCTCTGCCTGCGGCGGATGCTGCCCGGGACACACGCCTTCCTTCTTCTGCGAGTAGAACTCGGTATCGACGGCAAGGCCGTGCTCGAGGTTGTCGATGCCGAGGGATGCCGCCTCCCTGAATCCAACTGCACACAGATGGCCCGTGACTTTCAGTCCGTGCTCGTGTGCGTGGTCGACGGCGGCCTTCAGTTCGTCGGGCGTGATGTGCATGTACCCCTTGAACGAGGTCATGCCCTCGGCCGACCAGTAATCAACCATGCGCGCGGCGTCATCGGGTCCCGTGAGCGTGTGCAGCTGCGGACCGATGGCGGGCGCGCCTTCGAGATACGGTCCGGTGAGGAAGAGCCGCGGCCCTGGAATCTTTCCCGCGTCGATGAGTTGCTTGACGGAGATGTCGGTGTACGGCTCGAGGCTACCCGCCGTGCGCGCCGAGGTGACGCCTCCGGCCAGATACAAACGCGGCGCCGAATCGGCCATTTCGCCATAGAGGGGCAGCAAGCCCTCGCCGCCATCGGGCAGCGGATAGAAGAGGTGCTCGTGCATCCCCACAAGGCCGGGGAAAACCGTCTTGCCGGTGAGATCGAGAACGCGCGCCTGGCCGAACATCGCGTCGTCGGCCGGCTTCTTTCCGACATAGACGATCTTGCCGCCGTTAATCTCGACGTATTGGTCGTCCTTCGCCGGCGCGCCCGTGCCGTCAATCACGCGGACGTGCTCCAGCACGACGGTGTCGGCCTTCACCTTGACGAACGGTGCCAGAGGATCGGGCATGCTTTGCCCGCCTGCCGCTGCTCCGGACAACAACACCACCACCGCCAGGACTGCTCCGCCTCGCATCATGCTTTGCCTCGATCCAGGGACTATGGGGAAAACGAATCCCAACTATCCGGGCAGAGAACCGACGGCGTCAAGCGCGAAGAGGGAAACCAGCGCGGCTATACCGGCTTGCGATCCCGTTCGATCTGTGCCAGCGCCACCGCCACAAGGCTCCGCACATCGCTCACGGGGTCGGTCGGATGGTTGTTGTCGTCCATCAGCCGGTGGTGGGACGGGCGCCCTTCGGTGCGCTGGTCGACGACCGTCCGCGCGGATTCGATCGAGCGGCGGCGATGATGGAATCCGCCGGTGACCCCGATCGTCGTCTTCTCCGTCGCGCAGGAGAGACTCCAGGGGGTCGCGCCCGCGGCGCACCTGCGATGGTCGGCGCGATTCCCCATGTGTTCGGAGGAGAGGATCGCGGCGGCCTTGCGAACGAGCGCCGCGTCGAGCGCGTCGGGCTCGATTTCCCTCAGGATGTCGAGCTCGAAGGTCATGGTCCCGCCCCAGACACAGGAAGGCCGTCGGTCGGCACGCCGCACAACGCTGGTGATCGCCGCCTCGGGAGTGCGGGTCATGACCGGCCCCGGATCGAAGAGGGATCCGCCGGCGCGATGAAAGAGGCACTGGGTGAGAGTGTGGGCGGCAAAAGGAATCGCGAGGGCGGCCGTGCAGGCCATCAGCGATACGAGCCGGGGATATTTGTGCGGCATAGCGTTTCGTCCAGGCTGAATTTGTAACAGCGAGTTGGACGAGAACCGTGGAAGGAAGACGCACCTGCATCGAGTTCAGTGACGGATAGCCGTACACTCAGATGGACATCCATGCCTGAACTCCCCGAAGTCGAGACCATTGCCAACGGCGTCCACCGCCGTGTCCGCGGCGACAGTATCGTCTCAGCCTGGTTCAGCCACCATCGAGAACCCTTCAAGACGCCGCCCGCTGAGATGGCCTCCGCCCTCGCCGGCCTGCGCATCGGCAAAGTGCATCGCATCGGCAAACACATCGTCGTTGACCTGACCGCGAAATCCGAGCGAGCCACGATGCGGCAGCTGCTGGTTCATCTCGGCATGACGGGGCGTCTGCTGGTTTCCGCGCCGCAGGTGCTCGTCCCCCCGCACACCCACGCCATCCTGCAGCTGGCCTCCGGCCGGGAGCTGCGCTTCGTCGATGCGCGGCGCTTCGGGCGGCTGGAACTGCTTTCCAGCTCCGGATTCACCGGCCCCGGCCATGAGCCGCTCACCATCGCCCTCGATGACTTTGTGGCCCTCTTCCGCGGGCGCAAACTGGCCATCAAGGCGGCGCTGCTCAACCAGTCCCTGCTGCACGGCGTCGGCAATATCTATGCGGACGAGAGCCTGTTTCGCGCGAAAATCCACCCCACCCGGGTCGCCGGTCGGCTCAGCCGCGAGCGCCTCAGCCGGCTCCGCAAGGGACTCCAGACCGTTCTGCAGGCGGCCATCCGGGCCGGAGGCTCCTCGGTTTCCGACTACGTGGACGCCGATGGGGTGGCCGGCTTTTTCCAGATTCAGCACCGGGTCTACGGCCGGGAGGGGCAGCCCTGCCGGGTCTGCGGCTCCCCGATCCGGCGGATCGTCCTGGCCGGCCGGGGGACCCATTTCTGCCCCCATTGCCAGACGTGATTCCCGGCCGGGCACGAAAGGCGTACCACTGCAGTTTTATGGATTTGCGGACTTTGCGGTCCGTTGTTCTACGGGAATCGGAATGAACCCCTCCCCAGCACTTCATGTAAACGATTGATTCCACTACATCATCGAAATGGACCCTCGATTGCTTTTTGTACGGGTGCCAGCGACGCATAAGCCTCCGCAGGGAGGCTGGTGCGAATCAAAAGATTCCGGCCGAAGAGAGCATCATCCTTCGAGATCCTGCCCCGGCCGGGATGTACAACGTCCTGATCTATACGTTATGCAGCGTGTCCGATCCAGGACCACTTCAGGGAGGCCAGTGACTGGCTGTCACACGGGAAGGCCATCCGCACAACGGATGGCTTTTCTGTTTCCTGATTAAAAGATTGGGGTTGCTTTTGGGGTACGGGTGAATCACAAACGCCGGGGAAGTGCATCAAACTACTTGTCAGGTTCCTGCCCTTGGGTTTATGATTATTTTTACCTATCGAGCGGCTGAAGCCACGCCGGTTATCCGCGAGGCTCGCTGCGATTCTCGAGAGTCAGGAATCACCCCGGCCGTTCTTCTCCTTGGTGCTTTTGTCGTTCCGGGAGAACCAGCCGGGTGCGAAGGTTGAATCGGCATCAGACGGCAACTCCAGTACGTTCCGTTCATCGGTGTGACCGCCGACTGCGTTCCCCCGTCTTACTCCTCAGGCAGCAAAGCGGGAGCCGTTCAGGAATCCAGTCCGCTGTGTCGCGTCGCTTGATAAACTTTCCGGCCATGTGCGTTGCATTCGTAGTGCGGGGTTAGGCCGGAACATAACAACTATTCACTGTTGCTGAACCCCTGCAAGTCAGGATGGCTGCGCGTTCTCCCACGAATCGCAGCGGCTATCGGGCGAGAAGGGAAGGCGGGGATCGGCAACAGACAGTCGCACAGGAAGTGCAGGCATGACAACAGAGCAGAACCAGCCGCAGCCGCCGGAGAATCCGGTCCAGGCCCAGGCGAACCAGGGGCAAGTCCACGATGAGGGTGGAGGGGGCGGCCGTCGGCGTCGCCGTCGCCGCAAGCGGAACCGCAACAAGGGTGCCCAGCCCCAGGCCAACGGCCAAAGCCAGGCACAACCCCAGAACCAGCAGCCCCCGGCCTTTAAGCAGAAGCCGCCCAAGCCGCAGCCCTCCAGCCAGCAGCGTTTCTTTGCCAATGGCAACGGGGGAGGTGGAGGACGCCGCCGCAATAAGCAGCGTCGCGAACGCGTCTTCGTCGGTCCGATGGACCACAGCTATCGCGGTGTGAATGGCAACGTCGCCGATGCGCCTCCCTCGACCATCGAGTACCGCAACGGCAACGTGAACGGCAACGGCTACCACGCCGAGCACCAGGCCTCCTGGGAGCCCCCACCGCCGCCCATCCGCGAGGACGCACCCACGCGCATCTTCCTCTTCATCGAGGACCTCTTCTTCTTCGCCAAGATCAACGAGACCGCGCGCAAGCTCGGAATCAAGGTGGCCTTCGTGAAGAACGAGCCCGAGACTCTCGCGAAGATCATCGAAGCTCCGGAAGAAGAGCGCGCTTCGCTGATCGTCTTCGACCTGAACAACGCCGCGGCCAAGCCGATGACGCTGATCCCAAAGCTCAAATCGAAGCTGAAGAAGGGAACTTCGGTGATCGGCTTCCTCTCGCACCTGCAGGGCGACCTGAAGGCCAAGGCTCTGGAAGCCGGATGCGACATGGTCATGCCGCGCTCGGCCTTCTCCCAGAACCTGCCCAACCTCCTGCGCCGCCATGGCTCCGACGAGGAAGAGCACGAAGAGGAATTCGCCCAGGCCTGATCACAGCGCCTGCCAACCTCGAAAAGCCCCGGGCAACCGGGGCTTTTTGCTTTCCTGCTCGCTTTTGCCCCCTCGCGCGCGGAGGGTGCGCATCAGGAGCGATGAGCGAATGCCGTGGCTGCGCCCGCTGAGGCGTCGTTTGCATCCCCGATGTTCATCGCAGCGATCCGGCCACCCTTCACCGTGTACACGTGCAGGACTTCGCTGTCCGACAGAATGTCGCCGCCCAGGCTCCTGACGACCTGATGCACCGTTACACGAACCCTGCCGTCCTCGTCCTCGGTGATGGCCATCGGTTCGACATGCGGATCGAACTCGCGCCATTGCCGCGTCCAGTACGCGCGGACCTCTTCCTTTCCAGCAGCTCGGCCGCCTTCCGAAGCTTTGGGCCAGCTCACGTCCTCCGTCATCAGCACCAATACCCCATCGATGTCCCGCCGGTTGAAGGCGGCGTACGCCCGCTCCATCAGAATGCTGGTCTCTGTCATCGCATCTCCCGCAACCCATCCTGCCCGATCGGCAGCCCCGGCTCCTGCTGCGCGCGTTCCGGCATGATCTTCTGATTCATCGCAGCCCGGCGCGACTCATCGATCCGCCCCATCCTTCTGTGAAGGGTTGCCCTCAGAATCCTTCTTTCCTTCCTTCGCGGCTTCCGAGGGCTCGCATCCTAACAAGGCGAGGAGAATGAAAAACCAATGTCCACTAAAAAAATTGTCTGCCTCGCGGGCCTTTCCCTTTTCGCCGCCGCCGGATGCCACAGGAAAAACGCCGTCGATCCCGGAGCTTTCAAGTCCGCTCTCAACAGCTACTACAGCGCGCAACCTGTCTGCGTGTGGTCCTCTCCTGTCAAATTTCCCGCTCAGGCCGATACGAACAACGAAGATCAGACCAAAGGCTTCGACGCACTCACGGACGCGGGCATGCTCGTCCGCACGCCGGAACAGAAGAAGCGCTTCCTGATCGGCTCGAAGCAGGTCAATGACTACGACCTCTCCGACAAGGGCCGCTCCACCTGGACCGCCGACCCCTCCCAGCCCGGCTACGGCAACTTCTGCTTCGGCCATCGCGAGGTCAGCTCGATCGACAGCTTCACCCCTCCCGACGGCGACGCCGCGCAGTACACCGTGAACTACCACAACACGGTAACCGGCGTGCCGGATTGGGCCGCCTCCGCCGAGATGAGGACTGCCTTCCCGAAAATCGCCGCTCTGACCTCCGGCCAGCAGACCGCCTCCGCGACCCTCGTGAAGAGCTCCAGCGGCTGGCAGGTGACCAACGTCACCCCAGCCGGGGGAGGCAACAACGGTCTGGTGCAATAACTCCGGCAACACCCCCGGCGATGCGGTGCAGGGTTCCGGGAGGAATCCGGGCCCTGCCGTATCTCTATGATCCCGCATTCTTTGTGAGGAAAGCCCTCCCCTGGGGGTTAATCCCGAGATGACCTCAGTTTCCCAAAGAGGGATTGCTCGGAGACGATGGTTGTAGTTTGGCCTTTTTCCACTGAACAATTTTCGCGAGGTGCCGATATACGGGGCAAGCGATAGCGTCAATTCTCCTGACGAGGACTTCGTGTATGGCTGTAGTCCCAATTTCGCCCGTCTCTCTCGCGTCCGCGACGCCCAGCATTGAGGCTGCCCCCGTCTCCACCACGGTCGGCGGCAAGACCTACATGGCTGACGTCCAGTATTCCGCCGGCGAGTACGTCGCCACGGATCCCTCGCTCCTTGGAGCTGTGGGGACCGGCGCCAGTCCGCACGAGGCCGCCGACGCCTTCCTGCACCGCATCGACTTCCTGGTCTGAAGCCGCGAGCGGCCCCTGGAGCGATGGGTTCCGTGTCGCCTCCAGCGTGTGTCCAGCCCGCTTTTCCCCGCCCCCGTCGTCCCGTGCGCTGCGCCCCCGATTCGTGTAGAAGGGACGGTGTTGGCTTCCGGAGAAATTCATGTACCGTTCCTTCGTTCGCGCCTTCTTCTGCCTGCTGCTCGTTGCCGTCCCTCTCGCTTCCGCCCAGGATGCTTCTTCGCGCTGGGTCGGGACCTGGGCCGCGTCCCCCATGGGTGCCCCGGTCAACTTCGGACAGCCCGCGCCGGGCAACACCACCTATCGCGACATCGTCCGCATCAGCGCCGGCGGATCGGCCCTGCGCGTCGAGCTGACCAATGAGTTCGGATCCCGTCCACTGACCATCGGCGCTGCACACCTTGCGCTCAGCAGCGGCATGGGCAGCATCCAGCCGGGAACGGACGTCGCCCTCACCTTCAACGGCCAGGCTTCGGTCATTATCCCGCCCGGCGCGCCCATGGTCAGCGACCCGATCCCGATGAACGTGACGCCGCTCTCCAGCCTGGCTATCAGCATCTATCTCCCCGACCAGCCCATCGGCGAAACCACCTGCCATCAGGAAGGCATGACCACGACGTACATCACGGAAGGCAACAACACGGCCGCGCCCACAGTGAGCGATGCGCGCACCATCTCCTCCTGGTGCTTCGTGAAAGCGATCGACGTGAGCACGAAAGCCGCGAACGCGGCGGCCATCGTCTGCCTCGGCGATTCCATTACCGACGGCGCCCACTCCACACCCAACATGAACCGCCGCTGGCCCGACGTGCTGGCGCAGCGCCTCCAGGCCGATCCGAAGCTGGCGCATCTCTCCGTTCTGAACGAAGGCATCGGCGGCAACCGCCTGCTGAACGATATTGCCGGGCCCAATGCACTGGCGCGCTTCGATCGCGACGTGCTGGCGCAGAGTGGGGCGAAGTACGTCATCCTGCTCGAAGGCATCAACGACATCGGTCACACCGCCGAGCCGCGCGTGTCCGCCGACATCATCACCGTGCAGGACCTGATCCTTGCCTACACGCAGCTGGCCGCCGAGGCGCACGCCCACGGTCTGAAGATTGACGCCGCGACCATCACGCCGTATGCGGGGGCGCGCTACTTCCGGCCCAAAGGCGAGGAGATGCGCGCGGCCGTCAATCAGTGGATTCGCACCAGCGGTGTCTTCGACGGCGTCATCGACTTCGACAAAGCCGTGCAGGATCCAGCGAACCCCACCACCTTCGCCGCCGCCTACGATTCCGGCGATCACCTGCACCCAAACGACGCCGGCTACGAGAAGATGGCCAACTCCATTGACTTGTCGCTGTTCCACTAGCGCAGCCGGAGTAGCAGCCGCCTCATTCCTGATCGCCGCCTCATTCTCTCCGAGGCGTGCGCATCCAACGGAGCAGCAGGTAATTCAGGGAGGATTTTGGCGTGCCGATCAGGATCGAGCATGGAATGGAGAACAGCGTGTCGATTCGCGCAACGGGAAAACTGACGAAAGAGGACTATGCCGTCTTCGTCCCCGCATTTGAGAGCCGTGTACGCGAACACGGGAAGCTGCGCGTCCTCTTCGATGTCACTCACTTCGACGGCTGGCAGCCCGATGGCATCTGGAACGAAGTGAAGTTCGACTGGAAGCACAACACCGATATCAGCCGGCTCGCCGTGGTCGGCGACGAGAAGTGGCAGCATCTGCTCGTTGCTGCCCTCCGACCCTTTGCATTCGCAGAGACCCGATATTTTTCACCGGCCGAATCCGAACAGGCCCGGCATTGGCTTCTGCAGCCTTGAGCCAAGCCGTGCAGGCGAACAGGCACCCCAAAGCCGTCCGGCACCCCCATCGGAGTGCACGATCGATCCGAAGTACCCCACCAGGAAATCTGCAGCGATCCCCCCAAAAGTCTTCCCGAATTACTGAAGTATTCACTTGACAATTAGAGGGAAGCGACGCATCCTTACACTGAAGCAACTACTTCAGTATAATGGAAAGGCAGGCATCCCCATGGACATCACCACCACCCACTCCACCTTCGTCCTCGAGCACAACTACTCGCATCCGCCCGAAAAGCTTTTCGCCGCATTTTCCGACCCCGAGAAGAAGCGCCGCTGGTACGGCGACCGCGACACGCCCCAGACCAGCGTTTTCGAAATGGACTTCCGCGTCGGCGGCCGCGAGCGCACCGTCTACCACCTTGGCCCCAACACCCCCTTCCCCGGCGTCCCCCTCACCAACCTGACCACCTTCGAAGACATCGTTCCCAACCAGCGCATCGTGATGTCGTCGACCATGGTCATCGGCGATCACCGCATGTCCTCGTCGCTGGTCACCTTCGAATTCGTCCCCATCGCCGGCGGGACCGAGCTGCGCTGCACGCACCAGGGCGCGTTCTACGAGGGCTCCGACGGCCCACAGATGCGCGAAGCCGGCTGGCGCACTCTCCTCGACCGCTTCACCAAAGAGTTGGAGAGCTAACGTGAATCAGGACGCTCCTTCGACGGTTCCGCATGCCGGCGCTGCGCAATTTCCCAGACACGACAGCGCCGGCCGAGGCCGCGATCGCCGAGGTCGCCCGTGACCCGCAAAGAGCCCGCACTCGATCGCGTCTTCCACGCGCTCGGCGATCCCACCCGGCGCGCGATCCTCGACCGCCTGAGCCGTGCGCCCACCACGGTGACGCGGCTGGCGGAATTGCAGGGCATCACGCTGACCGCGGTCGGCCAGCATCTGCAGATTCTCGAAGAGGCGGGGCTGGCGCGCACGGAGAAACTGGGCCGCGTCCGCACCTGCAGCATTCACTCGCAGGGCTTCGACCGGCTGGAACAATGGATTCGCGACCACCGCTCCACGTGGGAAAAACGCCTCGACCGTTTGGGTGCGTTCCTCGACGAGGAAGGGGAAACCTGAGCGTCATGCGCCGTCTTCAGCCCCACAGCCAACTCCCTCTCCGTCGGGTCAATGGCTCCCGGCGGAGACGATCCGTGTCGAGGCGCCAAACCGGTGATATCCCGTGAAGGCCACCTCGTTCACGCGCCTGATGGTCCGCAGCCCGAAATCCCCATCGACAACACTTTCCACCGTTGAGACCGCGAGCGTTCGCACAGGACAAATGTAGCTCTTGTCTCCTTCCAGGGCGACCGTGCCAAACTGGACCACTACTCCGGCATGGCTGATCGGATCGGAGTCCTTCAGCTCCGTCTCCAGCGTCACGCGAACGACCGCGCCCGTGGCGGGGTCCATGGAGAGTTCCCCGTGATAGCCGGGCCGCCCGTGATAGGCGTTCGGCGTGCCTCCCGGCAGATAGGCGCCGGGGTCCTCGTAGCTCTTCACGCAGCAGAAGTTCACCTCGTAATGGGACTGCACCTGCGGGACCTGATAGTGAAACACGCCAACCACCCCGATCGCTGACTGTTCCCAATGGCTCCAGCTCACGGTTCCATGGGCCGTGTCGCGCAGGATAATGGCGAGGAGAGGCCCGAATTCGCCGCTCGATGTAAGCCCCGGCGCCACGGCGTCTTTTCCCGAAGAATGCGCGGCAGTCGAGAGGCTCCCGACGATTTCCCGGCCCTTGCGGAACGTGATTTCCTGGCTGAATGTGCCCACGTTGTGCATCTTCCCGGCAGGGGACCAGCCGCTGTGGGTCACCACCGTCGGCCCATCGTCGAAACTGTTCGTGGTGCGCGCGGCGAAGAAGTCCGGCAGGCGTTTCAGCGTGTCCACTACAAAATGGACCGCGCCGTTCATCATGGCTTGCTGTTCGGGGATGCCCGGCGCGGCGCGCTGAGGGATCTCCGCGGCTGGCGGATCCAAAAAGGCGGAGGAATCGGACAAGAGCCGAAGCGCCTCGGCGGTTTGTGGCCCCGGGTGCTGCGCCTCCTCAATCCTTTGCAGCGTGGCCGCCGTCAACCGCTCGGAAAGCTGCAGGCCATCGACCTTATCTGCCATCGCGCGATCGCCGGCATGACCCTCTCCCGCCATAAGAACTCGTAACTGGTCGACCGTGACACGCGCCTGTCCCCGGAGATGGGGCTGGGTCAGTACGGCAAGCAAAACGATGCCCGTCGGCAGTGCGCGCATAGAAGCTCCTGCGGGACGCCCCAAACTTTAGCACACTCGCGCCTCCGGATGCCGGGGATTCCGGGAATCCGAACCCGCCAATTGCCGGCGTTCAAAGGCACACCCCTCGCTGCGACGCTGCGCTATCATCAAGCCGTTCGAAGGCGAGGAATCGCATGAGGTCCAACCTTCCGGGCGCAATGCTGCTGGGAGCCATACTCCTCTCTGCGCTCGCCGTTGCCCAAACCGATCCGGCCACCTTCCCGCTTGCCGGCGACTGGGAGGGTACCCTCGCCATCCACGGCTCCATCCACCATGTGGTGCTGCATATGAACGCGACACCGGAAGGGAAGATGACGGCGCTGCTCGACGACAGCGATCTGAAAATCTCCGGCAATCCCTCCATCGGCGGCTCCTTCGATGGCACGCATCTGATCCTCCGCTTCTTCTATTTCAAGCCAGACAGCAGCAGTGGCGTTCTTGAGTACAAGGTTGCCTCCTATGACGCGCAGGTCGATGCAGCCACCGCCGCCATGACCGGCGTATGGAATCAGGAAGGCTCTTTCCCGCTGAACTTCAGGCGCATGACCTGGCAGGCGAAGACGCCCAAACCGGCGCCGCCCACCCTCTTCGACGGCGACTGGAGCGGCGTGGAGGATGAGGGCGGGGGCATCAAACTCCACTTCATCCTCCACCTGCACAATACTCAGGACGGCCTGATGGCCCTGCTCGATTGTCCCGAAGAGCAATTCAAAGGCGCGCTCGCCAGTAAAGTCTTCTACGACCAGGATTCGCGCCAGATCTCCATCACCGTCGGCTGGTCGATCTTTGCCGGGAAAATGACATCGGATGGCAAATCCCTCGACACATCCATGACGGAACCCGGCTACCATTTCCTGATTCATTTCGATCGCCTGGCCGATCCAAAGGCGAAACCGCGCGATCCTCCATCGGGCAGCTAACTCGCTGGGCTGTGAAGGCTACACATGGATCTTCACAGGCCAGGTCTTCCAGATGTCTGAGCAGTAATCGCGAATCGCCCGATCCGAAGAGAACTTTCCAACTCGAGCGACGTTGAGGATCGACATGCGCGTCCAGCGGTCCGCGTCGTTGTAGGCCTGGCTCACCTGGTCCTGGCAGTCCACATACGCCTGGTAGTCGGCCAGCAGCATGTACTCATCTTTGTCCAGCAACGAGTTCACCAGCGGCTCAAAGAGACTCTTCTCTCTGTGCGAGCAATCGCCGCGCAGGAGCGAGTCCAGGATCTCCCGCAGATCGCTGTTCGATTCATAGATCGCCCGCAGATGATAGCCGGCGCGCCGCCGCTGCTCGACCTCCGGCGTGGTCAGCCCGAAGAGGAAGAAATTGTCGGCGCCGACTTCCTGGCGAATTTCGATATTGGCCCCATCCAGCGTCCCGATCGTCAGCGCGCCGTTCATAGCGAACTTCATGTTGCCGGTGCCCGAGGCTTCTTTGCCGGCCAGGGAAATCTGCTCCGAGAGATCGGCCGCCGGATAGACGCGATGCCCCAGCTTCACGCTGAAGTCGGGCAGGAAGACCACCCGCAGCCGCCCCGCCACCTGCGGATCGTTGTTCACCGCATCCCCCACGCAGTGGATCAGCTTGATGATCAGCTTTGCCATCCGGTAGCCCGGCGCCGCTTTGCCGCCGAAGATGAACGTCCGGGGCGTAACCTGCGCATTTGGATCGCGCCGGATGCGCTGCAGCAGCGTGAGGATGTGCAGCACCTGCAGATGCTGCCGCTTGTACTCGTGCAGCCGCTTCACCAGCACGTCGAACATCGACTCCGGATCGATGCTTATGCCCAGCCGGTCGTGAATGTAGGCGGCCAGCTGCAGTCTATTGTGCCGCTTGATCGCCTTCCATTCGTGGCGGAATTCCGCATCGTCGGCCAGCGGCTCCAGCCGGCGCAGCTTTTCGAGGTCGTACACCCAGGCCTGCCCCAGCCGCGCCGTGATCAGCTGCGACAGCCGCGGATTGCTGAGCACCATCCACCGCCGCGGCGTCACGCCATTCGTCTTATTGGAGAACTTCTCCGGGCTGAGCGCATAAAAATCGCTCAGGATGCTGGTCTTGAGCAGCTCGGTGTGCAGCGCGGCAACGCCGTTGATGGCGTGGCTGCCCGCCGCCGCCAGATACGCCATGCGCACGTACTGCTCGCCGTTACCGTTCGCCCCGATCAGCGAGAGCCGGCGCACGCGCTCCTCATCGCCTGGAAACTTCTGCCGCACGTCCTCCAGATGCCGCCTGTTGATCTCGTTGATGATCTCCATGTGCCGCGGCAGCAGCGCGCTGAAGAGGTCCTGCGGCCACTGCTCCAGCGCCTCCGGCAGCAGCGTGTGGTTCGTGTACGACATCGACTGCGCCGTCACGACCCACGCCGGCTCCCACTCCATGCCATGCTCGTCCACCAGCAGCCGCATCAGTTCGGCGACCGCGATGGCCGGATGCGTGTCGTTCATCTGGATCGCGAAATTGCGGTGCAGATCGGCCAGCGGGCGATTCTGCACGCTCTGAATCCGAAGGATGTGCTGCAGGCTGCAGGAGACGAAGAAATACTGCTGCGCCAGGCGCAGCTGCTTGCCCTGCTTCCCCTCGTCGTTGGGATAGAGAATCTTGGACAGGTTCTCCGACGCCACCTTGTCCGCAACCGCGCCGAAGAAATCGCCGTGATTGAACGTGCCGAAGTTGAAGCTCTCCATCGCCTGCGCTGACCACAGCCGCATCGTATTGGCGGTGTTGGTGCGATAGCCGAGGATCGGCGTGTCGTTGGGCACGCCGCGCACCATGCGCTCGGGGACCCACTTCACATGGAGCCGCCCGCGCGCATCCATGTGCGTCTCGGTGTGGCCGCCCATCTTCACTTCGAAGGCGTCTTCGGGCCGTTCCAGCGCCCACGGATTCCCCAGTCTCAACCAGTTATCGGTGGATTCCACCTGCCAGCCGTCCCGAATCTGCTGATCGAAGATGCCGTATTCGTAGCGAATCCCGTAGCCGATAGCCGGAATATCCAGCGTCGCCAGCGAATCCATGAAGCACGAGGCCAGCCGCCCCAGACCGCCATTCCCCAGACCCGGCTCGCCTTCCTGCTCGATCAGCACATTCAGGTCGAGTCCCAGCCGCCGCATCGCCTGCTCGGCCTCTTCATAGATCCCCAGATTGATGAGGTTATTCGCCAGATGCGGCCCGGTGAGAAATTCGGCCGAAAGGTAGCAGACCACCCGTACGTCCTGCGCCTGATAGTTTTTGGTCGTCGAGATCCAGCGCTCGACCAGGCGGTCACGCACCGTATGGGCCAGCGCCATGTAAAGATCGTTCACCGTGGCGCGTTCCACCGAACGCCCCTGCACGAAAAGCAGGTTGTCGAGGAACGATTGCGCCAGCGCCTCGACGCCTGGCGCCGTCCTCTGCCCCTTCGTCGATCCTGCCTGCGCGAGCGTGGTGGCCGCCGTCTCGGAAATCATCCCCGATCACCTCAGCCTCCAAACTAGTCCCGGAGCCTGGGGACAGGGTGTCAAAGCGCCGTGAATCCCCATGACGGAGGTAACGGTGGTAATGGCAGGAGCGAGGGATTGCGGTGCCGGCCGTGCCTATCCCGGCGGCCAGTGCATCTGCCGTCCGCCCAGCAGGTGCAGGTGCAGATGATCGACCGTCTGGCCCCCCTCCGGACCGGTGCTGATTGCAACCCGGTAGCCCTTGCTCAGCTGCTCCTCGCGGGCGATCTCCCCGGCGGCCAGCAGCAGGCGTCCCAGCAGCGCAGCATCCTCCGGCTTTGCTTCGTTCAGCGAGGCCAGGTGCTTCTTCGGGATCACCAGGATGTGTTTGGGAGCCTTGGGGTCGATGTCGTGAAAGGCCAGCACCTGCTCATCCTCGAAGACCTTCTTCGAGGGAATCGTGCCGGCCACGATTTTGCAGAAGATGCAGTCCACGATGGCCTCCGCTCCAGCCGCCGGTCAGAAATGGAAGTAGATGCCGACGGTCGGCTGCGAGGTGAGCCGGAACGCGCCGGTGGTCAGCTTCGTCAGGGCAAAGTCCGGGGCCTTGTAGAGAATGCCGCGGTACTGCAGCTGCAAGCCAAAATTGTGGGCCAGCATGGGAATCTCAATACCGCCACCGAAGTTCGCTCCCGCCCTCGGCTGGTACGGAACGTTCTGCCCGCCGTTCAGCGACGGCGAGAAGTCGAGCAGGGTTGCGCCGGCCATGGCATAGGGCCGGAAACCAAAGGCACGCGCCCCGTGCACGTAGTAGTCGCCATTGATGGCATGCACGTTGTGCTGATAGCCGAAGGCCTGCCCGGTGTAGAACTCCGTGTACCGGGTGTAATCGTAGGAAACCTGCCAGCCGATCAGCGGATGGAAGCTGTGGCTGAAGGCCGCCTCGCCGCCCCCGGACCGGCTCGTGCTGTCCGTAATGCCGTTGCCGGTAACGTTAGGCGTGAGCTGATAGAAGCCACCGATGGAGATTTCATCGTTGTGGAACGCCTTCTGCGCCTGGGCGGCGGTACAGAAAAGGACAACGCTGAGGGAAAGCACTCCGGACCACAACCGATTACGACAAACCATTCGTGCGCGAAACCTCCTGTTCCATAGTAAAGGGCGGGCGGAGATTGCGGGGGCCGGATGCCGATTCCCGGCAGGCCGCCCCCCGGCGGCGACCTCA
This sequence comes from Acidobacteriota bacterium, assembly GCA_046567085.1. Lineage (GTDB taxonomy): Bacteria > Acidobacteriota > Terriglobia > Terriglobales > Acidobacteriaceae > Palsa-343. Next base: position 41,871 of record JBKICP010000226.1, read on the forward strand.
ATTTTGCCCCGGATGCTCCTCGAACCAGCCCACCACACGACCTTCAAACGCCTGCGGATTCACCTCCGCCGCGCCGGTGTGCTCTGCTCCTTCGACGATCCAAAGCCGGGAATGAGAGGCGCCGGCGCGGAATAATTCCAGAGAATGCCGCCTGGGGCGCTTTCCGCCCACTCGTCACGCACCCCTTGACATTCGACAAGACGGGCAGCGATCCTGCTGTTGTCGAACGTCGAGAGGAGATCGAATGCCGCCATCCGCGGACCTGCTGCAGGGCACCCTGGACATGCTGATCCTGAAATCCATCGCACTCAAAGCCCAGCACGGCTGGGCCATCGCTCAGCGCATCCAGCAGGTTTCCAACGACGTCCTCCAGATCGGCCAGGGCTCGCTCTACCCGGCCCTGCACCGGCTGGAGTACCGCGGCTGGATCCGCGCCCAGTGGGGCGCCTCGGAAAACAACCGCCGCGCCCGCTACTACTCGCTCACCGCCGCCGGTCGCAAACAGCTCGACGCCGAGCTCGACAACTGGGCAAGGCTGACCGGCGCTGTGAACCTGGTCTTGAACGCCAGTTCGTAAGCGCTACGGGCCACAGGCTACCGGCTCACCAAGAGGCACCGCAATGCTGACTGAATTCTGGTCCTACATGAAATTCTTCTTCACCGGCAAACACCGCCGCGAGGTCGACGAGGAGATCGCCTATCACCTGCAGCGGGAGACGGAGGAAAACATGGCGCGTGGCATGACCCCGGAAGAAGCACGGCGGCGGGCCGCCATCGACTTTGGCGGCAAAGAACGCGCCCGCGAGGAGTGCCGCGAGCAGCGCCCCGCGTGGACGCTCGAATCCGTCTGGCGCGACCTGAAATACGGAGCCCGCGGCCTGGCGCGCAATCCGATGTTCACCGCCATCGCCGTCCTCACGCTCGCGCTGGCCATCGGCGCCAACACAACCATCTTCAGCCTCCTCGACCAGGCTCTCATGCAGGCCCTGCCGGTTCGCGATCCGGGCCGGCTCGTGGTCCTCAGCTTTGCCGGCGATGTCTCCGGTCACATGGAGGCCCACGGCGGCGACTCCACCGGCCATCAGCACTCCTTCTCCTACCCGATGTACAAGGACCTGCGCGACAGGAACACCGTCTTCAGCGGCCTCATCGGAGCTGCCCCCACGAATGTCGGCGTCACGTGGAACAACCGCGCCGAAGATACCAAAGCGGAGATGGTGAGCGGCAACTACTTCGACGTTCTCGGCGTGCAGGCCGCCATGGGACGCCTTTTCGTTCCCGGCGATGAGACGGCACCCGGCGCCAATCCAGTCGCCGTGCTCAACTTCGATTACTGGAAGTCCCACCTGGCCGAAGCGCCGGTGGCGGGCAGGACTCTCCTCGTCAACGGCACGCCCTTTACCATCCTCGGCGTCTCCGCGCCCGGCTTTCACAGCATGATCTGGGGCGATCTCCCCCAGATTTACGTCCCCCTCACCGAACAGAAAATCGTCGAGCCGGAGTGGGATTTCCTCGCCGACCACAAATCCTACTGGATGAATATCGTCGGGCGCCTCAAACCCGGCATCACCGCAGCCCAGGCCTCCGCCGCCATCAATCCTCTCTTCAGAGATCTCCGCGCCGATGAGTTCACGCAGCTGACCGACCAGTCAGCCAGAGCGCATCAAGGCTTCATCGCCAACGCCCACCTCAACCTCGAAGCCGGCGCGAAGGGCTTTTCGCCCATGCGCGACGATGTGCAGACGCCGCTCACCATCATCATGGGCATGGTGCTGCTCGTCATCCTCATGGCCATCGTCAACGTGGCCAGCCTGCTCCTGGTCCGCGCGGCCACCCGCGCCCGCGAATTCTCCGTCCGCTACGCGCTGGGCGCCACCAGCGGGCAGGTGTTGCGCCAGCTTCTGGCCGAAGGCATGCTCCTCGGCCTCGCCGGGGCCGCCATCGGGCTCGCCTTCGCGCCGGAAGCCCTGCGCCTCCTGATTCACTGGATGTCCAGCGGCGAACCCGGCGAGCACGCCTTCACCCCAACCCTCGACGGACGCGTGCTCGCCTTCACCATCCTTGCCACACTCCTGGCGAGCTTGCTCTTCAGTCTCGCCCCCGCCGCGCAGTTCTGGAACCCGAAGCTCGCCGAAGCCCTCCACCAGGGGCGCGGCGGCACCGGCGGATCGCTGCGCTTCCGCCGCACCTGCGTCGCTCTGCAGATCGGCTTCAGCCTGCTGCTCATCGTCGCGGCCGGCCTCTTTGTCCGCACCATCGACAACCTGCGCAACGTGAATCCCGGTTTCGCCACCGACGACCTGCTCTCGTTTGAACTCAATCCGCAGCTGGCCGGCTATCCGGCCACCGGCGTTGCCCCGGTGGAGCAGCGTGCGCTCGACACCATCGCCGCACTGCCCGGGGTCCGCGCTGTGGGCGCCACCAACGATCAGGACCTCACTGGCGATGGCGTCGACGGCGACGTGGTGGTTGCCAGCTATACTCCGCCACCCAATGAGGACTACAACGTCGAGCTGCCCTGGGTCAGCGACGGCTATCTGCAGACCCTCGGCATCCGGCTCCTCGTGGGACGCTACTTCAACGCCGGCGACACGGCGACCTCGCAGAAGGTCGCCATCGTGAACGAAAGCTTCGCGAAGCACTTCTTCGGCAGCAACGCCGCTGCTCTCGGCCACCACGTCAGCCGGCCCCACCGGCCTCTGACCGATGCCATGATCATCGGCGTCGTCAAGGACGTGAAGCATGAGAGCGTGCGCGATCCTGCAAGGCCAACCATGTACACACCCTTTGCCCAGGCCGAGCGCATCACGGGGCTGATCTACTACGTCCGCACCTGGCAGGACCCCGATGCCGCCGCCAACACGATCCGCAGCGCCGTCGCGGGCCTCGACTCAAAGCTGATCGTTGGCAACCTGAGCACCATGCGCGGCGACATCGACCAGGCTCTGCAGTACGAGCGCACCGTCGCGCTGCTCGCCACCACCTTCGGCGTCCTCGCCACCGTGCTCGCGGGCATCGGCCTCTACGGCATCCTCGCCTACTCCACCGCACAGCGCACGCGCGAGATCGGTATCCGCATGGCCCTTGGCGCGCGCCGCCTCACCGTGGTGCGGCTGATCCTGTGGGAAGTGATGGTGCTCGCCGGCGGCGCCATGCTCGTGACGATCCCCATTGCCATTCTCGCCACCCGTGCCGTGCGCAGCCAGCTCTTCGGCGTCTCGATCGCCGACCCCGCCATCTACGGCATCGGCATCGCGATCATCTGCCTCGTCGCGGGCCTCGCCGGATTCGTCCCCGCCCGCCGCGCCGCCACCGTCGATCCGGCCCGCGCGCTCAGAACCGACTAAGTCAGCCCGCATCAACAAGAGAAGCGAATAAAAAGAGGCCATCCACACGATAGAGGATGGCCTTTTCGCAGGAGGCTCGCTGAAAAACACGAGACCTCTGTAGCAGAAAGACATTCCCCGAACCCAAAAGTTGCAAAAGGGTAAACGGTTCGCCGATTCTCCCCCGGCATCGGGTGCACGAAATCAGCCTCACTGCGCCCGCAAAGCTTCTGTCGGATCCACGGAAGCCGCGCGCCTCGCCGGAACATAACTCGCTGCCAGCGCCACCACGATCAGCATCCCCGCCACCGCCGCAAACGTCAGCGGGTCGCGCGGTGAGACACCGTACAGCTGCGCGCTCATCAGCCGCGTGAGCCCGCACGCCAGGCCGACGCCCGCCGCGACTCCCAGCAGCGCCATCTTCGCGCCATGCCCCAGCACCAGGCGGAGCACATCACCGCGCTGCGCGCCCAGCGCCATACGGACTCCAATCTCGCGCGTGCGCTCGCCCACCAGATACGAAATCACGCCATAGATTCCGATGCACGCCAGCAGCAGCGCCAGTCCGGCGAAAAACGCCAGCAGGATCATCGACAGCCTGCGCGCCGCAAAGGACTGCTCGATCACGCCGTTCATCGTCTCGACCGCATAGACAATCTCGTTGGGATCGATCGCGGCCACAGCGCGCCGCACCGAAGGCATGATCGCCGCTGGATCGTCGTGCGTGCGCAGCACCACAGCCGTCACATCCGCCAGCAGGGGCATCAGCTTCGGCGGCATCTGCATCATCGGATAGTAAAACTGCGCCTCGATGGCGGATTTGGGATCGTTGCCCGGTCCCCACTGCTTCACGTGACCGACGACGCCCACGATCTCCGCCTCCACATCGAACTGCGACAGATGGATGTGCTGTCCGATCGGATCCTTGTGCGGAAAATATTTTCGCGCCAGTACATCGTCCACATCGACGACGATCGGCGCATTCTCATCGTCGTGATCGCTCACAAAGCGACCCCGCAGCAGCGTCATCCCCATCGCGCGCTGGAAGCCCGACTCCACCAGGTAGAACATCGCCGGATGCATATCGTTATCGGTGTCCGGCTTCGGCTCGCCTTCAATCCAGAAGGGCAGTTCGGAATCGTGGATCATCGGCCGCGAGCCCAGCGTCACCGAAACCGCCTCCACCCCGGGGATCGCCCGCATCGCCGCGTCGAACTGGCGCAGCCGCGCGCGCGTCTGGGCGGCCGTTGTCTTCGCATTCGAAGGCAGCGACACCGAGAACGTAATCGCGTGATCGGGATTGTAGCCCGGGTTCACGCGCCACAGCGCAGCGAAGGTGCGCAGCATGAGCCCGGCGCCAATCAGCAGCACCAGCGCTAGCGCCACTTCGGCGGCGACGAAGAGCCCCTGCAACCGATGGCGCGCGCCCGCCGCACCGCGTCCTGCCTGACGCAGCACCTCCTGCAGATTTGCGCCCGAAGTCTTCAGCGCCGGAGCCAGCCCGAACAGAATTCCCGCCAACAGCGAGAGCCCGAGGCTGAAGAGCAGCACCCGGGGATCAATCGCCACATCCGCCGCGCGGGGCAATTCCGCCGGCAGTTCCATCACAATTGCCTTCGTCGCCACGAAGGCGAGAGCCAGTCCCAGCAGTCCACCCGTCGCCGCCAGCAGCACGCTTTCCGTCAGCAACTGCCGGATCAGCCGCCCGCGGCTCGCACCCAGCGCCGCGCGGATCGCGAACTCGCCCGACCGCGCCATCGAGCGCGCCAGCAACAGGCTCGCCACATTCGCGCACGCGATCAGCAGCAGGAACCCCACAGCCGCCAGCAGCACCAGCAGAATCGGCTGCACGTTGCCGACGATGTCTTCCTTCATCGACACCAGCGAGATGCCCACATTCTTGTCCGCTTCCGGATACAGCACCGCCAGGTGGTGAGCGATCGTGTCCATATCGGCGCGCGCCTGCTCCAGCGTGATACCGGGTTTCAGCCGCCCGATGGCGTGCGCGCTCTCATCTACCCGCCGGTCGCGGAAGGAAGGGTCGTTCCACTCGCCGAGCGGGATATACACATCGCGGTCGTCTCCGTAGAAGAGAAACTTCGCCGGCAGGATGCCGACCACCGTATAGTCCGCCCCGTTCAGCGTGATCACGTGGTCGAGAATCGACGGCGACCCGCCAAACTCGCGGTGCCAGAACCCGTCGCTCAGGATCGCAATGGGCGCCGCACCCAGATGGTCATCGCCGGGATTGAAGTCGCGGCCCAGCGAGGGGTGCACACCCAGCGTCGCGAGGAATTGCGCCGAAATCATAAAGCCGTTCACGCGCTGCGCCGGTCCGTGCCCGCCCGTGTAGTTGTAGTCCTCGTGCCGGTACATCGCCATCGACGAGAAGGTGTGGTTCTGGCTCTGCCAGTCGAGAAAATTCAGGTAGCTGATCGGCGCCTGCAGCATCCCCGCGTTGCGCTCGTTGATGGCCACCAGACGGCCGGACTGCGCATAGGGCAGCGGGTTCAGCAACACACCGTTCACCACGGAGAACAGCGCCGTATTCGCGCCGATCCCCAGCGCAAGCGTGACGATGGCAATGATCGCAAAAGCAGGGGACTTCAGAAGAACGCGAAGGGCGAAGCGAATGTCCTGGGCGAAAGCGGTCACGGCGGACCTCGGCGAGGGCGATGTCCGATTGTAGGTCAGTTGAGATCGGGGAATCCCGAGGCAGGCCGCCGCTGTGACGAAGGAGCCACGGACCGGGACAAATCTTCCGAAAACCCTCAGCTTAAACGTTATACTGCTCGCTGGCTCAGGGCCGGGCCCTCCAAATGCGCACAGCGTCCCCTGCCCCTGTTAGTTTACGGAGTGGGTTTGTGGCCGACGATCAGGATAGGGGAACGAGACGCATGCAGGCAGGGAAACGAGTTTGGGCGCTGGGCTGCGCGATCGCATTCGCGATGGGCTGCGGGCTGGCCTCCAACAGGGCGGCGGCGCAAACGACAGTCGCGTGGCAGGGAGTCGTGCAGTCGGAATCGGGTCAGCCGGTGGCCGATGCCACCGTCAAGCTGAACGGCGCCGGCGGGAGCTATCGCGCAACCACCAGCGCGGACGGCAGCTTTCACATCGCGACCGTCGCACCGGGACCCTACCAGGTCACGGTGGAACGGAGCGGCAGGCCGACAACGACTGCGATCCGGGTCACGCTTCCTGCCGCGGCGGCAGCGCTCACCATCACCGGGAATAATGCTCTCACCCTCGCGCCTCTGCCCGGGCTTCCCCTGGTCGGCAGAACCGGCGCGGCCCAGGCCACCGGGGGCGCAGGCGTCGTCGGCACCGGCAACACCACCGGCAATGCCAGCGGCGGGGAGCCAGGCAGCGGTTCGGGAACCAGCGGCGGCGAGAAGCTCTCCAGCGAATCCGTCAGCTCACTGCCCCTCAACGGCCGCGACTTCAGCACTCTGCTCCTGCTCGCCGCCGGCACCATGACCGACGCCAACGGCGCCACCAACTTCACCCAACAGTTCGCCATCAACGGCCAGCGCGGCGTTGAAGCCGTCTTCGCCATGGATGGCGCCGACGTCTCCGATCCGGAGATGGGCGGCAGCACCTTCACCAATTTCAATGTGGACGCGATCCAGGAGCTGCAGTCCAGCTCCGGCTGGATGCCCGCCGATATCGGCCGCGGCGCCGCGGGCTTCACCAATATTGTTACCCGCTCCGGACGCGAGGGCTTCCACGGCTCCATCTTCGAGTTCCTGCGCAACTCCGCCCTCGATGCCCGCAACTACTTCGACTACCCATCGATCGTCGAGCCCGGCCGCATTCCTCCTTTCAAGCGCAATGAGTTCGGATTCACCAACGGCGGCCCTGTTGTCCTGCCCCACCTCTATAACGGCAGCGGCAAGACCTTCTACTTCGGCCAGTACCAGGGCTTCCGCCAGGTGCTCGGCACTACCCAGGTCCTGCCCATGCCCACGGCGGCCGAGCGCGCCGGCCAGGACGTGGTGAAATACGCCGACGGCAGTACCGACACCTTCAACGTCCCGGTGAATCCCCTCATCGCCGCAGTCCTCAAGCGCTATCCCACCCCCAACAATCCCGCCGGGGCCTACGGGGCGCGCACCTACGCAGCACCCTCGAACGTCGTCACCAATGCCGATCAGTTCTCGATCCGCATCGACCAGCAACTCGGCCCGAAGGGCCAGTTCATGGCGCGCTTCAACTACGACAACCTCACCGGCCCCACCACCAATCCCGACCAGACCACCATCGACCCCACCTTCGGCGTGCAATACGTCGACCGTCAGCGCAACGTCGAAGGCCGCTACACGCGCACGCAGTCGCCGCATTTCTCCTGGGAGTCGATCTTCAGCATCACCCGCACCACCCCGGGCTTCCCCACGCCCAACCACACCGACCCCGCCGTGAAATTCAACGACGGTCTCTATGAAGGATTCAACGTCGCCGCCGGTTCCGTGATGCAGGCCTACGGCAACCTCTTCCAGGGCCAGCAGAATTTCACCTGGACGCACGGCGGTCATACCTGGAAGTGGGGCATCGAGGCCCGCCTCAACCGCGATACGACCTACTTCGGCACCAGTCCCAACGGCGAGTACGACTTCGGCGGGGGAACCGTTTATTCACCTGTCTTCATCCCATCGGCCAGCGGCCAGCACAACGTCAATCCCGGCGATCCGCTGCCCAACACCCTGGCCAGCCTGCTGGTCGGCTATCCCTACAGCTACACCGTAGCCGTCGCACCGCCTGAGTCCTCCAGCGGCGCGCACATCGGGCCCGCCGCCATCAATCGCAACGACGTCAACGTCTACCTGCAGGACACCTGGAAGATCAGCCCCCGCTGGAGCCTCGATTACGGCCTGCGCTACGAGGTCTATTCGCCCATCACCGAGCGCGCGCACCGCACCTCGAGCTTCCTCAACGTCTCGCCGCCGCCCGGCCAGCAGCAGGTCTATCTCATCAATCCGCAACCCGGCTACCGCTCCGGCTGGAACGGCTGGGGCCCGCGTGTACAGCTCACGTGGAACGCCCCGCATGATGTGCTCGTCCACGTCGGCGGAGCCATCACCGTCATTCCGCCCAATATCTGGCAGGACAACTTCCTCACCGGATCGACCCCCTTCGCCGTCTACCCGCGCGTCAATGCCTCCAAAGCCGGCGAGGTCGCCTACGGATTCCAGATCACGCCCGATCAGCTTCCGCAGACCTACACCCCCACGGGGGAGAACATCTTCACCACCTGGCCGCTGAAGAAGCTCCCCGCCAATACTCCCATGGACGTCGACCGCTACCAGCACGACCTGGCCGCCGTCGAACCCGGGCATCAGCTCTCGCTCCTCAGCCTCAGCGCCATCGATCGCCGCTTCGGCGACGCGTATCTGCAGACCTGGACCCTCGGCCTCGAAAAGGTCTTCTTCGGACTTACCGCCAATGCCGGTTACGTCGGCACCGCCTCCTTCCGGCTGCCGCGCGCGGCCTTCCCCAACGCATTCCCCGGTGCCGAACCGGGCTTCGCGCCCTTCACCACCTTCAACAACACCGGCGCCGTCACCGGCGGCTTCGGTCTCGAAAACGTCATCGAGGCCACGGCGCATTCCTCCTACAACGCGCTGCAGACCTCGCTCTCCGGTGCGGTGAAGCACGGCGGCCCCGGCATCCAGGCCGGTTACACCTGGTCCAAATCGCTCGACGACACCAGCGCCGTCATTGGTGGCACCGGATCCACCGGCGCCCTCGCGCTGCCTCTGCCGCAGAATCCCTTCGACACCCACACGGAAAAGGGACCGTCCACTTTCGACGTCACCCACGCCTTCAGCGTCAGCGCCGCGCAGGATCTTCATCTCCAGCAACTGGGCTGGCTCTCCGGCCCCGCCCTGCGCAAGTGGTCCCGCGGGTGGGAGCTGCTCAGCATCTCGACCATCACCAGCGGCTCGCCCTTCACGGTCTACTCGGGCATCCAGCAGACCGGCTACGGCACCATGGGCGCCGACCGCCCCGACCAGATCGCCAAACCTGACCTCTCCACCGCGAAGAGCTCCACCCGCGCCCGCGAGGACTACTTCGGACGCGGCCCCGGCAACGCATCCTTCTTCTCGATCCCGATTGGCCTCGCCGGCGGCAGCGGCCCCAACTCCGGCCGCTTCGGCACCCTTGGCCGCAACACCTTCCGCGGCCCCGCCTACTACGACTTCGACTACGCCGTCATCAAGGACACGCCCATCGGCCAGCGCAGGAGCGGCCTCGAAGCCGCCGACGTGCAGTTCCGTGCAGAGTTCTTCAACATGTTCAACATCGTCAACATGGGCCTGCCCGCCAACACGATCCAGGGTTCCGGCTTCGGCGTCATCAGCAAAACCGCCGGAACCTCGCGGCAGATTCAGTTCTCGCTGAAGATCATCTACTGAGCGGGAAGCTGGAAGGCAAGAAGCAGGAGCGGGGGCGCGAATGCCCCCGGCTGCTTCAGGCTGACGGCTGTTCCCTCAAAGGCTCGACTGCGTAAACGGACGGCGCCGCCGCTCGCTGCCCCGGGTTTGCGATTCGAGCTACCGCACGGAGCCGGGCTTCCACGATCTCGTGGCGCGAGGTTCCGAGCAGCGCGGCACAATCCTGATCGGAATAGCGCTCCAGCACCGACAGGACGAAGACAATGCGCTCAAAATCGCCCAACGCCAGAACCGCTCCATATGGCGCATCCTGAGGCGAGAGCGCCGCGTCATCGTCTTCACCCTGCATGGCATTGGCCGGCAGAGGATGGGGAACCAGCATCCGCACTGCGTTCCGAACGATGATGCGTCGAGCCCAGGAGCGCGCCCACGCCCGCGAAACCTCGTTTCCCGCCAGACACTGATCCAGACCGGCCACAAAACACTGCTCCGCTTTCTGGTGGTTGGCAGTCAACAGGAACGCGAACAGGTACAGGTCCTCGAGCTGATCGGCAAAAAGCTTTAGAAAGTGTTCCCGGGTCGCGTACTCTTCTGTGCGGGAGGAGGAATGACGATGCTTGCGCTGACAAATCACGGTGGCACCTCCCCGCCGGTCAAGCGGATGGCTGCCTGACGGCATGCGATAATAATACTGACCAGTCAGTATGTTGTCAAATCCGGGCAGCGCCGGCAGTGTGACATCGAGAGACGGCCCATGGAGATTTCAAAACAGGAACTTCGGACCCAGGAAACGCAAACCCGGCTCCTCGCCGCGGCCGAGGAGATTTTCGTCCGCGACGGGTATGAGAATGCGCAGCTGGACGAGATTGCTTCCCTCGCCGGCCGCAGCAAGGGCGCGGTCTATACCCACTTCCGGAGCAAGGAGGACCTCTTCCTCGCGCTCTTCGAGCAGCGCACCCGTTCCTATGTCACGCGCTTCATCGAGAACCTCAGCAACTGCCACAACCGCAGGGATAAGCTCGTAGCCTTTCGGGCTTTCTACACCGGGCTCGCACGCGAAAGGACCTGGCCGATCCTTGTGCTGGAGTTCAAGCTGTTCGCGCTCCGCCACCCCGACTCCAGAGAGCGCCTGCGCCGCGCCTTCGAGATGTCCAAGCCCACGAAAAACGGCACCATCCACGAGCAGTTGTTCGGTCAACGCCCGCCGGACCAGGCGCGGGATCTGGAGCGGCGACTCGCGGCCCTGTGGCCTATCGTCTCCGGCCTCATGCTGGAGACCCATTTCGAACCGGAGCACCTGTCGGAAGAGGGGCTCTCGCACATCCTGGGCCAGATCTTCGACGCCCTTTTCGGTGGTACCGACCAGGTCCCAGCCTAAACTCTACTGCGCATCCACTCCTACAAGCCTTTTTATTGAATCAGATACAGCATTATCTTCGTCTGGCTCATAGATTGATACTATGATACTCATATTTTCTGCATCATATGTGCTATAGTTCCATCAGATGTTGTGTATGGCCGCTCCGGCAGACCTCATCAAGGCCCTGCGGACCCCGGCTCCAACTCTCAAATCTCTTCTGTATGGAGGATCTGAACCATGGCTATCACTCGTTGGGACCCCTTTCGCGACGTGCTCGCGCTGCAGAACCGCATGAACTCGCTCTTCCAGGAATACAACCGCCAGAATGAAGGTGAGTCCGCCCTCACCACCGCTGCCTTCGTCCCCCCGGTCGACATTTATGAGGACGAGCACAAAATCGCCCTCAAGCTCGAAGTCCCCGGCATGAAGGAGAGCGACCTCGACATCCAGCTCGAAAACAACGTCCTCACCGTGAAGGGCGAGCGGAAATTCGAGAAGGAAGAGAAGGAAGAGAACTTCCATCGCATCGAGCGCCGCTACGGCAGCTTCTATCGCTCGTTCACCATCCCGAACACCGTCAACCCGGACAGTGTGAAGGCCAGCTACGACGCCGGCGTGCTGCGCATCGAACTGCAGAAGCGGGCCGAGGCCAAGCCAAAGCAGATCAAAGTGCAGGTCGGCGGCCCGAGCCTCGAAGCCGGCAAGAAGGATGTCAAAACCGCAGCCTGAGAGCAGCGAAGAACCGGTTCGCTGACCGGTCAGCGATCGAACGGCGAGCCGAAAAGCGGTCAGTAAAAGCAACAGGGCGGTCAGCACGCGTCGTGCAGGTGCTGACCGCTTTTTCTCGAACCGAAGTTCGAACATCTTTGATCAGAAAGTAGCAAGATGGCAGGGAACTGGAAATCGGTGGTCCGTCGTTCCGCGAACCGCTTTTCGCTAACCGGACTTTAGCTGACTGCTTCACCGCAAACCGCCTCTTCGCTCCACGGAGTACACATGGCCATTCGTTGGGATAAATTCACCGTCAAATCGCAGGAAGCCGTCCAGTCCGCGAGCCAGCTCGCCGCAGAGAACGGCAACCCCGAAATCCTGCCCCTGCATCTGCTTGTCGCGCTGCTTGCCGACAAAGAGGGCGTGATCCCTTCCGTCCTCGACAAAATCGGCGTTCCCCTCGGCCAGCTCGACGCGCGCGCGCAGGACGCGGTCAACCAGCTGCCCAAGGTCAGCGGCGCCTCCGCGCAGCCTGGCGCCAGCAGCGCGCTCAACCAGGTCTTCGAGGCCGCGTTCAAAGAGGCCGAGCAGTTCAAGGACGACTACGTCTCCACCGAGCACCTGCTCCTCGCCCTCACGCGCCTCAAGAACGACGGTGCGCAGCTCCTGCTCGCCTCCCTCGGCGCCGATCACGACGCCATCCTCAAATCCCTCGCGACCGTCCGCGGCAATCAGCGCGTCACCGACCAGAATCCCGAGGCCAAATACCAGGCGCTTGAAAAATACGCCAAAGACCTCACCGAGCTGGCCCGCCGAGGCAAGCTCGATCCGGTCATCGGCCGCGACGAGGAGATTCGCCGCGTGATCCAGGTGCTCTCGCGCCGCACCAAGAACAATCCCGTCCTCATCGGCGAGCCCGGCGTCGGCAAAACCGCCATCGTCGAAGGCCTCGCCCGCCGCATCGTCCATGGCGACGTGCCCGACATCCTGCGCGACAAGCGCGTCATCTCCCTCGACCTCGGGTCCATGCTCGCCGGCGCCAAATATCGCGGCGAGTTCGAGGACCGCCTCAAGGCCGTCCTCAAAGAGATTGAGGAATCAAATGGGCAAATCATCCTCTTCATCGACGAGCTGCACACGCTGGTCGGCGCCGGCGCCGCTGAAGGCGCCATCGACGCGTCGAACATGCTCAAGCCGCCGCTGGCGCGCGGCGAACTCCGCGCCATCGGCGCCACCACGCTGAACGAGTACAAAAAGTACATCGAGAAGGACGCCGCCCTCGAGCGCCGCTTCCAGATCGTCTACGTCGGCGAGCCCAACGTCGAAGACACCATCGCCATCCTGCGCGGCCTCAAAGAGCGCTATGAGGCGCACCACAAGGTCCGCATTCGCGACTCGGCCATCGTCGCCGCCGCCACCCTCTCGCACCGCTACATCTCCGACCGCTTCCTCCCCGACAAGGCCATCGACCTGGTCGATGAGGCCGCTGCCTCGCTCGCGATTCAGATCGGCTCCGTCCCCCAGGAGATCGATGAACTGGAGCGCGAGGCCACCTCGCTCGAAATCGAACGCGCCGCCCTCAAACGCGAGAACGACCCCAACTCCAAAGAGCGCCTCGAGCACGTCGAACGCGAAGTCGCCGACCTCCGCGAGAAAGCTACCGCCCTCCGCGCCCGCTGGACCAAAGAGCGCGAGGCCATCACCCGCCTCAGCGATCTCAAACAACAGATCGAAACCCTGCGCTTCGAAGCCGACGAGCAAACCCGCCGCGGCAACCTCGAGCGCGCCGCACAGATCCAGTACGGCGAGCTGCCGAAACTCGAAGCCGAAATGAAGAAGCTCAACGCGCTGCAGGACGGCAAAGGGCCCACCCCGCGCATGCTCAAGGAAGAGGTCGACGAAGAGGACATCGCCAAGATCGTCAGCAAATGGACCGGCATCCCCGTCTCGCGCATGCTCGAAGGCGAAGTCAAAAAGCTCGTCCAGATGGAAGACCGTCTCCGCGACCGCGTCGTCGGCCAGGACAATGCGCTCAGCATCGTCGCCAACGCCATCCGCCGCTCGCGCGCGGGCCTCAGCGATCCGAAGCGCCCCATCGGCTCGTTCATCTTCCTCGGCCCCACCGGCGTCGGCAAAACCGAAACCGCGCGCGCCCTCGCCGAATTTCTCTTCGACGACGAGCAGGCCATGATCCGCCTCGACATGTCCGAGTACATGGAAAAACACGCCGTCGCTCGCATGATCGGCGCGCCTCCAGGCTACGTCGGCTACGACGAAGGCGGCCAGCTCACCGAAGCCGTGCGCCGTCGCCCCTACTCCGTCATCCTCCTCGACGAAATCGAGAAGGCGCACCCGGATGTGTTCAACGTACTGCTGCAGGTCCTCGACGACGGCCGCCTCACCGATTCCAAAGGCCGAGTCGTCGACTTCAAAAACACGGTGTTGATCATGACCTCGAACCTGGGGGCAGGATTCCTCACCGGCGATGCGCTGAAGGACGAAACCACCTTCGGCCACGCCACCGAAAGCGTGATGAAGGTCCTCCGCGAGCACTTCCGCCCCGAGTTCCTCAACCGCGTGGACGACGTTGTCATCTTCCGCCCGCTCGGCGAGGAGCAACTGCAGCACATCGTCGATCTGCGGCTCAGGGATCTCGAAAAGTTGCTGGCCGACCGCCACATCACCATCGAGCTCACCGAGGCCGCCCGGCACGCCATCTTCACCGCCGGTTACGACCGCGCCTATGGAGCGCGTCCGCTCAAGCGCGCCATCCAGCGGATGGTGCAGGATCCACTGGCGATGAAGATCCTCGACGGCGAGGTGCTCCACGGCGACCACGTGCGCATCGATGCCCACAAAGGATCGAATGCGCTGCAGTTTGAGGTGGTCAGCCGCGCCGGCGTTCCGCTGGAACGCGGGGTCGCCATCGGCCAGGCATGACAGGGGCAAGCGTGCAGAATACAGATAGGGCCTGCGGACTCCCGCAGGCCTTTTTGCATTCGCGCGTTCAGCCGCGGGCCGCTCGTTCCGTAGCCGCGCCTGAAGGTCCCCTCATCGCCCGGCGTCTTTTCGCCGGGTTGAAACCTGGAGATGCTGCCTCATTCCTCGCTGCCGCTCGGAACAGAAAGCAGCGGACCTCGGCAGTCCTCACAAATCGACTCTCAGGTCAGGCCTGACGAAGCGACGCGATAGCGCGAGCCCCACATCCAGCCTCGCAAAGCGAGGCGACGGTAGAAGCCATGGCCTTCAGGCCATGGAACAGAAGCCTGCAGAGAGAAGCGGCTTCAGCCGCGGCACACGCTGAAACGTCTGCGCAAAGATTTCCCCCCACAGCACACCGGCGCCCCACGCCCGCGATCCTCCTGCTCGCGGAACATGGGGCGCTGTGGACGCAGGTTTGTAGGTCGGCTGCTACCGCTTGCCGCCCGCTCCTGCCAGTTCGTGCTGCTGCTCGATCATTTTGACCGGATCGGCCACATACGTGAACTCCGGCTCCTGGTTCCACGGGCCGCGCTGCGCCGCGCCGTTCGTCGACAGGTGGTAGTACACTTTCACCGTCTCGTCCGGCTTGACGTTCCCAAACACCGGATCGGTCAGCTTGCCCACCGACTCCAGCGCCTTCATGAACATCTTCGTGTGCGCGATTTCGCGGGTCAGCAAATAGAGCAGCACCTTCTTCGTGCCCGGATCGGTCGCCCTCTCCAGCAGCACTTCATAGGTTTCCCGCGCGCCGGCTTCGGCCGCGATGTCCGCGCGCAGATCGCGCACTACATCGCCGCCTTCGTTGATGTACGCCGCCGTCCACGTCTGCCCCGCATCGTCGACCAGGTGCGGACCGCGCCCGCGAATCGCGAAGATCGGGCTGTGCTCCAGCTCCGGGACCGTCTTCTCGATCCCGCGCGTGTGCTCCTCGATCAGCTTGCCCACGACCTCGAGGTGGCCGAACTCCTCCACTGCGATGTCCTGCAGCATCTCGCGAATCCCCGGCTTGGGGCAGTGGAACGACTGGATCCAGTACTGCAGCCCGGCCGTCAGCTCACCCGTGGCGCCGCCAAACTGCTGCAGCAGAAACTGCGCATAGATCGGATCCGGCTTGCGGACTTCAACCGGAACCATCAGTTCTTTCCGATGGAAAAACATACACAATCTCCTTTTCCTTCGAGGGCCAGGACCCGGGAGCAGGAGGTGGAGCTGCCGATTGGGAACGGGCCGAGGCCCCGGAAGATTCAGTTCGAGTGCGCGCTCTTCAGCGCTGGTTCGGAGCGCATTCGATTCGTGTCTGCGTTGGGCGAGCCCGCGCCGTTCAGGCGCGTCGGCCTCTCATGGTCAGGGGCCCGGATTTCAGGATCGAGGCAGGCTCGCGTCCTTCAACGACTGCAGTCTAGTCGCGCGCTGGACCGCAAATGGAGTCAGAAATCGCCAGACGGTGCAAACTTCCACCGGATGGAAAGCCAGGGGCAATCGACTCGCCTGCCCGCTCGCTGTCTTTCGCTGCCACTCTTCTCATTCACATCCCGTCGTCCCCGTTTTCCACCCCTTGCACACCCATCCACCGAAACTGCACCATCCCCGCGCCTTGTCCCGCTCCGCCCCGGCGCGTAGCCTCGACCTATGGCACTCCCGTAACCCAGATCGTCCGGGGCGAAACGTGCCTGCCAGGCCCTCCCGTTCGCCCCGGCTGCGTTCCGGATCGCCTCCGGTCCGCGCCCCATGCGCCTTCCGGCGATTCTGCACAACCAAATTCGGGGAATTATGGCTCTTGATTCCTCGGGCTACCGGTAAAATACTAGATATAGTGGTTTGCGCTTGACACACACCATTAACAGAGGTACTTTCCCATCTGCGGCTCTAATTAACCCGTAGTGGTTCTCGTAAAAGCGGTCGTCGCCTCCCCCAATTCCAGGAAGCACACTCGCCTGAGGTCCTGCGGTTTTTCAGTCGCCATTGGTTCGGTTCCAGCTCCGTCCTGCCGTGATCCGGAATGCGGGCGTTTCTGCCCTTTTCCCTTCGCGGTGCTTTCAGTTTTTGGGGACTCGGGCCCGGATGTACCCCGAACGGCAGCACCCGACACGACTCGCAGTAGCCCGGCAAAACCCGCGCTTCAGGCGCAACATCACTTCAGAGAGGATTCACCCATGGCCGACACTTCCAGGAAATCTGCTACCCTGGCCAACACCACGACGTCCGTAAAGGACGCCGGCCATTCTGCCGCCCCCGCCTCCACCTCATCCAGCGCCCTGCGCTTCGCGCGCACCTTCTCCCGCCCCAACATCTCGCCCTATGACGAAGTCCAGTGGGAGCGCCGCACCGCCGCCATCGCCGATGCCAGCGGCAAGACCATCTTCGAGCAGAAGGACGTCGAGGTTCCCGTCGACTGGTCCATGACCGCGACCAACATCGTCGCCAGCAAATACCTCCACGGCCAGCTCGGCACCGCCGAGCGCGAAACCGGCGTCCGCCAGCTCATCGGCCGCGTGGCCGAGACCATCCGCGACTGGGGCCTCAACGGCGGATACTTCGCCACCCCCGAAGACGCCGCCCTCTTCCACGATGAGCTCGTCCACCTGCTCGTGACCCAGAAGGTCGCCTTCAACTCGCCCGTCTGGTTCAACGTGGGCTGCGACCGCCTCGAGCCCAATTCCGACGCCCAGAACTGGCACTGGAACCAGCACACCTGCGCCGTGGAGTTCTCCGTCACCGGCTACCGCAAGCCGCAGTGCTCGGCCTGCTTCATTAACGCCGTCGACGACTCGCTGGACTCCATCCTCACCCTCGCCAAGACCGAGGGCATGCTCTTCAAGTGGGGCTCGGGCACAGGCACCAATCTCTCCTCGATCCGCGGCAGCATGGAAACGCTCTCCGGTGGCGGCACCGCCTCCGGCCCGCTCTCCTTCATGCGCGGATTCGACGCCTTTGCCGGCGTCATCAAGTCCGGCGGCAAGACCCGCCGCGCCGCCAAGATGGTCATCCTCAACGTCGACCATCCCGACATCGTCGACTTCATCGAGTGCAAGGCCAAAGAGGAAGCCAAGGCCTGGGCGCTGATGCGCGAAGGCTACGACGGCTCCTCCGGACCCGACTCCGAAGCCTACTCCAGCATCTTCTTCCAGAACGCCAACAACTCCGTCCGCGTCACCGACGAGTTCATGCGCGCCGTCGAGAAGGATGCCGACTTCACCACCCGTACCGTGAAGGACGGCACCCCCGTCAAGACCTACAAGGCCCGCGACATCATGACCAAAATCGCCGAGGCCACCTACCAGTGCGGCGACCCCGGCATGCAGTACGACTCCACCATCAACCGCTGGCACACCTCCAAGAACACCGCCCGCATCAACGCCTCCAATCCCTGCTCGGAGTACATGTTCCTCGACAACTCCGCCTGCAACCTGGCCAGCTTCAACCTGCTCAAGTTCGTCTCCCCGGCGGGCACCTTCGACATCCCCGCCTACCGTGCCGCGATCGACGTCATGATCACCGCGATGGAGATCCTCGTCGACAACTCCGGCTACCCCACGGAAGCCATCGCCCGCAATTCGCATGACTACCGCCCCCTGGGCCTCGGCTACGCCAACCTCGGCGCGCTCCTCATGGCCTTCGGCCTGCCGTATGACTCCGACGCCGGACGCGACTTCGCCGCCACCCTCACCGCCATCATGTGCGGCGAGGCTTACCTGCAGTCAGCCCGCATCGCCGAGAAGTGCCCGCCCCTGGCCTCCGCCACGCCTCTCACCGCCTCCGTCGATCGCGAAGGCGGCGCCTGCCCCGGCTACTCCATCAACCGCGAGCCCTTCCTCGACGTCATCCGCATGCATCGCGCCGAGGTCAACAAAATCGGCCGCAGCAAGAACAGCGACGAGCCCTTCACCGTTCCCCAGATCGACCCCCTCATCCAGGCCAGTAAAGACTGCTGGGATCAGGCGCTCGCCCACGGCGAAAAGCACGGCTACCGCAACTCGCAGGTCACCGTCCTCGCCCCCACCGGCACCATCGGTTTCATGATGGACTGCGACACCACCGGCATCGAGCCCGACCTTGCCCTGGTCAAGTACAAGAAGCTCGTCGGCGGCGGCATGATCAAGATCGTCAACAACACCGTCCCCACCGCGCTCTTCAAGCTCGGCTACAACAACGCCCAGGTCGACGCAATCGTCAGCTACATCGACGCCACCGGCACCATCGAAGGCGCGCCCGGCCTCAAGCCCGAACACCTCGCCGTGTTCGATTGCTCCTTCAAGCCCGCCAAGGGCACCCGTTCCATCCAATACATGGGCCACGTTCGCATGATGGCCGCAACCCAGCCGTTCCTCTCGGGAGCTATTTCCAAAACGGTCAATCTGCCGCACGACTGCACCCTCGACGACATCGCGGAAGCCTATCTCGAAAGCTGGCGCCTCGGCCTCAAAGCCGTCGCCATCTATCGTGACGGCTCCAAAGGTGCCCAACCCCTCAACGTCTCCGACGGCGCCAAAGCCAAGGACATCAAAGGAGCCAACGCCTCCCCCGAACACGCCGCCGCCGCCGATCGCGTGCTCGTCGCGCTTTCCACCGGCCACAAGCCGGCCGATGCCGACCTGAAGACCCTTGAGACGAAAGTCGCCGAGAAGGTGGAGATCGCCTCCAGGCAGGTGCTCGCACTCAACACCGCCTTCAACGCGGCTCTGGCCACTCCGGTGATCATGTCCGCCGAGGATCTCGACCACCAGGAAGGCCCGCCGCGCGCCATCCGTCACCGTCTGCCCGACGAGCGCGCCTCGCTGACCCACAAGTTCAACATCGCGGGTCACGAAGGCTACATCACCGTCGGCATGTACCCCAACGGCCAGCCCGGCGAGATCTTCATCCGCATGGCGAAGGAAGGCTCGACGGTCTCAGGCCTCATGGACAGCTTCGCCACGGCGGCCTCGCTCGCCCTGCAGCACGGCGTTCCGCTCAAGGTGCTGTGCGAAAAGTTCGCGCACTCCCGCTTCGAGCCCTCCGGCTGGACCGGCAACGAGCACATCGGCTACGCCAAGTCGATCATGGATTACATCTTCCGCTGGCTCCAGCTTCGCTTCCTCTCGGGGCAGCAGCTGTCGCTGTTCGCAGGACTGGCACCGCAAGCGTCGGCTGCAGGGCTGACCTCCGGCGAAGGAGCACCTTTGGCGGAACCGATGGCTCCCGAGCAGCACAGCCCCACCAGAGGGATGGGAGCAGCATCAGCCCCGCAGGGCGGCCTCGCACCCGAACCGGGTTCGCTGACCGCGAACCGCTATCCGCTATCCGCTCCCCCGGTCGAAGACAGGGGAATCTACCACGCCGCCGACGCCATGCGCGAGATGTACGACATGGGCGACGCCCCCAGCTGCCACACCTGCGGAGCCATCATGGTAAGAAACGGAAGCTGCTATCGCTGCATGTCCTGCGGTAGCACGAGCGGCTGCAGTTAGGCAAAGAATAGGGCCCAGCAGCAGCAGCCAGCCAGCAACCTAACCGATAAAGACGAAGCCCGGCCAATGGTCGGGCTTTCGTCATGACTCGACGCAGAAGGGGAAAGAAGACGTCTGCGTTAAGCACCGCCTGAATTGCGATTCGTCAGCGCCGCCTTAGGCTACCCAAGCCTCGCTTCGCGAGGCAAACCTGTCAGCCCACGGCCCAACGAATTCGCCCGCGCTCAGGACACAAACCACTCGCGCGTCGTCGCCCCGGAATCAATCGTACATAAGGCCTCGCGAAGCGAGGCGACGGTAGAAGCCATGGCCTTCAGGCCATGGAATAAAGGTCACCAATAGGGAAGCGGCTTTAGCCGCGGGCCCTACGCCGTTCCCAAAACGAAACCCGCCCCGCCAATTCCCGCCCCACCCGAACCGACGTAATCTTCCCTCCTACCTCGCCGCGCATTAACCTCGCCTGCGTGAGCCTCCCCCCGCAGGAACTCCGCACCTTCTTCATCACCACCGTCGCCGCCCAACGCCGCCGCCTCTTCCAAACCGACGCGAACGCCACCCTCCTTCTGAACCTCTTCAACGAGGACCGCGCCAAAGGCCGCTACCAACTCCACCCTTCGTCCTCATGCCCGACCATCTCCATTTGCTCCTCACTCCAGCACCCGATGTCTCCGTCGAGAAGGCCGTTCAATACGTCAAAGGAGGCTTCTCGTTCCGCCTCAAGTCCAAATTTCCTGTCTGGGAAAAGAGCTTCATGCTGCGCCGCATCGAAGACACTCACGACTACGAAACTCATCGCAACTACATCCACCAGAACCCGGTCCGCGCCAGCTTCTGCGCGCGTGCCGAGGAATTTCGTTGGTCGTCCGCCAACCCCGCAATGACCGCAGATCCGTCACCCCAATGTCTCCGCGCCTGAAGGCCCGTCAAAACGAGCACTGAT
Source organism: Acidobacteriota bacterium (assembly GCA_046567085.1). Classification (GTDB taxonomy): domain Bacteria; phylum Acidobacteriota; class Terriglobia; order Terriglobales; family Acidobacteriaceae; genus Palsa-343. The sequence continues at coordinate 63,029 of JBKICP010000226.1, forward strand.
TTCGCCGGGTTGAAACCCGGGGCTTCTACCGCCTTCCTCGCTGCCGCTCGGAATACAAACGCGCCTGGCTGCCTCTCCCCAGCGGGCACAATGCACATCCAGCCTCGCGAAGCGAGGCGACGGTAGAAGCCATGGCCTTCAGGCCATGGAATAGGCGTCCAGAAGAGGAGCGGCTTCAGCCGCGGGCCGTTCTCCTCGAAGCCGCGACTCAGGGCGATTGTTCGATCACACCAGATTTGCCGGGTTGAAACCTGGCGCTTCTACCCCATCCTCGCTCCGCGAAGCGAGTTCCACGGCGAAAGTGCGCGCCGAGATTCAGATCACTCTGCTGAATGTGTCCGGACCGCCTTGTATAAGCCTCGCAAAGCGAGGCGACGGTAGAAGCCATGGCCTTCAGGCCATGGACGGAGCTTTTCAGAAAAGGCGGCTTTAGCCGCGGGCCGTT
>JBKICP010000227.1:0-32136 GCA_046567085.1 Acidobacteriota bacterium
GGCGCGCTAGACTGACCCCGAACGCGCTTGCCCCCCAGGAGACCCCAGATGAGCACAGCTTCCCCGCAGCACCCAGCGCAGTCCGACGCCCCATTGCAAGACCTCGAGCAGTGGGATGAGTTTCTCGAAGGCCGCTACAAGGAAGGCAAGTCGCAGGAGGAGTTCCGCCAATACGACGCCACCGCCACCCCCGGCGTCGCTGAGTTCTATCGCCTGAACCATGAAAACCAGACGGTCGACTATGTTCTGGCGAAGGAGAAGCAGTACTTCGGCCTCAACAAGGGACAGAAAACCGTCTGGGAGGCGGCAGAGTTTCTCAACACCCTGGTCGACGACAGCGATCCCGACACGGACCTCACCCAGATCGAGCATCTGCTGCAGACCTCCGAGGCGATCCGCGCCGACGGCCATCCGCGCTGGATGGTCCTGACCGGCTTCCTGCACGACCTCGGCAAGTGCCTTTGCCTCTACGGCGAGCCGCAGTGGGGCGTCGTCGGCGACACCTTCCCGGTCGGCTGCGCATGGTCCCCGGACATCGTCTTTCCCGAGTACTTCGCAAAAAATCCGGACCGCAATGTGCCCGAATATCAGACGAAGTACGGCATCTACGAGCCGAACTGCGGGCTCGAAAACGTGCACATGTCCTTTGGACATGACGGCTACATTGCCCAGGTGATGAAGCCGTATCTGCGCGACGAGGCGCTCTATATGCTGCGCTTCCACTCCTTCTACCCGTGGCACCGGCACGGCGCCTACGATCACCTCTGCAACGACAAGGATCGGGCCATGATGGAGTGGGTGCTGAAGTTCAACCAGTACGATCTCTACTCCAAGGGCCACACCAAGCCGAATGTGAAGGAGCTCAAGCCCTACTACGACGACCTCTTCGCCGAGTTTCTGCCGCCAACGATGGCGTGGTAGCAAGGGGGGCCTTCCCCCCGCTCGCCTCTACTGCTTCTTCAGCACGGCGGAGCTGTTTTCGTCGGTCGCGATGGCGGCTTCTAACTTGCGCAGTTCGGGATAGTCGGCAGGAGCCAGCTCGAGTTTCTTCAGAACATACTCGCGCTGGTAGTGGAGATCGCCGCCCTGGGCCTTCACTTCGCTGTGATACGTCGCGAAGCCAACATCCACCGAAACCGGATCGGGCAGATCGTCAATGGCGTATCCGGGCGGTAGCTTGACGTCGAAGTCGTCACGCCAGGTGCCGACGCCGTCGAAGCTGATCGGCACCGTGCGCGGCTTGTCGTTGAGCCCGCGCGAGAGGTCGCCGAGAATGCGGGGGCGGACGAGCAGAAGGTTCCCGGCGCTTTTGGCGTAGGCGGGCGCGGTCACCTGGTAGTTGAGCTCCAGAGGACGATCGAGCTGCCGGACGTTGCCGACCTTTTCCTCGTCGAGCGTGAAGGAGGAGAAGTCCTGCTGGAGAGACTTCTCCATCAATTCGCGCTGCTCCTTGTCGCTCTCCATGGATAGCCGGTTGCGCAGGCTCCAGGACGAGGCTCCGGCGTGCAGAACGGTAACATCGCCCTTGAGCGTGCCGTCGGGAGCAAGGTCGAATCGGGCCGAGCGCTGCGTCGTGTCGGTGTCAGGGCTCAGGATCGGCAGTTGCAGCACCTGGCTGTCTTCGCCGGCAGCCAGAACGCCGTATCCGCCCTGCTCGTATTCGGGGAGCTCCCCGATGGGAACGTATTGGTTCGTCGGATCGAAGATGAGATAGCGCTTGCCGGTGCGCGCCGTGGCCACGGCGCGGAGGCGGGGGTTCTCGTAGCCCCGGGGGATCTCGATGGCAACGATCATGTGATCGCCGAAGAGCGATGGGGCGTGAGGATCGATGCGGCCCCGGCGGTCGTCGACCGACACCCAGGCGGCGCGGATACCGACCGCGTCGAGCATCGCGATCATCAGGGTCGCTTTGTCTTTGCAGTCGCCGTACCGGCTGCGGAAGACATCCTCGGCCGGATGCGGCTGCCATCCGCCGATGCCGATCTCGATGGCGACGTACCGGATCTGCTGCTGCATGAAGGTGGCCACCTGGTCGAGGCGAGCCATGAAGTCGCCGGTGCCGGCCAGGGATCGGGCTTCGGTGGCGATGTCCGCGCCACCTTCGCTGCGCGGGGCGGCGAGCGTCGTGTACCAGTTGCCGATGCGGGTCCAGAGAGCGTCGCCCTGAGGAAGGGGGTCGGCAGCAAAGTGGACGGTCATGTGACCGGCGAGCGCCGACCAGGCGGGCGCCAGCGGCACGTTGGAGAGATCGATGCCGTCGATGTTGGTCTGCTCCCACCGGAAGTGGTTGGGGGCGACTTCAGTGGGATTGATGGCAGCGTGGTGCGACCACACCGCTTCCTGGTGCCAGCCGGGTGGCAGATCGATTTCGTAGACGGAGTGCGCGGTGGGGACTTCGTTCTGGAAACCCCACGTGTCCTCCCGAAAGTAGGAGGGGAGCTGCTCTTCGGTTTCCCAGGCGACGATCGCCCCCGGATCCGCAGCGGGAGGATTGGCAATGCGGGCGCGATCGTCTCCGTAGAGAGTGGAGCCGTTATCGACCCCTACCTCGGTGTACTCGGAGTCCTTCATGGCGTAGTGGTGGCCGTCGGGACCGACGCTCCAGACATGAAAGGACCTGAGTTTGGCGTCGCTGGAGAAGCTGGCGATGGGACGGGCGTACTCGCGCCCCTGCTGGCGGAGGATCTTCACTACAGCCCGATAGCGCAGCACGGCTTTGCCGTCGGGATCGACCGTGACGAGGCTGTCTTCGAGCAGGTAGACCGCTTTGGCCTCGTGCCAATCGGCTTGAAGAGGCGCGGCGACAACGCTGCTGGTGATCCAGTCAGGAAACGGCGGCTCTTTGGAGGCGCGGGCCAGGGCGGGCACGGACAGCACCAGAAGCGCCAGCACCGCGCGCTTCCACAGAATGCGGTGGGCGGCGGCGCTCATTGCGCAGCGCCGGCGGCGGCTTCGATGGACGCGCGCTTGAGGACGAGCTGCTGCTGGTCCTGCGCTCCCGCTTTCTGGAAGAAGTCGCGCAGTTCGGGGTACTCCTCTTTCTTGAAGATGGCGACACCGAGGGCCACGAGACGGTCTTCGGTGTAAGTATTGCTGTCGCTCTTGTATTTGACGTTGTAAACCGCGAGCTTCTCCATGGGGACGCTGGTGTTGGCGGGCACGCCTTCGAGAGAAAGGCCGGGAGCCAGCTTCAGGGTGATCAGATCCTGGTTGACGTAGGGATAGTGCAGGTCGATCGGATTCTCTCGCCGGGTTTCGGCAAAGATGGGCTTGACGCGGGCTTCAAAGAACGAACTGGGGAGAACGACGCGCTTGCCGGCCACCGTTCCCATGTTGCCGCTGACCTTGAGGACCGCCATGAGACCAGTGGTGTTATCGGTCAGATTGACGAAGTTGCCCATCTTGACGGTGACGCCGTCAGGGACGCGAGCCTGGATTTCCTTCTCGAATTTGTCTTTGGCGTCCTGCTCGTCGGAACGCAGCGCGGCCTGGCGCCAGCGCAGCGCTTCGACGCCCGCCATCGTGATGCGGATTGTGCCTTTGAGAGATCCATCGGGCCCAAGCTCAAGATCGGCGACGCGCATCTCTTCGTTGTCTTTGTAGGTGGCGGATGGAGTGGTGGCGAGGATCACACCGTTATCGGTTTCGCGCATGCCGAGCATGTCAGTGTGCATCCAGTGGAGCTTGCCGTACTCGCAGTAGCGCTGGCCGGGATCGAAGAAAACTTCCTTGCCGCCAATGTTGACGATGGCGATTTCGTCTTCGAGCTGCCCCCAGTGCAGATAACCGGTGTTGAGGATCGCCCGCTGGCGCTCGGTGACCGCCATGGCATAAGCCTTGAAACCGGCGGCGCGAGCCATGGAGATAAAGAGGCGGGTGATCTGATCGTCGGTGCCGCGCTTCTGGCTCCAGACGTCGGCAGCGGTTTTCACGCGCAGGCCCTCGGCTTTGTTTTCGGCTTCGCTGTGCTCGCGCGTGAATCGGGTGTTGTCGACGGTCATGACAGCGGCGTAGATCTTGCGCAGCTTCTGATCGTCGGTGTCGGAAGGAGCGACGATGCCGGCCACGGCCTGGCGGATAACATCGTTCGGGCTGGCGAAGTTATCGACGAATTTGGCCCACTCCTTGCCGGTGCCTTTCCAAAAGTCGGCGCCGGTATAAGAGGAGGAGTAATAGAAGATGACGCGATACGAAAAGCTGTCGAGCGGCGGCGAGTCCTCTTCGTCGGGGATTGAAGGAATGTTGTTGATGGTGAAGTCGTAGCTGCCATCCATCGCGCCCTTGATGGGGGCGTTGCCCGGAGGAAGTACCTGCAGGTAGAGCAGCCGTGCCACGCCTTTCTCTTTGCCGAAATCGTCTTTGCCGGTGAAGTAGGCCAGATCGTGATCGGTGGGCACGAAGCGGTAGTGCGCTTTGTGGACGAAAACGGACTGCTGCAGGTCCCAATCGGGCGCGATGACCGTGTTGTCGTCGTACTGCAGATCGTACTGGTATTCGATGATGCTGCCGACAGTCACGTCGGGCATGGTAAAGACTTTGGCCTTGATGGTCGAGGTGGCGGATTTGACCAGCTCTTTGTCGTAGGGCTTGCCGGTAAACGGAATGATGGTACCGTCGGGATGGATCGTCCGCCCTTCGAGGGCGCGGACGCTGATCACACCGGCCTCGTAGGGAATCTCGATATCGCTGTACTGCTCTTTGCCTTTGTCGGTGAGGACTTTGATGCGGGCGTAGAGGTGGTGGTAGTGGAGCTTGTCGTCGACGGTTTCTTCCCGGAAAAGATAAACGGCTGCGGCGTCCGGCGCCGACGGATCCGCGGTCATTTTCAACTCTTCGGGGGTGGGCTGGGTCCAGCTGACCGCGAGTGCGGGAAGAGAGGAAATCGAGAAGAGGAGGGCAGGCAAAAAAACGCGGCGGAACGAAGAGAGCACCACAAAGCCTCGCAAAAGTGTTACGAAAACGATTGCATGCGGAAGGGTCAGGTCCGCAATGACCTGTTCAGGGGAGTTGTAGTTCTTTGTAAGTCCTGAGGAAGAGTTCGGCAAGGAAATTTTGGTGACGAGGAAAGGTACCCGCCCGGAGGGGGTACAGGTTCCCGCGCAGGATGCTACGAAGGAGTGTTACCACCGGCAGAGAAGTTAGCCCGCAGATCTCCCACGCCGGGGTTTGGTTTGAGAGAGGCGTCCTGATTTGGCCTGCGAAGAGCAAAAATGCGGGGTCCCGCGCGGATTTGGCGAAGGCGCACCTGATCGGATCGTGGTCGAAGAGAGCGGATTTTGGACATGGCTCGGCCTGGGGAGCTTTGAGCAGAAAGTTGGCTGAGAGTGCGGGCAAGGTTCAGCAGCGCAGGTGTGGAAGGCAGGTGAGTCCGTGCCGCAGGAAATAGTCTTGTGACGAATAGGTACCGGAGAGCGGGGAGTATAGTTATAAAGTCATGCGGCCTACGAGGAGCTTGGCCAGTCGGCTCGCGGCTGGGATCGCGTGCGCCGGGATCCTTGGCGGTTCCCTGCTCCTGGCGCGGGCCACCGCATTCGCCGAAGCAACCAGCGCCGACACCGATCGCGACGGATTGAGCGATGCGCTGGAGCAGAAGCTGCTGCTGCAGTTCCTGCCCACATTCATGATGGCCCCGCACGATTGTGCCGGTCTTCCCGCTGCGTTCAGGCCAGGAGCGCCGGAGCCGGAAGTCGAAGCGGAGGACGGCACGATCTATGGGCAGGCGTTTCCGGCCCAATCCGCCGACGGAAAATCGCCCACGATGGAACTTCACTACTACGATCTCTGGCAGAAGGACTGCGGGCCGCACGGCCATCCGCTCGACACAGAACACGTCGCGGTTCTCGTCATCCCCTCCGGCCCGGATCCATCAACCGCCCCATGGAAAGCCCTCTACTGGTACGCGGCGGCGCACGAGAATACGGTTTGCGACGTCAGCCAGATCGGGCGAGCTTCTGCGCTCGATGCCGAGGACCACGGAGCCACCGTATGGATCTCTCCTGGGAAACACGCGTCGTATCTGGACAGCTCGCTGTGCCATCAGGGATGCGGTGCAGACCGCTGCGACAGGATGACCGCACTGGTTCCCGCGCAGCTCATCAATCTGGGCGAGCCGGGTTCTCCGATGCATGGCGCGGTCTTCATCGCTTCCAAAGCGTGGCCGCTGGGCGACAAGATGTCGACCTCGAACTTTCCCGCAGAGGCTCTGGCCCGCGTGAATGCGCTTCCGGATGGAGAGATGGCCCGGTTTCATCCGGGACGCCACCCCGTTCAGGGCATCATCGCATCCAGCAGCACCACAGAACAGGGCCTTGCCACCGGGGCCGCGCATACAACCGCCGCGATGAGTGACGCGAGCAGCTCAGCCGAAGAGGCTCTGTCCGTCGGGAACGATTCGACCAATGCCGCGCTCGCCAGCGCAACCGGAGATACCGGCAACGCCTTCAGGAAAGGCTACCGGCACACGCGCCACGCACTCGGCGCCTCGATTCGGAATGTCGGCAAAGCTCTGCATCTCAGCGGAGCGAAAGATCAGAAAAAGCCGCAGTAAGCAGAATCTCGCAGACCCCGATGAGCTTCAGGCAGCGCCAGCAATAGCTGCGCGCTGTAGCTCATGCAGCTGACGGATCCCGGCTTCGGCGTAGTCCATCATTTCGAGGAGGCGGGGGCGCGGGAAGGCGTGGCGCTCGGCCGTGGCCTGGACCTCGACAAAGTTGCCGTCCTCCGTCATGACCAGGTTCATGTCGACATCGGCCTGGGAATCTTCCTCGTAGGCCAGATCGAGAAGCACCGTGTTCTCGACGATGCCAACGCTGGTGGCGGCGACCAACTGCCGCAGCGGCGAGGCCTTCAGGGCTTCAGTCTTCACCATGCGATTGAAAGCGATCGCAAGCGCGGCGCAGGCGCCGGTGATCGCGGCCGTGCGGGTGCCTCCGTCGGCCTGCAGAACGTCGCAGTCGAGGATCACCGTGCGCTCTCCGAGCGCCTTCATATCGACAACGGCGCGGAGAGAGCGGCCGATAAGGCGCTGAATCTCGTGGGTGCGTCCGCCCACCTTCCCGCGTTCGGATTCCCGCGGGGTGCGGGTCAGCGTGGCGCGCGGAAGCATCCCGTACTCCGCGGTAACCCAGCCGCGGCCGGAGTTGCGCAGCCAGGCCGGGACACCCTGATCGACCGTGGCGTTACAGAGAACGCGGGTATGGCCGCATTCGATCAGGACGGAGCCTTCGGCGACCTCGGTATAGCCGGGGGTCAGGCGGACAGGACGCATCTGGGCAGGGGTACGGTCGCCGGTGCGGAAAAAGGTTTCGGGCATCGGCTCATTGTACGGGGTTCAAAGGGGGAATCCGCACTCACCGATTCGGAAACGGGACGAAGCGCGTAAGTCGATGCAGCGTTGGAAGTTGAGCCTGGAATTGCAGAGAACCGTTCCGAAACGGGACACATGCGACCGGCGAGGACCGCGTCGGGAGCCAGTCCTCTTTGCGCGGAAGTCCTTGGACTGCAGCGATTTGAAGCCAGGCTCAGAGTTTGGCATGCGACGTGTTCTATATCCGGGCAGTCTTGAACCGGGATGAGGCTGTAGCGATCCAGAGCGTCGCGGCCTCCACCGGAAGAAGGGATGGGTTCTATGGGAGAGGCTACGCCGCTGCGAGTAAGGACAGACGAAACGAAAATCGACCGGAAACTACCGGCTTCGCTGGCGGCCTCGACGCCGTTGCCGCGCCGGGGCAGCGGACCGACGCTGCGCGAGGAGGGCGGTGAGGCGCTGGTGCTGGCCGGCATTGCCCACGACGCGCGCAATCTGGTGACCGCGCTCGGACTGTGCGCCGAGCTGATGAGTGCGCCGGATGTCCTGCCGCCCCGGCACCAGCACCTCGGGGCGGAGGTGCGATCGATCGCGGCCTCGTCCGCCCAGTTGGTGCGGAGGCTGACGGAACTCGCGCGCAGGAAGGCGAAAGCGCAGGCCCCAGCCGTGCCGGAAGCAAAGGTGAAGGATCTGTCGCAGTCGCTGCAGAAATTGCGGAGCCTGCTGAGCGCCATCGCCGGACCGGTCACCGAGGTCGAGTTCGCATGCCTTCCGTGCGCGGGAGAGGTGCGGCTGACGGAAGAGAGCCTGTCACGGATTCTGGTGAATCTGGTGCGCAACGCCGCCGACGCCATGCCAACCGGAGGGCGGATCCGCATCACCACGCAGCTGGGCCATGGCGCGAGCTTCCTCTGGACGGTCGAGGGCGAAGCCAGCGAGAGCCCCGTAACAGATTACTTATGGGACGAACATCACCATACCGCGGGCGGCACGGTTCTGCTCACGGTGGAAGATAACGGGCCAGGCATTCCGCCGGAATTGAGGCAGCGGGTCTTCGATCCGGGCTTTACAACACGGCTGGGCGGAAGGTCCTGGCCGGAGTCGGAGCATCGCGGACTGGGCCTGAGCATCGTGCGCGAGCTGGTGGAGAGCGCCGGCGGCACCGTGCGGGCAGCATCCTCTCCCGTGCGTGGAGCACGGATTGACATCGAGCTGCCACTTACAAACGTAACGTCGAACTTACTTTTGGAACGTCGCCAGGATGTTATAACCGACGGCCAATGATGCACCATGGAGATTCATCACTAACTCACGAGTTATCCCGATGATGGTACCGTTTCAACCCGAGGCTGCCCCGCTGCATGTCCTCATCGCCGACGACGACGCGTCGATCCGGAGCGCCTGCTGCGAGATTGCGCAGGGCGAAGGCATGGTCGCCCACGAAGCCCAGCTAACCAACCGCGAGCGCGGACTCCTGCTGGCCAAAGGCGCAGACATTCTGCTGGTCGACGAGACGATCGCAACCGGAACCGGCGCCGATCTGCTGGAGGAACTGCGGCAGATGCATCCGGACGTAGCCGTAGTTTGGATGACGTCCGCATCGACCGTGCAGGTAGCCCTGGAGGCGCTGCGCTACGGGGCCAGCGACTATCTGATCAAGCCGTTCTCAGCCGAGGAGCTTGCCATGGTGCTGCGCCGGCTCGCCGAGCGGCGCACGGTGGACGCCGCCAGCCGCGGACTGCGAGAACGTTTGCGCTCGGGCCGGGGGATGGGAAACATTCTGGGACAGACCCCGGAGATGGAAAAGCTGTATCGGATCATCGGACGCGTGGCGCAAACCGTACATCCGGTGCTCATCCTCGGGGAGAGCGGTACCGGGAAAGAACTGGTCGCGCGGGCGATCCATACCAACGGTCCCGGAGCGGGCAAACCCTTCGTGCCGGTGGATTGCGGATCGCTGGCTCCGACGCTGATCGAAAGCGAGCTGTTCGGCCACGTCAAAGGCGCCTTCACCGGAGCGCACCGGCCGCATGACGGACTGATGGTGGCGGCGGGCAGCGGAACGGTTTTTCTGGATGAGATCGCCGAACTCCCGCTCGATCTCCAGGCCAAGCTGCTGCGTGCTGTGCAGGAGAAGGAAGTGCGTCCGCTGGGCGGAAGCCAGGCGGCGCCGATCCGCGCGCGTATCCTGGCAGCCACGCATCAGGACCTGGCCGCCATGGTGGAACAGGGAAAATTCCGGCGCGACCTGTATTACCGGCTTAACGTGGTCAAGCTGACGCTGCCGCCGCTGCGCGAACGGAAAGAAGACATTCCCCTGCTCGCGGCGCATTTTCTGGAACGAAACAGCCTCGAGATGCGCCGGCCCTTCCGGCTGAGCGCGGAAACGCTGGCGTTCCTGGTGGAGTATGCGTGGCCGGGCAATGTGCGGGAGCTGTCCAACGCGATCGACGGCGCCTGCAGCCTGACCTCGGGCGAAGTGATTGAAATGGGCGAAATGAATACCAGCATCCGCGACGCATGGATGCATGCGAATGTGAAGCGGCGCGAAAAGCCGCGAACAGCAGGGCCCGAGACGCAGGTCGAGACCCTGGCGGAGATGGAGAAACGGGCGATTCTGAAAACCCTGCAACAGGTGAACGGCGACAAACTGCTGGCGGCAAAACTGCTGGATATCGGCAAGACGACGCTGTACCGCAAGCTGAAGGAATACGGAGACCAGGCATGAGTACCGGTGCCAGTGGAATCGAAAATGCCGTGATGCCGCCGACAGCGCTGATCGTCACCGCGCTGGAAGGGATCGAAAGCCGCGGCGCGGACCTGGCGGAACGCCTGAAGCTGAGGATCGAGATTGCCTCGAATCGGGCGGCAGCCGTGCGCCTGCTCTCGCGGCGGAACTATGTGCTGGTGATGGTGGATCAGATCCTGGCCGAGAGCGATCCGGAAGGCGCAGACCTTATCTGGAAGAGCGCGGGACTGGCCGTTCCTCTCCAACTCAATTTTGCCCTCGCCAACAGCACCCGCCTCGAACGCGAGATACGGAGCGCCTTGGCACGCCGGGAACGGGAACAGCAGCTGGCGATGACGGCGGCCACCGCCGCAGTGGACGATGCTCTGAAAAATGCCATCACCGGCTTCCTGCTCGAGTCGCAACTCGCACTGGCCGAGCAAAATGTTCCGCCGCGCGTGGAAACCCGGTTACGCACCCTGGCAGAGATGGCGGACCGGCTGCGGGAACGCCTGCTGCCTCGATCAGGGGCAGTGGCTACCACGGGCGTGTCATTGCTGCCTCCCCAACAGTGACCTACGCTTATTACTAATTTGCCCGGAAAATCAGGTACGAGCGATGGTACGAAAGTTCCATCCCGAACCCCATTTTCCTCCCCACCTCGCAAGGGAAGAGGTGTGGAATCAAACAGTTTCACCGTGGGAGTCAATGGCGTTTGAATTGCACCCCACTCATTCGAGGAGCCCTCCCCCTATGCAGCGCGTTTATCTGACCCTGGTTGCTCTGTCGTTGGTTGTGCCGGGTGCTTTTGCCCAGCACAGCTCGTCTCTCCTGCCTCCCGCCGTCCTGTCCGGCAGCGGTTCATCCAACTCCGAAGGAGCCGCGGCCGTCTCGCAATCGACGCCGCCGAGCGAGTCCTCGCCGTTTGGCCGCGTGGGCGTCGGGTTCAAAGTGGGCCTGTTTGGCCTTGGATTCGAAGCCGCCGTCCCCGTCGCCAGCCATTTCAATGTCCGGGGCGGCGCCAACTTCTTCTCCTACACCGACAATCTGACGAACAGCGGGATTAACTACAACGCAAATCTGCGCTTCCGTTCTGTCGAGGCCAGCCTGGACTGGTTCCCCTTCCGCGGTGGTTTCCATGTCAGCCCTGGAGCCCTGCTGTACGACGGCAATCAGGTAACCGGCGGCGCCAGTGTGCCGGGCGGCCAGACCTTCACGCTCAACAGCCAGACCTACACCAGCAGCGCAAACGATCCGGTGACGGGAACGGGGAGCGTCACGTTTGTGAAGGCGGCGCCGAAGCTGACCGTGGGCTGGGGCAGCCTGGTTCCGCGGGGCGAGCGGCGCTTCAGCTTCCCCTTTGAGGTTGGCTTCGCCTATGTGGGCGACCCGACCTTTGCGCTGAATCTGCAGGGAACCGCCTGCTACAACTACCAGGGCACGCCCTACTGCGACAACGTGGCGACCGACAGCCAGATCCAGTCCAACCTCGTCGCAGAGAAGCAGAAAATCAACCACGATCTGACCGCTGCACGGTTTTTCCCCATTCTCTCGCAGGGGTTCGCGGTCCGATTCTAAGGGACGCGCAGGGGCGCGCAGGAGAGATTCGCAACGGAACCTCCAGGCGCCCCTGAAACATCCTCAGGACTAGCTGATTGGCTGGCCTGCGGCGGTGAGTTGCTGCAGCTGCTGCTGATCGTACTGCTTCACACTATCGGGCAAGGGAGCGTAGTTGAGCGTGCCCGCTGCGGCCTGTCCATCCGTAATGATGTACTGGATGAACTGCTTCAGCGCGGCGCGCTTTGCCTTGTCCGGACCGTCTTTCGGGATGATGAGGAACGTCAGGCCCGAAATCGGGTAGGCTTCGGCGGCGGTCGCGGGAGGATTCACGATGGGATCGCGGGGATCCTTCGCGATCTGGTCGCTGAACGCAGCGATGGCCGCGGTCGTGCCGGCAACCGTAGGCTGGACATACTTGCCGGAGGCATTCTCAATCGCCGCGGTAGGCAGATTGTTCTGCTGGGCATAGGTCAGCTCGACATACCCGATCGCTCCCGGCGTGTTGCGGATGTTCCCGGTCACGCCTTCGCTGCCCTTCCCCCCGATGCCCACCGGCCAGCTCACCGCCGTGCCCGAGCCGATCTTCTGCTTCCACTCAGGACTGACCGCCGAGAGATATTCGGTGAAGATGCCCGTTGTCCCGGATCCATCCGAACGGTGCGAGATGACGACCGGCGTCGCGGGCAGCTTCACGCCAGGATTGTCCTTCGCCAGCAGTGGATCCTTCCAGGTTTTGATCGTGCCGAGGAACAGACCGGCGACCGCCTGCGCCGAGAGGTGCAGCGGCTCGCTCAGCCCGGGCAGGTTGTAGGTGATGCAGACCGGACCGGAGGTCTCCGGGATCTGCACCACCGGCGCCATGCCGGCCAGCTGCTGATCCTTCAGGGCGACGTCGGAGGCACCAAAGTCCACCGTGCCTGCCTTGACCTGCTGGATACCGCCGCCGGAGCCAATGGACTGATAGTTGATGCGAACGTTGGGATGCGACTGGGCGAAATCCGCAGTCCAGCGCGTCATAACCGGATTGACGAAGGTGCTGCCAGCGCCGGAGAGCGCAACATTGCTGCTGGCATTGTTCGAATTGCAGGCGCTCAGAGCACCCAGGGCCGCGACTGCAATGGCCGCGGTCCACACTTGCTTGGACATGAAAGATCCTCCAGTGAATTGCCGTTTCGTTACCCGACGGAACTGTACATGATTATGTGCCGGGGTTTGTTACAGGAGGAAGAAAGCGAATAATTGGCAACGCGCCGCGCAGGCCGACCCTTCCTATGGGCAGAGCACGCAGACGAAATGGAGGAAGCGATGGCAGAGAATCTGCACGGCAAGAGGATTGCGATTCTGGCGACGGATGGCTTTGAGCAGGTGGAACTGACCGAGCCGCGCAAGGCCCTGGAGGAGGCGGGTGCAACCACAGAGGTGATCGCGCCCAAAAGCGGCGAGATCCGGGGATGGAAACTCACCGACTGGGGCGACAAGGTGAAGGTCGACAAGAGCCTCGATCAGGCAAAGGCGCAGGAGTATGACGCCCTGATGCTGCCGGGCGGCGTCATCAATCCCGACCATCTGCGTATGGAGCCGAAGGCGGTCCAGTTTGTGAAGGACTTCGTGGCCACCGGGCGTCCGGTGGCAGCCATCTGCCACGGGCCGTGGATGCTCGTCGAAGCCGGCGTGGTGAAGGGCAAAATGCTCACCTCGTGGCCCTCGGTCCGCACGGACCTGAAGAATGCCGGGGCCCATGTGGTGGATCAGGAAGTGGCAGAAGACGGGCAGTTCATCACCAGCCGGAAACCGGACGATATTCCGGCCTTCAGCCGCACGATCATCGAGAGGCTGAGCGGCGCGAAGGCGAAGGCGGCGTAAAGGAGCCCCGCGCCCGGTAGGCAGTAGCCGCGAGCGAGACAATGCACCACCGGGCTCCGGGAACGGAGCGAACCGGAAGCAGCCAGCCAGGATAAGGTGGTGTCCAGCATGCGCGTCGTCTGGACACCGCTTCTTTGTCTGCTGCTGGCGCTTCCCCGCGCGGAGCGCTCCCCCGACCGGTTCCGGGTCAGGGTGGAGACGACGGCCGGCAGTTTCGCGATCGAAGTGCATCGGGCGTGGTCGCCGCATGGCGCGGACCGCTTCTACCAGCTCGTGCGCGACGGCTACTACAACCATTCGCGCTTCTTTCGTGTGGTTCCCGGGCGATGGGTGCAGTTTGGAATCAGCGGCGATCCGTCGACCGCGCAGGCGTGGCGGCACCGCGTAATTCCAGACGATCCGCTGGTCGAACCCAACACAGCCGGCTTCGTCGGCTTCGCCAATACGGGACCCAACACGCGCTCGACGCAGATTTATATCAATACCGGTGACAATTCCCGCCTCGACAAGGAAGACGGCTTCGCTCCCTTTGGCCAGGTGGTGGAGGGAATGGACGTCGTGGAGAGGCTGTACGGCGGCTACGGCGAGCATTCGGGCGGCGGCATGCGGGCGGGACATCAGGACGCGATCTTTGCCGGAGGCAACGCGTATCTGGACCGGGAGTATCCGAAGCTGGACCGCCTGCTCCGGGCCGAGATAGTGCGGTAGCGACGGGCGAGACGCTGCGGGATACGCAGCAGACGGCGGCCTCTCCGAAGGCCGCCGCAGGTGCAGCAAGTGGAAACAGAGTGGGGGTGCAGCCCCTCGCAGGCTGTTGATTCTATTGGCGAGGTCGTGGGATCGAGCCCTTTATGTTAGCAAAGTAGTAAATGGGGTGGACAACGGTGCCGCATCCTCCAGAGATGATCCGTCAGAACACCCGGGGCATGAGAAGGCCCGGGCTCCCCGTGTGGCTGCTCTAAGAGTTACGGCAGGCCGACCACACAGCCCCTTTTCACCCCCAACACGAGAGTCATCCTGAGCGGAGCGCCGCCCTCGATCTTGCCGGGGAATACGAAACCTGATCCGCGCGAAGTGGAAAGCCTGGCCTGAGCAAGGCGTTTTTTAAAACGCCGCATAATGGCGTCGTCCCCCGAAGCCCACGGGCGAGGGAAGGTGCTCCTTCCCCGCAGGCGTCAAGAACCATGTACGAAGCTAGTTGCTAAACTGGGGTCGCATTTTGTTCACCGGACACACCACTTCTGCTATGAACAAGGATTTTGTCGCAATTGGAGTAGCGCAGGGAGACGCCTTCGTGGTTAAAAGGCACGACGATTTTGTTGCGCTGATAGATGGTGGTAAATCAGTTGCCGGATTCTCTACAGAGTTTCAGCGAGCCACGAACCTCGATAGCGTTGATGTAGTCGTATGTACTCATAATGATGCCGACCATGCAAATGGCATCATCGGTTTTCTTCAGTCGGGATTGCATTGCAAAGAAGTTTGGCTGCCTGCTTCTTGGGCTGACCGATTGAATGATCTCTTTGACCCGGCAAGGTTCACCCATGAGCTGGTCGATAACCTAAATGGGCTACGCGATGCGGAAATTGCAGACATCCGAGACACCGATACCTTCTTCAAGCGTCTTGCGAACGGGCGCGAAGCAAATGGCATTAGGGACACCGAAGAGTCCGTTGATGCTGAGGAGCTTGCGGAACGCACTCGGGAAGAGGACGGTGGAGATTACATTGAACTGTCGCGTTATCCGTTATTGTACTGGCATCCAGACTGGTGGTTCCGCCGTATGCGAGCGTTGCGGAATGATGATCCTCGCTTCCGGCTACTCATAGAGGCGATTGCAGCAGGAGAGCGGATCAAACAGATAGCTCAACTGGCATTTCATCGCGGCTGCCGTATTCGGTGGTTCGAGTATTCTGACCCCAATCCTTCAGGTGGAATCCCCGGTAAACTCGTTCCGGTCAATGCTCGCGAAGTGCACGAAGTAAAGGTAAGTAAATCAAGCGCCTTGATGTATCTCGCTTTGACGATCACGAACAAACAGTCGCTAGTTCTGTGCTCACCACAAGACGGCGGTGCTCCAGCAGTCCTTTTTACTGCCGACTCGGACCTTGCGTTTCCAAACACCGTCCCGTGGAGCGATGGGATGATTATTACCGCCCCACATCATGGTTCGGAGGCAAACGCTGCGGCGTACCAGCGGTTTCAGCGTGAAATGCTGAACCCTGTCTCGACAGCTTGGGTACGCAGCGATGGAAGGTTCAAGTCAAGGCCAGGCCGGTGGTTCTTGGATCTTCGGGGAACCAACGTGCCGGTCTTTTGCACGTTCTGTCGAGGTGCCTCGCGCCCAAAGCAGGATTTGGTTTTTACGGCAAGCGGCCAAAGTTGGAACCCCGTAAATACGCAATCATGTTCCTGCAGGTGAGGCACGAAGTTCTGCACCCCGGGTGCCCCATATCTGCCCGGTTTTGGCAGATGTGGGATGCCGAGATCCCCGCGAACGCAACAAATGAGCTCGCTTTGAAAGGGCACGGCTTCAGCCGTGCCGCAAAGATCACCCCTTCACCTTTCCGTGCCCTGTACCTGAGCGTCCCAGGTGGTCTGACTGCCGAACCACCGCCAATCCGCAATCTTGCTGCATCTTCCGCCCTGTTCGATCCAAACACCTCCCTTTCGACGGAGATGATCCTTCACCGATTCACCCGTGGCAGGATTCCTCGGAACAAGGAGCAGCACAACCGTGAATACGACCGGCAGCATCACGCTGGAACACGTGGCAGGATTCCGCAGACCCGGCACGGAGAACTCCAACAGCGTCGACCCTGCGAGCCTAGAATGGTCCCTGAGGGAATCATCCATGATTTACAGCAAGGAATCCTCGCTCTCTCCTGAAGAAGTCGGGAAGAGGCTGGAAGCCGCAGCCGCCCGAAACAAATTCGGAGTTCTGCATGTTCACGATCTGAAGAAGACGCTCGAATCCAAAGGCATTCAGCTGGGCGCAGAATGCCGCGTGTATGACGTCTGCAATCCGGACGCCGCCAGTCGGGCCTTACACACAGATATGAGAGTCTCGACCGTCCTGCCTTGCCGGATTTCCGTTTTCAGTAAGAACGGAGGCAGTTTGATCTCGACGGTCAAACCAACAGCATTGTTCGCCGCCACCGGCCTCAAGGGATCGGAAGCCCTCGCGACAGAGGTAGAGCGAAGAGTGCTCGACATCATCGATGAATCGGCGTAGCAACAGGTTCTTTCCTGCACCGGCAGGAGAATAAGCTCCCGAAGGGCTTCCTTCCCGGACGTCCTGCGCCCGGATCCAGAGACCCGATCGGCCAATTCTGCTTAGTACACGTCGCGCAGATACCGCTTCTGCTTCTTCATCTCCGCTAAGAACTCGTTCGCGTAGTCGGGACCTTTGCCGGAGTGCGTCGCGATGGCTTCCAGCAGCGCCTTTTCGACGTCGGGAGCCATGCGCTTGCTGTCGCCGCAGACGTAGAAGTACGCGCCCTCGTCGAGCCAGCGCCACAGTTCGGCGGAGTTCTCGCGGATGCGGTCCTGCACGTAGATCTTGTGGGCCTGGTCGCGCGAGAAAGCCGTATCGAGGCGGTCGAGCACGCCATTCTCAAGCCAGTGCTCGAAGTCTTCGCGGTAAAGGAAGTCCTGCGCGTAGCGCTGGTCGCCGAAGAAGAGCCACATGGGCCAGCGGCCCTGTCCCGCCTGCTTGTGCTGCAGGTAGGCGCGGAAGGGAGCGACCCCGGTGCCGGGCCCCACCATGATGACGCGAACGTCGGGGTCGGCGGGGAGACGGAAGAGCTGGTTGGAGTGGATGAAGATGGGGAGCTGTCCGCCTTTGGGCGTGCGCTCGCCAACGTGCGTGGAGCAGACGCCGAAGCGGGCGCGGCCGTGGCTCTCGTATTTGACGACGCGGATGGAGAGGTCGATCTGGTTGCCGAGGAGAGCCTGGCTGGAAGAGATGGAGTAGAGCCGCGGCGCGAGGCGCGGCAGAATCTTGAAGAGCTGCTGCGGGTCGGCAACCGTGGCGGGGTATTTTTCAAGCAGGTCGAGGAACTCGCGGCCCCAGAGGTAAGCGTCGAGCTTCTCTTTATTGCCGGCAATTTCGGAGAGCTCGGGGTTGCCGGTGTGTTTCGCCCAGGCTTTGAGGGTGGTGCCGGAAAGCTTGCCGATCATGAGCCACGAGGAGAGCGCCTGGCGGAGGTCGAGGGGCTTGCCGTAGAAGTCGGTGACGGGCTCCTGGCCGGTGAGCTGGAGGCGCTCGAGGACGAGGTCGACGGCGTCGCAGGCGTTGAGAGGAAGAATGCCGGCCGAGTCGCCAGGCAGGTATTCCATGCCGGAGTCGCCGAGGTCGAGCTCGATATGGCGGGTTTCTTTTTCGGAGCCGGGGCCGGTGAGGAGGCGATTCTCAAGGACGGTGGCGGTATAGGGATTGTTCCGGGACCAGGCGATACGGCCAGCTTCCAGCGTAGCGGTTTGTTCGGACTGCATTCTTTCGAGCGCCCCCTTGTAGACCCGTGGGTTACTTCAATTGTACGGGACTCTATTCGATAGTACGGAGGAGCCAGGGGTGGGGCGGTGATGGAAATCACCCGCCGGAAAGGCGGCAGAGGACGCCGTTTCCGCGCATGGGCCGAACCGGGAGGGACGAAAAACCGCGTTAGTCGACGCCGGCTTCGGGCGTGCGGCGTCCTCGCTTCGGTTTTTCCGGCTCGGGTTCGGGCTGCGGCTCCCGCGTCGGATCGTAGTACAGGAGGCGTCCGCAGGATTCGCAGGTGAGGACCTCACCGGCGCGAATCTGGTTCCACATCTGGGGGCGGATGCCCATCTGGCAGCCATTGCAGCGCTGCCCCTGGGCGTAGGCGATGCCCGTTCCGCGCGACGAGGTCGAGACGCGGTCGTACACAGCGAGCAGTTCCTCAGGAACGACGGCCCGTTCTTCGGCGCGCCTGCGCGTGAGCTCGTCGAGCTGGGCCTGCTGTTCGGCGGAGGCGGCGCGCGCATCTTCCTTCTCGATTTCGACGGCGCGGCTGGAATCCTTCAGGTCGCTCTCGGCGGCGCGGCGCTTCTGTTCCAGCTGCTCGGCGCGCTCCATGCTCTCGATCTCGCGGTCCTCGATTTTGCGGATCTCGGCTTCGGCAAACTCGATTTCGTGCTGGAAGGCGCGGTATTCCTCGTTGGTCTTGACGCTGGACATCTGTCCGCGCAGCTTGACGATTTTCTGCTGCTGGTCCTTCAGGTCGCTCTCGAGACGGCGGCGGAGCGCTTCCTCGTCCTTGATGGCTTTGCCGGCCTGTTCGAGGGCGGTTTGTTCGCCGTGGAGTTTGGTTTCGAGAGCGGCGAGCCGTTTCGGCAGCGCGGCGATGGCCGCACGGAGCTGCGCCGTCTCCTGATCGATGGTCTGCAGGCGCATGAGCGCCTCGAGTTCGGATCGCATTGGAATTTGCAGGATACCACCGTGTACGGTGTCGCTTCGACTTCTGCTCTCTCACTCTCCCTCCCCCCACTTTTCCTGCATCCTCCTGTTACCCTGAAGCCTCCAAACTTTATTCATGCCCCAGGATCCCGACGCCAACTGGAAGCCCAGGCATAATCCCTGGGCGGTCGCGCTCACCGTCACCCTGGCGACGTTCATGGAGGTGCTGGACACCTCGATTGCCAACGTCGCGATCCCGCACATCGCGGGCGGGCTGGGAGCTTCGCAGGACGAAGCGACGTGGGTGCTGACCTCGTACCTGGTTTCGAATGCGGTCATCCTGCCGGCGAGCGCGTACCTCGTCGGCTTCCTCGGACGCAAGCGCTTCTACATGATCTGCGTGGCGCTGTTCGGCATCAGCTCGATGCTCTGCGGGCTGGCGCCTTCCCTTCCCCTGCTGATTCTGTTCCGCGTGCTGCAGGGTGCCGGCGGCGGCGGGCTGCAGCCGAGCGAGCAGGCGATTCTCGCCGACACCTTCCCCCCGCACAAGCGCGGCCAGGCGTTCGCGGTCTACGGCATGGCCGTCGTGCTGGCGCCGGCGATCGGGCCAACCCTCGGCGGCTGGATCACCGACAACTACACCTGGCGCTGGATCTTCTTCATCAACGTTCCGATTGCGATTCTGTCCCTGGTCCTGACCTCGCGCATCGTCGAAGACCCGCCGCATATCCACAAAGAAGTGGCGGCGCAGCGAAAACGCGGCCTCAATCTCGACTACCTGGGATTCGGGCTGCTGGCGGTCGGCTTTGGATCGCTGCAGTTTGTGCTGGATAAAGGCCAGGAGAACGACTGGTTCGGCTCGCACGTCATCACGACGTTCTTCTTCCTCTGCATCGGGGCCCTCGTGGGGCTCATCGTCTGGGAGATCGCGCAGATCCGCCGCGGCCATCGGCCGATCCTCGACCTGACGATGTTTCGCAACCGGAACTTCGGGATTTCGGCGGTCCTGATGTTCGTGCTGGGCTTTGCGCTGTTCGGCACGACGGTGCTGATCCCGCTCTTCGTGCAGCAGATGATGGGCTACACGGCGGAGCAGGCGGGGCTGGTGATCTCCCCGGGCGGGATCGCCATTCTCTTCCTCATGCCCCTGGTGGGGTTCCTCGTGAGCCGTGTGGATGCGCGGTACCTGATCGCCTTTGGCTTCCTCATTCTCTCGGCTGCGCTCTATTCGCTGCGCACGATCGATACCCAGGCGAGCTACTCGTATGTCGCGTGGATGCGCATCTTCCAGGCCTCCGGCCTGGCGTTCCTGTTCGTTCCCATCAACACCCTTTCCTACAGCGATGTGCCGCGAGAGAAGAACAACGACGTGTCCGGCCTGATGAATCTGTCGCGCAATATCGGCGGCAGCTGCGGCACATCGTTTTTCGTGACTCTGCTGGCGCGGCGGAGCCAGCTGCACCAGGACCGGCTGGCGTATTACCTGAACAGCGCGAGCCTTCAGCTGCGCCAGTCCATTACCGGCCTGGCCAATCATTTGCAGCAGAGCGGCCTGACGGCCTCGCGAGCGCAGGCGCGGGCGCTGGCCGAAGGCAGCCTGTATCAGCAGCTGGTTCGCCAGAGCACGCAGCTGGCGTATCTGGACGTGATTGCGATTCTCTCCATCGGAACGGTGTGCATGATTCCGCTCATCTTCCTGATGAAGAAACGCACCGGCGGCGCGCCGGCGGGAGCGCACTGATTCACGCCGATTTTTCCTTCGCAAAGGTTTAGAATTCTCCTTCACGAGACCATGCCGGCGCGGCGCAGCGCCGGACTTCGCCCCTGGAGACCTGTTTGCATCGCAAGATTCGCTCCGGCCTTTCTCTTCTCTGTCTGCTGGTTTTCTCGCAGGTGGTTCTGTCGCCTCCACTGTGCGCGCAGACGAACCGGCCCTGGACAATTCAGGAAATTTTCGGGCATCCGGGCGATCTGACCGGCAGTCCGCCGGAAGGAATCTCGTGGTCGCCGGACGGGAAAACGGCGACGTGGATCGATGAAAGCGGCAATCTGGTCGGGATCGATCCGCCTAACGCCAGGCCGAAGAAACTCATTCCCTACAACAAGATCGCAACACTGCTGAATGCATCGATTCCGGAACGCGACCGCGATCACCGCGCCCGCTACGACCAGCCGGACTATATCTGGGCCCCGGACTCGGAGCACGTACTGTTCGACACCAACGGATCGCTGTGGCTGTTCAGCCTGCAATCGGGGACCGGCGCGCAGATCGGATCGACGGGCATGATGTCCGGCGACGATCCAAAATTTTCGCCCAACGGCCAGCTGATCTCATACCTGAGCGACGGCAATCTCTACGTTCAGCACGTGGAGGGCTCGGCTTCCGCCCAGGCTCTGACCAACTCGACTGATCCGACGCTGCTGAACGGATCGGCCGACTGGGTTTATCTGGAAGAACTCGACGTTCGCAGCAATTACTTCTGGTCCCCCGACTCGCGCGAGATCGCGTACCTGCAGATGGACGAATCGGATGTGCCGGAGTATCCGCTGGTGGACTGGATCCCCGTGCATGCCACGGTGGACAAGCAGCGCTATCCGCAGCCCGGCGATCCCAATCCGGAGGTGCGGGTGGGCGTGGTGAACGCGAGCGGCGGCAGCACGCGCTGGCTCAGGATTCCCATCGACTCGGGCAACGACTACATCCCGCGCTTCGGCTGGGTCAACTCGCACGTCGTGTGGGTGGAGACGCTGTCGCGCAACCATCAGCACCTCGACCTGTGGTTCGCGGACACCCGCTCGGGCGAGTACCGGCGCGTGCTGCAGCAGACGGACCCGAAGTACTTCACGATGACCTATGACGTGAAGTTTGCCGGCGACCATACGTTCTTCATTCTCAGCTGGCGCGATGGCCACACGCATATCTACCGCTACACCTACGACGGCAGCAATCCGATGGCCGACCTTCCGCAGCTTGCCAATGAGGTGGAGAGCGGCGACTACGAGGTGGCGGCGATCAAGGCGGTCGACGACAGCAGCCAGACAATTTCGTACCTGTCGAATCAGGGCGATCCGCGGCAGCAGCACATCTGGTCGATCGGCTACGACGGCGGGAACCGTCGCCAGATCTCGCGGGAGCCCGGCTTTCACGATCCTGTCTTCGCGCCCCAGGGCGAGTCGTTCATCGATACATACTCCAGCCTGCTCACGCCGCCCACGGTTGCGGTGTGCTCTTTTGCCTCAGCGCAGGCGCCGGTGAGCTGCACGCCCTTCTGGCACTCCAAACCTCTCGAGAACCATACCCTGATCGCGCCGCAGCAGCTGCAGCTGACGGCGGCCGATCAGCGCACGACGCTCTACGGGACACTGCTGCTGCCGCCAGGCGATCGCGCCTCGCAGAGCGTTCCGCTCATCGTGAATCCTTATGGCGGACCCGGCGTCGGCGCGGCGCGCGATCGCTGGGGCGGCAAGCGGCTCTACTTCGATCAGCTGCTGGCCGAGCGGGGTTTCGCGGTGCTGCACGTCGATAACCGAGGCATGGCCGGACGCGGCCGCGATTTCGAGCAGGTGGCCTACCACAATTTCGGACCACCGCAGTTCGCCGACCAGATGGCCTCCATCGACGAGGTGCTGCGCCAGTATCCGCAGATCGATCCGCATCGTCTTGGCTGGTGGGGCTGGAGCTGGGGCGGCAGCTTCACCCTCTTCGCGCTCTCGCACAGCAACAGTTTCCTGGCCGGGGTCGCCGGCGCTCCGGTGACCGACTGGCGCAACTACGATTCCATCTACACGGAGCGATACCTGGGCTTGCCGTCGGAGGACGCGCAGAATTATCACGACGACTCCGATGTGAATTACGCCTCGGACCTGAAAGGCCACATCCTGATCCTGCACGGCACGGGCGACGACAACGTGCATATCGAGAACGACGTGCAGTACATCCAGAAGCTGCTCGAAGCCGGGATTCCGTACGACTACAACATCTTCCCGCGGAAGACGCATTCGGTGTCGGGCCCAGCGGACCAGACGGCACTCTATAACAAGATTCTGGAGCACTTCGAGCGATACCTGCTGAACGCAAAGAGCGAGGAAAGCAAACCCGCCGAGCCCGCGAAGCCGGGACGATAGACCCGCGGGGATCCGGGCGGCCATTGGCCGCGTACAGAAGATGCCACGGCCGGAGCCCTGGCCGAGCCGAGCGTCCGGCAGGCCGCTGTAGGCTAAAGGCTGAACGCTTTGACCCCAGACATGCATCCCTCCCAACGCCCCGATACCTTCGATCCGGTCCGCGGCCGCACCACGGTCGGCGATTTCGAATTGACGATTCTCTCCGATGGCTTCTACTTCCTGGACGGCGGCGCGATGTTCGGCGTCGTGCCGAAACCGCTGTGGGAGAAGCGCGCTCCTGCCGATGAGCAGAACCGGATTCTTCTCGGCCTGAACACCGTGATCGTGCGCACCGGACAGCATACGGTCGCGATCGAGACCGGCATCGGCAACAAGCTGCCGCCCAGGCTGAAGGAGATTTACGGCGCCCAGCAGCAGCTTCCGCGTGCGTTCGAGGCGGCGCAGATCCGCCCGGAAGAGGTCGATGTGGTCATCAACTCGCATCTCCACTTCGACCATTGCGGGTGGAACACGACGCGCACCGCGGACGACCGTGTTGTGCCGACCTTTCCCAACGCGCGCTACTTTGCGCATCGCGGCGAGGTGACGCATGGACATCTGCAACTGGAGCGCGACGCCGTCAGCTACATTTCCGACAACTACGATCCACTGATCGAGTCAGGACAGATGACGCTGCTCGACACAGAACCGGGCGAGACGACGCCCCTTGTGCCGGGCATTGCCGTGGAGTGCGTTCCGGGTCACACGGCGCAGATGCTGGCGGTCCATATCGATTCGGGCGGCGAGCGTGCAACCTATATTTCGGACCTCATTCCGACCAGCGCGCACCTCGATATCACCTGGGTGATGGGATACGACCTCGACCCCGTCACGTGCATCGCGGAGCGCAAGCGCTTCTACCAGCGGGCCATTCCCGAGAAGTGGCTGGTGCTCTTCACCCACGACCACCACACGCCGTACGCGCGCATTGATCTGAATGAGAAGGGCAAGCCCGTGGTGGCTCGACCCTCGGATCGGACTTCGCTATAGTAGTGATTATCACTACACCTGCTCCTGAGGGATATGGCGATGCAAAAAGCGATCTCCGCGACCGAGGCGAACCGGCAATTCTCCCGGCTGCTGGACGGGGTGCGCCGGGGCCGCTCCTATGTAGTGACCAGTCACGGGCAGCCCGTTGCCAGGATCTCCCCCGTAGAGGAGTCGAGAGACGTCGTCGGAAGCGCACGCACCGCCCTGCTGGAGCAGTTGCGAAAGCAAAAACTGAAGAAAGTCGGCACCTGGACGCGGGACGAGCTCTATGAGGATGAGCGGTGAAGGTCGCCCTCGATACCAACATCCTCGCCTACGCCGAAGGAATCAACGACGACGCCAAACGGAAGGCTGCATGGAGCATGATCGAGAAGCTGCCCGACGATACGGTGATTCCAGTCCAGGCGCTGGGTGAGCTGTTGAATCTCCTCGTCCGCAAAGCGGGCCGCACAGCAGATGATGCCTGCAAGAGTATTCACCGATGGAGCAATGCGTTTCCCCTGGTGGAAACGTCTGCTTCGGTTTTGCTTGCAGCCGCTGATTTGGCAACCCGAAAGTTCAGCTTCTGGGATGCCGTGATTCTCAGCGCGGCCTCCGAGGCCGATTGTCAGCTACTTCTGTCCGAAGATATGCAGCAGGGCTTTGTCTGGCGCGGTGTGACCATTGTCAATCCCTTCTCGAAAATGCCTCATCCCTTGCTCAGAGCCCTGTTCTCTCGCTGATTTCCGCTGCAGAACCACAGTCGTCCCTGAACGGCGAGCGGCCAGACAAACTCGGCTCTTCCAGGCCACAATAATTCCATGGCCACTGCAGCCGCTTCTGCCCTGCTCACCCTTTCCGCCTTCACTGAAGCCCAGGCTCGCATCCGCGGCGTTGCCCTGCATACGCCGCTGGTCCGGCTCATGCTCCCGGATGCCGGCGGGACCGAAATCTACGTCAAAGCCGAGGGGCTGCAGCCGATCGGAGCCTTCAAGATTCGCGGCGCTTACAACAAGGTCGCACAGCTGACGCCCGAGGAGCGCTCGCGCGGCGTGATCACCTACTCCTCCGGCAACCATGCGCAGGGGGTCGCCTACGCGGCGCGCGCGGTGGGAGCCAGGGCGGTGATCGTGATGCCCTCGAACGCACCCGAGGTGAAGAAGCGCGCGACGGCCGCGCTCGGTGCAGAAATCGTCGAAGTCGGCAATGCCAGTTCCGACCGCCTGCGCAAAGCCGAAGAGCTGCAGGCGGCGCACGGCTACATCATGATCCCGCCCTACGACGATGATCAGATCATCGCCGGCCAGGGCACATGCGGGCTGGAGATCCTCGAAGACCTGCCCGACGTGGATCTGGTTCTGTCGCCGGTTTCCGGCGGCGGATTGCTCAGCGGCATCGCAACCGCCATCAAGCTTTCGAATCCCGGCGTTCGCGTGATCGGCGTCGAGCCCGAGCTGGCTGCCGACGCCCAGGAAAGCTTCCGCGCTGGACACGTCGTGAGCTGGCCGGCCGACCAGACCACCCGCACGCTGTGCGACGGGTTGCGTACGCAGTCCCTCGGCGACCGCAATTTCGAGCACATCCGCACCTACGTCGACGACATCATCACCGTCACCGAAGCTGAAATCCGCGCGGCGATGCGGATGCTCCTCTACTCCGCACGGCTGACGCCGGAGCCGAGCGGGGCATGCTCGGCGGCTGGAATCCTTTTCCACCGCGACCAGCTGCTGCCGTTCCGCAAAGCGGTGGTGGTGATGAGCGGCGGGAACGTCGAGCCCCAGGTGCTGGAATCCGTTCTCGCAGAAAAGGACGCCCGGTGAGAGGAGCGATGGAAGGAGCAGCGATGAGACGAACGGCCCGGTTCCTCCGTCCTATGGTCGTGATCCGTCCTTCGTTCATCTTCGCTCTCCTGGCTGCGGCCGGGCTGACGGCGGCGCTCGGGCAGAAGCCGCTGCCGCGCCAGCAGATGCCGCGCAACGGCACGCTCGCCACCCTGGTCCGTGAGGCCAGTCTTTATGCCAATCCCGACGACTCCGCCGCACCGATCGCCAACATTCTGCCGGGGCGCGAGCTGGTCGTCTCGGAGAAAAACGGCAAGTGGCTCCAGGTATTCGCCAACACCGACGCGCCGGACACCCGGCAGTCCGACGTTCCCGTCTTCGGCACAGAAGGGCAGGCGCAACCGATCTCCGGGTGGATCCTCGACAAGGGAATCGTCGACATCCATACGCCGCATGGCGACATGATCCTCTTCGGCACCGCCGATGGACTGGAGCAGCAGGCCGCCGTCCCCGACCCGCCACCGCATGTGGCGCAGGAGGCGCGGCTGCTCTACCGCCGCATCGTGACCATGTATCCGGAGTCGCCCTGGGTGGCACAGGCCATGTACCGGGCTGCCGACATTCGGTGGCAAATGCAGAAAGCCGATGCCGCCACCCTGCCCTCTGCCCACGAGAAGGAAAGCTATCTGCGCGAGCAGATGGATGAGGACGAAATGCGGGCAGTGATGAAGTATTTCCCCAACACGAAATGGGCCAACCTGGCCGCCTTCGACCTCATCGACAACAAGCTGTGCGGGGACTGGCAGGGCTCGGAGAAATGTCCTGAGCAGGAGACGAATTACTACCTGAAGTACGCCGACGAATATCCGAACTCACCCGATGCGGCGCAGGCACTCTACAACGCGGTATGGCGTCAGGCCGCCGCCGGCGACATGTGGGCTGCGGATGGAAACGGCAAGCGCGCCGACGAAGATCGCGGCCACGCGCATGCGATCTTCGACCGCATGCAGCAGAAGTTCCCCGATTCCGCCTACACGGCGCGCGCCGCCAGCCTGATTTACAGGATCGACCAGGGCGTTCCCGTTTACGGCTCCAGCCGCGAGTAACCCCGGGCGCATTGTTCATCCCGGCACCCCGCGCCAGGTATCGAGGGTACTCTTGCGCGCCACGCGCTTTGCGTCTGCTATATAAGGTGCAACACCGGACAAGGATTCACGCAACCATCCAAATCACCTTCCTCAGGTCGGAGCAAGATTGAACGACTATCTGATCTCTGTACTGCTTGGGATCATCGAAGGGCTCACCGAATTCCTCCCTGTCAGTTCCACGGCACATCTGCGCATCAGCGAAGCCCTTTTCGATCTGCGGCTCGACGACCCCTACTGGAAGATGTACACGATCGTGATCCAGCTGGGCGCCATCCTCGCCCTGGCCCTGGTGTTTGCCGGACCCATCATCGAGTTCATCCGCACGTTTCCGCGCGGCGAGGACGGGAAGCATACCCTCTGGAACCATCCTCTTTCACTGACCATGGCGGCCTTCGTGTGTACCGCCATTCCGTCTCTGCTGCTGACGCCGGTGATTGCCGCGCATCTGGAGAGCCTGCGCGCCATCGCCTGGGCCCTGATTGTCGGCGGGGTCATCATGTGGGCGG
Source organism: Acidobacteriota bacterium (assembly GCA_046567085.1). Classification (GTDB taxonomy): domain Bacteria; phylum Acidobacteriota; class Terriglobia; order Terriglobales; family Acidobacteriaceae; genus Palsa-343. The sequence goes on from JBKICP010000227.1 coordinate 27,448, forward strand.
TGGATGCCTGGAGCGAGCGGCAGGATCCCTCTGTCTCCGATGTGGATCAGATGTCGCTGCCGCAGTCGATCTGGATCGGCCTGTGCCAGGTAACCTCGGCAGTCTTCCCCGGCGTCTCGCGGTCCATGTCCACCATCGCCGCCGGACAGATTGCGGGCATGACGCGGCCGGCGGCCCTCGAGTTCAGCTTCCTCGTCTCCATTCCGACCATGTTTGCCGCGACCCTGTACGACCTGGTCAAGACGCTGTTGCCGGGCGTCCATCTGCTGAGCCATCGGCACGGTGCCGCAGCCGGACACCCGGCGCTGGCCCCGATGACCATGACGACCCACGGCTGGATCGTGCTGGTCATCGGCTTCGTCGTTTCGTTTCTCGTGGCCCTGGCCGTGGTGGAGTGGTTCCTGCAGTGGGTCCGGAGCCACGGGTTTGCCCTGTTTGCCGTCTACCGCATCCTGCTCGGAGCCGCAATCTTCGTCTTTGGACGGCGGCTCATGCCGCTGTAGACGCGACCGGGCTAAGCCTCAATCGCGTGAAAACCCAGTTGCCGCGCCGCTTCGAGCAGGCGAACATCTCCGCAGATAAAAGGCCTGTTTTGGGGATGTCCCCCCGCCCAGATCAGGGCGGCAGCCAACTGAAACGCATCCGCCGCGGTCAGAGCAAAGCGATGGAGCAGAGTTTCGGCCTCGGACCGGAGCGCGTCATCGGGACGCACTTCCTGCCACGCACCGCGCAGGCGTTCCAGACTTTTCTCTGCCAGCGCCAATTCCGCGCCGGTCAGTGCCCCCGATCGCAGAAGACGGGCGAACGCGCTCCCGGCCTCGACAGGCGTGGACCACCAGACGACGATTCCATATTGCCTTGCGAGACGAAGCACCACAGGACTCGCTTGCTCTCGGACGCATAGCGGGACCAGTGCACTGCTGTCCCAGAATGCCGGCTTCAACGGTCTCCCCGACTCTCGGTAACAGCGCGAACTGCGACCTCGCGAGGCACGTTCGCCTTTGGCAGCGCAAAGAATTCGTCCCAGTCCATCCGGCGCTCGGGCAGCTTCAGCTTGCCCTCGGCCACCAGGCGCGCTTCCACTTCCGACAGCGATTCGGTTTCGAAGGGGAGAATCCGGGCAACGGGCTTGTTCCTGTCCTTGACGATCACCTCTTCGCCCCTGCGAACGTACTGCAGATAGGCGCTCAGCTGATTCTTCAACGCGCCGATGTTAACGGTTCTCATGGCCTCAGTGTATGCCAACCTGGCCAAGTTAGCTACCAGCTGCCCGCCCATGCCCACGGCGGTTCCCCCCTGCCTTTTCTCCCCTCCACCCTCCTCGATCTGGGATAATGGTCTTGCTCTGGCAGTTCAGTACGTTTTCGCCTCGCCTTCACCGGCCGGCGAATCCCCCGGACCTGTCTGCCTATGAAATCCGCCCGTTTGGTGCTTACGCCCACCCGCAACCGCCGGCTCAACGAGCTGATCGGGTTGCTGGTCTTCGCCTCTGCGGTCCTCCTCTTTCTCTCCCTGGTTTCCTATCACCCCACCGACCCCTCCCTGAACACGGTGGGCTCGGGCCGCGTTCATAACTGGATTGGCCCTTCGGGCTCCTATGTCAGCGACTTCCTGCTCCAGATTGAGGGGATCTCGTCCTTCCTGCTGCCCATCCTTCTCGGTGCGCTTGGCTGGACCTGGATGCTCTCCCGTCCCGCAGCCTCAGCCGGATCGAAGGCCATCGGTCTGATCCTGATTGCGCTGTTTGCGCCCGCGCTGTTCGCGCTCATCCCGGGACACGCAGCCTTCTTTTACGGACTGCCGGTGGGGGGCCTCACAGGACGCCTGGTCGCCGATCTGCTGATCCGCTTCCTGAACTACCCGGGGGCCTGGATCGTTGCGATCACGCTGGTCGCCGCCGCCGTTTATCTTTCCACCACGTTCAGCTTCAACACCGCGCGGGAATGGCTGAGCGTGAAGCTCGCTTTCCTGCTTGCCATCCGCGATCGCTTTGCGAACTGGCGCGCCAATCGCGCGCGCAAGCGCGAGCTGAAGGCCGCCGTCCGCGCCGACAAGCTCCACGAGAAGGAGCTGGAGAAGGCGCGCAAAGCCGCTGAAAAAGCCGCCAAAGCGGAGAAAGCGGTACAGCCGGTCACGCCCGTGGTGGTGGCCGACGAGCGCGGGGACCTTCCCCATCGCCACGCCGGATTCGCCGAGACCTTCACTCCCGCCGCCGCCGAACCGGCTGCGAAGGGAACCGGCGTTTGGGAAAATGTGCCGCGCACGGTAGCCAAAGAACCGCCGCCGCCGCCCGTCCAGCCTGAGCCGGAAGTAGCTGCAGCGCCCGCAAGGCCGCAGTTGGTCGCGAAACGCGAGACCCGGCCCGCGACGCCTTCGATCGGCGAGCGCGCCGATACCGAACTCCGCACGGTGACCGTCGCCCCGAAGAATGTCTCAGGGTTCCGTCTACCGCCGAGCACGCTGCTGCATCGCAGCGACGATCCCTCTCCGGTCAAGGAAGACGAACTGCGGGCATCGGCGCAGGTGCTGGTCGAGAAGTGCGCCGAGTTCGATGTCACCGGCCAGGTGGTGCAGATCAACCCCGGCCCCGTGGTGACGACCTTCGAATTCCGGCCCGATGCGGGCATCAAGTACAGCCGCGTGACGGGGCTCGCCGAAGACCTCTGCCTCGCCACCAAAGCCGAGTCGATCCTGATCGAGCGCATGGCGGGCAAGAGCACGGTCGGCATCCAGGTGCCGAACCACGAGCGCGAAACGATCTGGCTGCGCGATGTGATCGAGTCGGAGAACTTCGCGACCTCGCGCTCGAAGCTCACCATTTCCATGGGCAAAGACATCAACGGGCGCATTGTGGTCGCGGATCTCGCCACGATGCCGCACGTGCTCATCGCCGGCTCGACCGGCAGCGGCAAATCGGTCGCCATCAACGCGATGATCATGTCCGTGCTCTACAAATCCACGCCGGAGCAGGTGCGCCTCATCCTCGTCGATCCGAAGCGCGTCGAGCTGGGCATGTACGAGGGGATTCCGCACCTGTTCACGCCGATCATCGCCGAGCCCAAGCTGGCGGCCAACGCGCTGCGCAACGCCGTGAAAGAGATGGAGCGGCGGCTCAAGCTGCTGGCCTCGCGCTCGGTGCGCAACATCGAGCAGTACAACCGGCTTTTTGACGGCGCCACGCCGTCGCTCTTCGATCAGGCGGAGGAGCAGCAGGAAGAGAAGCCGCTGCCCTACATCGTGATCATCATCGACGAGCTGGCCGATCTGATGATGCTGGACAAGGCCAATGTCGAAGAGTCCGTCACGCGCCTGGCGCAGATGGCGCGCGCCGTGGGCATTCACCTGGTCCTCGCGACGCAGCGCCCCTCGGTCGACGTCATCACCGGCCTCATCAAGGCCAATGTTCCCACGCGCATCTCCTTCCGCCTGGCCACCAAGGTGGACTCGCGCACGATTCTGGATTCAAACGGGGCCGAAGCTTTGCTGGGCCGCGGCGACATGCTGTATCTGCCGCCGGGGACCTCGCGCCTGCAGCGCGTGCACGCGCCCTTCGTTACAGAAAAAGAAATCGCCGCGGTTACAGATTTCTGGAAGAAGCAGGGGGCCGCGGAATACGTGCAGGGCTTCCTGGAAGCGCCGAAAGATGCGAGCAATGCCGAGTCGGGCTTCGAAGGCGATGAAGGCGACGAGGGCAATGACGACCTCTTCGAGGATGCGGTGCGTCTGGTGCTGGAGTTCGGCAAGGCCTCGACCTCGCTGCTGCAGCGGCGTTTGCGCATCGGCTACGGGCGCGCGGCGCATCTGATCGACATGATGGAACGCGACGGGATTGTGGGTCCGGCGGAAGGCTCCAGGCCGCGCGAAATCCTGAAACCACCCGACTGGCTCAACGAAGTCGAACCCACCCTGCGCTAGGCGGGCGGCGGAGATTTCGGCGTCTGCTTTGCGGTCCGAAGCGCGACGAGGCCCAAAACAAAAACCACGCCCACCAGCGCCACCCACAACAGCCCCGGATGCCGCTCCGTGAACGCCCGTTCGTCCGGCCGCGCCTCAAAACCCGGATTCGCTTTCTCCGCGCCCAGCGTAGCCACCGCTGCATCCGGCCGCGGCGCGAACAATGTCGCGTAGTCATACCGTGGAGCTGACAACGCCGCGTCCCCATACATCAGCGTGTATTGTGTCCCCGCCGCCGCATCGAAGCAGAGCCTGCGCTCGGCCATCTCCAGCTTCACATCGGTAATGGGCAGCGGCGGATCGTCGCCGTTATCGACAGTTACGGTCCAGATCGAGCCGGCATCGCCCAACGCCATTCCAGGCGCGCCGGCGGCCAGGTCCTCCTCGTCGATCTTGTGGCCGTCGCGCATTGTGTGCAGGCGCAGAAGAGTCGAGGTGGTTTCGACGGGCTGCGGCGAAACCTCCTCCGTGTCCTGCTTTCCCCTGAGTACCGGCTTGGCCTGCACGGTCACGTCCCGGCTGAAGTTCGCCGGATCGGCGCCCACGCCAAACTCCACGCGCTCCACCGGAACATGCGCCGGAACATGGAAGGTGGCCACGGTCTCTTTTCCCTTTTGCGTCACCTGATTGGTATCCGCCACGGTGACATAGGCCTGCTTTGCCGGGGTCCGTTCGACGGAGAGCCCGTGCACATCTTCAGGCTTCAGCGGGCCGTCGATCCTGAAGTAGAGGTAC
>JBKICP010000228.1:0-15487 GCA_046567085.1 Acidobacteriota bacterium
ACGACTTCTGAAACACTGAGCCTGCCTTCCTATGGTGTGCCATTACCTGGTCAAAGGGCGTGTGCAGGGCGTTGGATTCCGGTGGTTCGTTCATCGCGAAGCCGCGGCGCTGGAGCTACGCGGGTGGGTGCGTAACACCGAAGACGGCCATGTGGAAGTGCTCGTATCCGGCGATGCGGAGTCGCTCGCCGAACTGAAGCAGGTGCTGCGCAAAGGATCGCGCGGGAGCCGGGTGGATGCCGTGATCGAGCACGAACTGGACGCGAAGGAAGGCGAGGGCCTCGGCCCGTTTCAGATTGAAGGAGCCTGGTAAAGCGATGACCCCTTGTGCAACCGACTGCGAGCCGTTGAAAGCCCTGATCCGGACGATTCCGGATTTCCCCAAGCCGGGGATTCTGTTCTACGACATTACGACGCTGCTCAAGGATCCGAAGGGCTTTGCGACTCTGATCGACGCGCTCGCGCAGTACTACATCGACAAGGAGATCGACCTGGTGCTGGGCATCGAGGCGCGCGGCTTCATCTTCGGGCCCGCGCTGGCGTACCGCCTGAACGCCGGCTTCGTGCCGGTGCGCAAGCCGAAGAAGCTGCCGGGGCCGACCGCGCGCGTCACCTACGACCTCGAATACGGAACGGACACGCTGGAGATCCACGTGGACGCCATCGAGCCTGGCCAGCGTGTTGTGCTGGTCGACGATCTGCTGGCGACCGGCGGCACCATGGAGGCGACCATCAAGCTGGTGCAGCAACTGGGCGGCGAGATCGCCGGCCTGGGCTTTGCCATCGAGCTGGATTTTCTGAAAGGCCGCGAGCGCTTCCCCGATCACGACGTCTTTAGTCTCCTGCACTACAGCGAGTAGAATGCGCTGGTGCTGAGGATGGCGGCCGTGGCCGCATCGCAGCCGGGAGATGACTTTGCTGAATCCGAAGCATGTTGCCTCGCTGGTTTCCGTTTTCGCTGTGGTGGCTTCTGCTGCCGCCGGTGCGCAGGCGAAGAACCTGGTCACGTCCCACTACAAAACCCAGTGGACGCGGATCGCCATCCCGCCGACGCATCCGGTGAGCGACGTGGCCCAGTGGCATATCGATCCGGCAGCGAAGACCATCGTCTGCGACGGCAACGGCGGCCACGAATGGTTGCGCTTCAATAAGGAATTCGGCGATTTCAAATTCCACGTCGAGTGGCGGTTCACGAAGGTGGAAGGGACGCCGCATTACAACAGCGGCGTGTTTTTCCGTAACAATGCCGACGGAACCGTCTGGCATCAGGCTCAGACCTCGCTGGAGGGCGGATATATCTTTGGCCAGACCGTCGTCGACGGCAAGCCAACGACCTTCAACCTGATGAAGCAGATGACGGAGAACCGGGTGAAGCCGGCGGGCGACTGGAATGTCTACGACATTGAATGCAGGAAGGACACCTGCACGCTCGCGGTCAACGGCGCGGTGGTCAATACGCTGCACACCGATGTGAAGAAGGGATATGTGGGTCTCGAATCCGAGGGGTACAAGATCGAGTTCCGGAATATCGAGATCGACCCGCTGCGCTGAGTTTCCAGCGGCCTGATTGACGCGCCTTCGGACAAAAATCGTCTTCGATCTGGATTCGCTGCACTCAACCTTCGACCTGAAAGCTAGAGGAGCGGATTGATGACCTGCACGGATCCGTATTTCTGATTCCTCGAGAGGTCTTCGGAATAGAGAATTGCCGCTCCAGCGGCTTCGGCGGCCTGCAGAATCATTGCGTCCCAGAAAGAAGTTCGGTACCGCGCCTCGATGTCAAGTGCCTGAACAACAGACTCAGCCGTATTCGTCACGACATCCCACGTTGCATAGTCCCGAATGATCTGCCGAACCTCGGCGATTGGCAACGGCTGCGTGATTCTTCGTCGAAGATTCACGCACAGTTCCTGCAGCACCTGAGTACTCAGAACTCCCCCTCCGGATTCCCAGAGACGGTCGATCAGCAGCTGTGCTCGCTGATGTTTCGGCCCTGCCAGGCGATCATGCGCGTACACGAGGATGTTCGTGTCGACAAATTGCTTACCGCTCATGCAATTCGTCTCGCGAACGCGGAGGATTCCAGCCCAGGTCGAATCCTCGCTTCAGCCGAGCCAGGGCACGCTTCTTAGCCTGTTGATATCCCCGGCGGTCAAGGACCGCTTCCTCAAGTTGTGCTGCGAGCATCGCGCTGACCGAGGTGCCCTTCTCCGCGGCGAGAACGCGGGCCTCTTTGAGCAGATCAGCTTCGATCTTGAGAGTGACGTTGGTTTTCATAGCAGCACAATTCCTCGTGCAGCACAATTCTACGTGCTGGGGTAAAGCGGGACAAGATTTCACCGCCGGCCCAGGTTCGCGTCTTAGATCCCCGCGTACCAGGCGTAACCCGCCTCCGGCGACGCCGACCCCAGCCCCTTGCCGAATTTCTTCATCGAGTCGGTCGCCGTGAGATGCGTGATGTACTTCACGCTCTTGTAGCCCAGTTGCCGCGGAACCCGCATGCGCAGCGGTCCCCCGAATCCGACCGGCAGATCCCCGTCGTTCATGCCCCAGGTGAGGATGGTCTGCGGGTGCAGCGCGTCGGACATGTCCATGCTCTCCCACCAATCCTTCTCGATGGCGCGATAGACGATGTAGCGCACCTGCGGGAGCGGGCCGGCTTCCTGGAGCACGGCGCTGAGCGGCGTGCCGATCCACTCCGCCACGTACGACCAGCCTTCTTCGCAGGTCACCTCAGTGATCTGGCTCCGCGTCCCCATCGCCCGCACATCCGCGAGCGACAGCGTCAGCGGATGCTCCACCATGCCATCGACTACGATCTTCCAGTCCCGGAATCTCGCCGCCTCATACTGCTTGAACGCATCGGTCTTCGGCGCAGTCTCGTTCATAAAGGGCGCCTTCGAGATCATGCTGCGCGGAAACTCGCGCGCCAGCGCGTGCTTGCCGATCACCCGCTGCGCCGCGTAGGTCAGCGTCTCTCCCGGGCCGTAGATCCCGGCGCCGTCCGGTGGGATGAGCCCATAGCGCCGCGCGATGCGATCCGCAGCGGCGAGACCGGCGGCGCCTGCAACCGTGACCGCACCGCCCGTGATGAGTTTGCGCCGCGAGATTGGACTCATGCGTTTTCCTCCGTCTCGATTTTTTCCGCTCGACCGGTGATCATCGCGCGCGTGCGGCACCAGAAGCCGGCCAGCGCGATCATCGTCACGTGCACCACCAGAAAGGCGACGAGCAGATCCGATACGAAGAAGTGCAGCGTCCGCGCGGACTGCCGGCCTCCCAGCACATCGACCAAGAACGGGAAGACCGCGTTGAATCCCGGCGAGAGAGCCAGGCCGGTGCCGATGATCAGCGGCACGAGTCCGAAGATCACGACCAGGTAGGCCGTACGCTGCACGACGTTGTAGGAGGCTGCGCCGCTGTCGCGAGAACGAACTCCACGCAGTGCCCGCCAGTATGCCTGCCAGGAGCGTTCGCCGCGCGCCGGCACCAGGTCGCGACGAAAATGCCCGGAGCCGAGCCCCGCCATGCCGTAGACCACGCCGGTGAGGACGAACAGCCACGCGGCTTCAAAGTGCAGCGACCGGGCCCAGCCATTCTCGTCGGGCAGAACGTAGTTATAGCCTGTGGGCACCGTGTCACGCGACGAGGGCACGGGAATCCGGAACAACGGCTTCATGTTCACGTTGCCGGTTTCGCCCCAGTAGAAGCGGGGGTGCGTGAGGATGATCATGTACCCGCTGAATGCCAGCGCGAAGAACGCCACCACCGTGAGCCAGTGCGTGACGCGCACGGTTGCGCTGTGCCGCGGAGTCGCCACCTGGGGCTGGGAAACGGCGGTCGCCATGCCGGGGAGCATAGCATGATTGGCCTGCGGGACGACATAACCATCCGCCAGCGGGAGAAGCGTAAGAGACCGGAAAGATCGAGCCGGAACTCCGTGAGGGAAGTCCGGCTCGCGCGTGCTCTCAGGGGATCGCCGGTGCCGGGATCGCGACCGGTGGCGGCGGCGGATACAGTGTTTCGCCCAGCGGACGATAGCGGCCGCCGTAGAAGACGAGCGCGTACTCGCGCACGGCGGTGTTCAGCGGCCCGAAGACGCCGATGAAGACCAGAAGAGCGATGAGCCCCGCGATGACGCCCGCCGAAACCTTGAGAAAGATTCCCAGCACGGTGCTCCCGAATGCGGCGTGGAGTCCGATCTCCACGGCAGCGACGGCAAGGCCGAAGAGGATGCCGGGAATGAGCAGGACGATGAACAGGCCGATGGCGGCGACGACGGGCAGAAGCACGCGCAGCAGGGCGTAGACGAAGAAGGCGCCCTTTTCATTACGGATGCGTGCCCAGGCGGCGGACCATGCCTGGCCGGCGGTCGCGTTTTCGAGCGCAAAGTGCGGCAGCATCAGGTCGTGCAGCACGATCTTCACGGCCACGGCGAGGATGACGATGAGCAGAAGGATCGGGATCAGCGGCAGGACCAGCGCCACGATGGCGCCGATGTCCGGATGACCGCCCGCCCGGATGCCGCGAAAGAGTGCCAGAAAACCCGCCGCGAAAGGCAGACCCAGAAGCGCGATCAGAGCCAGGAAGCACAGCCCGAGCGCCACGCTGAACCAGAAGAAGCGGGTCGCGGGCTCGCGGTAAATGTGCCACCCGGGCCGGATCTCGCGGATGTTGTGGATGAGGCAGTGGAACCACGCAAAGCGCAGGCGCGTGATGAGGTAGCCGATCACGAAGGCGATGATCACCAGCAGCGCGACGATGGCCATGGCGGCCAGCAGTCGAGCCGGAGTCAGCGCGATGTGCGGAAACAGGTTGTGGGGATGATAGTTGGGTCGCTGGCTGGCGGTGTGTCCGTGTCGGGCCCAGCCGGAGGGATTGAAGTTGCCGCTCCCGCCCGATGAGCCTTCGGCGAGCAGCGCCACCAGGCAGAGCTTGAGGTAGGTGCTCAGACGGAATGGGCGGAAGAGAAGGTATTTGGTGCGCTCGATCGCCGGTGAAATCGCTTCGGCAGCAGAGATGGCAGGCATCGGGAAGCCTCGTTGCGTGGGAAGTGTACTGCAAAACCGTCGCCGGCCGGGTTCTCAGTTCTTCGACACAGCTGAAAGGCCGGGAAGCCGCAGGCGGCTTTGGATTTCGCTTGACTATATCACAGATTGCGATAGACTGATTGCGATTTGCAATATCAGCCATGAAGCTCGGCGAAAAACTCAGATACCTCCGCGAGACCGAAGGCGAACTGCGCGGGCTCGGGCGCGCCATTTCGCAGCAGGAGATGGTGCGGGCCCTCAGGGCCGAAACCGGGAAGACTCTCAGCCAAAGCTACCTCTCGCAGATTGAGAGCGGCGCGCGCCCACACCTGACCAACACCACGCGCCAGGTGCTGGCGAAGTTCTTCAAGGTGCACCCGGGGTATCTGGTCGATGATCCCGAGGGCTACCACGCGGAGCTGCTGAGCGATGTGCGCACCCTGGAGGACAAGCTGGACCTGTGGCTGGTCAGCGGTGCGGAGCGCTTCCGGCGGGATGCGGAGCTGCGGCACGCGCTGCTGGCAGTCGCGCAGCACGAGGATTCGCGTCAGTGCCTGTTGCTGCTCCATGCGGTCCTTTCAACGCCGGGCCTGGCGGAGCGGCTGTTTGAAGTGCTGGGCGGTGGGGAAGAAAAGCGGGTTTCTCCGCTCCGCGCTCGATCAGGCGCGCGCGGGCCGGGAGGAAAAGAGGTGAGGCCATGATCACGTTCTATTTGATTTGCTTCACGCTGGGGCTTTCGCTCACGGTGTTGTCGGCACTGGGCGCCTTCACGCATCTGCATTTCGGTCATGTGCACCTCCATTTTGGCCATGGGCATACGCACGTCCATGTTCCAGGGGCACGCGGTGCGGTTGCGAAATCGAGCGTCAGCCCGGTGAACGGATTCACTCTGGCGGCTTTTCTCTGCTGGTTCGGCGGATGCGGCTATCTGCTGGCGAAGAGCGGTGACTTCACCATGCTGGTGGTCCTCGGTCTCGCCACGATAACGGGCCTCGCGGGCGGAGCGATTCTCTTCTGGTTTCTGGTGAAGGTGCTGCTGCCGCACGAGCACGAACTCACCGCCGCAGACACCGACATACTCGGCGTTCTGGGCTTCATTACCGGTTCCATTCGCGAGAAAGGCACCGGTGAAATTCAGTTTTCGCAGGGCGGCGCACGCCGCTTTGCAGCCGCGCGCAGTGAAGCAGGCGTAGCGCTGGCGCGCGGCACGGAAGTTGTGGTCATGCGCTACGAGCAGGGCATCGCGTACGTCCGCCCCTGGGATGAGCTCTCCGGAGAGGATCCGGAAATCTCGGGCGACGGTCCGGTTGCGAAGGCCTCCCCATCCACCTACGAGCAGTGATAGCCCCGATGGAAAGGATCGGGCGTTATGACGAACACAATCATCATCATTGTTGGATTGAGCCTGCTGGCGCTGATCATCCTCACCGGCATGCTGGCCAGGATGTTTCGCAAGGCGGGTCCGAACGAAGCCCTCATCGTCTTTGGATTCCGCGGTCCCCGTGTGATCAAGGGGCACGGCACCATCATCTTTCCCATGGTGGAGAACTGTCGGGAACTGTCGCTGGAGCTGATGTCGTTTGACGTGGCTCCACAGCAGGATCTCTATACGAAGCAGGGCGTCGCGGTCACCGTCGAAGCCGTTGCGCAGATCAAGGTGCGCAGCGATCAGGAGTCGATCCTTACCGCTGCCGAGCAGTTTCTTACCAAGACGCCGCCGCAGCGCGAGGGCCTGATCCGGCTGGTGATGGAAGGCCATCTGCGCGGGATCATCGGCCAGCTGACCGTCGAGCAGATCGTCAAGGAGCCGGAAATGGTCGCCGACCGCATGCGCGCCACCTGCGCCGACGACATGAGCAAGATGGGTCTCGAGGTCGTGTCCTTCACCATCAAGGAAGTCCGCGACAAGAACGAGTACATCACCAACATGGGCCGCCCGGACATCGTCCGCATCAAGAGGGATGCGGAGATCGCCACAGCGGAAGCCGAGCGCGACACGGCCATCCAGCGTGCCAATGCCACGCGCGAAGCGGCCGTCGCCAAAGCGGCTGCCGATCAGGCGCGCGTCATTGCCGAGACCGCATCGCTGACCAAGCAGGCGCAGGCGCAGCGGGATCTCGACATCTCGAAGGCGCAATACGCGGAGCAGAGCCGCAAGCAGCAGGCCTCAGCGGACAAGGCCTACGAGCTGCAGACCAACGTGATGCAGCAGCAGGTGATCGCGGAGCAGGTCAAGGTGCAGCAGGTGGAAAAAGAGCAGCAGATCAAAGTGCAGGAAGCGGAAATCCTGCGCCACGAGAAGGAGCTGATCGCTACCGTGCTCAAGGGGGCCGAGATCGAGCGGCAGCGCATCGAAACCCTCGCCGGCGCGCAGCGCACCAAGCTCACCACCGAAGCCGACGGCACCGCAGCAGCCATCCGCGCCCAGGGCGAGGCAGAAGCCGCCGTCATCTTCCAGAAGGGCGAGGCCGAAGCGAAGGCGATGAACGTCAAAGCCCAGGCTTACCAGGAATTCAACCAGGCCGCCGTCGTCGATCGGCTCATCGCCAGTCTGCCCGAGGTGGTGCGCGCTATGTCCGAGCCCCTCACCAAGGTGGACAAGGTCACCATCGTCTCCACCGGCGGAGACGCGGCCGGCGTCAACAAGCTCACCGGCGACATGGCGAAGATCGCGGCCCAGGTGCCGGCGTTGTTCGAAGCGCTGTCGGGGATGGACATGCGGCAGCTCATGTCGAACATCACGGCCATCCGGCAACGCCCCAGCGGCAGCGGGGCGGCCGCTGACGGGCCTGTAGTGGACGCGAAGTAAGGGACGACGAGCTCACGCAACCGGGCGGAGTACAATCCGCCCGGAACTTTCGGAAATCAAGGCGGAGAAACGGAGGAAAAAGTCATGGCACTCCTCGAACGGGTAAGCACATTGCTGAGAGCGAATCTGAACGACCTGATCGACAAGGCAGAAGATCCGGAAAAGATGCTGAAGCAGCTGGTCCTCGATATGGAGAACCAGATGATGCAGGTCAAAACGCAGGTGGCCATCGCCCTGGCCGATGAACATCTGCTGGAGAAGAAGCGAACCGAGCATGAGGATGCCGAGAAGGAGTGGCACCGCAAGGCGGAGCTGGCCGTGCGTAAGAACGACGAAGGCCTCGCGCGTGTGGCGCTGGAGCGGTCGCTCAGCGCGCGGAACATGGCGGCTGGGTTCAGGCAGCAGCTGGAGGATCAGAAGACAGAAGTGGATACGCTGAAGACCGCGCTGCGCAGTCTGGAGCAGAAGCTGGCCGAGACGCGGAGCCGCTGTGAGCTGATGATCGCCGAAAGCCGCCGCGCCCGCGTCGTCGGCCGCGCCCAGAAGGCACGCGAAACGATCGCGCGCAAGGAAGGCGATGTGAGCATCGCCCGCATGAAAAGCCGGATCGCTGGAGCCGAAGCGCAGAACGCCGCCTCACGCGAGCTGCTGGACGGCGACGGCGTCGAAGAGAAGTTCGCGAAGCTGGAGCGCGAGGAGCAGATCGATGCGCTCCTCAGGGACCTGAAAGAGCAGCACGCTAAAACGGCCTGAGAGCAGGGAGCGGGACGCTGCCCCTGCGAGCCTCCTTGGCGCGCAGGCGGGGCGCGGATTCCAGCCCGGCTCGCCGCTCTTTACGCTGCGACGGGCGGCTCTTCCTGCTCCTGCGTCCAGCGCGCGTAATCCTCGTTGACCTCGCCCAGCTGGTAGACGCTGTTATGCGTTTCGACCAGTCCGTTGGCGACATCGATAGAGAGGATAGCGGAGGTGTAGATGGTACCGTTGCGCAGATTCGTGTGGCCGATCACATCGCCGGTCAGACGCGCGCCGGGTTCCAGCTTGCGGAATCCGAAGTAGATGACGCTTCCGACGACGGACCAATTCTCAACACGGACGATCGGCTTGTCGAGCTTGTTCATAGTTGAGTGACCTGGACGTGGATTCCGCCACCGGTCGCGTTCAACGGTCCAGGCCCGTGGCTGGTTCTTCCTTATGAACGCGCTGCAATTTTCGGGCCATCGTAACCGACAGGTAAATAGCGTCATTTCACGCCAGCGGCCTCCACCGCCATGAACTTTTTGCCGCCCTGGCGAGAGATTGTTGCGCGGTGACGACAAGCCTGGCGCCGTTCGTCCCAGCCCTGGTTACCGGGGCCGATCCGCCCCGATATACTTCCGGTCATGCTTTCCAGCACTTTTCCGCAAGCCTTCTCCGTCCCTCGTGTGCCCGCCGTGGCTGTGTGCGCCGTCGCGATGGCCATGACGACCGCTGCGCTGCTCGCTCAGTCGACCCCCACAACATCGCCCGCTCCCCACCCGATGACGGTGGACGACCTCGCCCGCTTCCACGACGTGACGGGCCCGGTGGTATCGCCCGATGGGCATTGGGTGGCGTACACGGTTTCCACCATCGAAACCAAAGCCGACAAGCGCATCAGCGACCTCTGGATGGTTTCCTGGGACGGCAGGCAGGACGTGCGCCTCACGTGGTCCGGCGACGTCGATGAGGATGACGACGATCTCACCTCGTCCGGAACACCGCGCTGGAGTCCGGATGGCAGGTATATCTCATTTACGGCCGACCGTCCCGGCGTAGCAAAAGGAACGCAGGTCTGGATTCTGGACCGTCGTGGCGGCGAGGCGCATCAGCTGACCGACGTGAAGGGGAATCTCTCCGCCTATGCCTGGTCGCCGGACGCGAAGAAGCTGCTGCTCTCCATCGCGCCCGATGAAGAGGCCGAGGCGGCCGCGAAGAACGGGCAGGGGGAAAAGGAGAAGCAGCCGCCGAAGCCCATCGTGCTCGACCGTTACCACTTCAAACAGGATGTGGAAGGCTATCTGCGCGACAACCAGCACACCCAGCTCTATTTGTGGGATCTGGAGACGAAGAAGCTGGAGAAGCTGACCTCGGACAAGAATTACGACGAGACGAATGCGGTGTGGTCGCCCGATGGCACGCGTATCGCCTATGTGAGCAATCACGATCCCGATCCGGACCGCTCCATCAACACCGATGTTTGGGTCGTGGACGCCCGGCCCAACGCGACCCCGAAGCGGCTGACCACTTACGACGGACCGGATGGCGGAAGGATCGCGTGGAGCCCGGACAGCCGCTGGATCGCTTATACAGAGGGCGATCCGCTGAAGCTTTGGCAGTACAGCGAGGAGAAGCTGGGCGTGGTCGCGGCCGATGGCGGCGCCGCGCCGCGTATCCTCACGGCGGCTCTCGATCGCGGCGTCTGGTCGCCGCTCTTTTCAAAGGATGGGAAGTCGATTGAAGTGATCGTCGAAGACGATCGCAACGAGTACCCGGCCAGCGTGGATGTTGCCACCGGCCAGGTGCACCGGCAGGTGAGCGAGCCCGGCGTCACGAGCGGGATCAACGAAGTGGAGGACCACACCGCTGTGGTGTGGACGACGGATCGGCAGCCGGGCGAGGTATACGCTCTCGAGAACGGAGCGCTGCGCCGGCTGACCCACCACAACGATGCCGAGGTCGCCAGTCTGCAGCTGGGCGAAACCCGCGATGTAAAAGCCGTGGAACAGGATGGCACGGAGGTGCACGGATTGCTGACGATGCCGGTTGGCTGGCAGCCGGGCACGAAGGCGCCGATGCTGCTCTACATCCACGGCGGCCCCAACGGCCAGGATAACCATGCCTTCGATGTGCACCGGCAGCTCTTTGCAGCGCACGGCTATGCCGAACTAAACGTGAATTACCGCGGCAGTTCGGGGCGCGGAGGTGCGTATCAGAAGGCGATTGCCGCCGACTGGGGCGACCATGAAGTGCAGGATCTGATGGCCATGGTCGACGAGGTCGTGAAGCAGGGCCTGGTCGATCCCGACCGGATGGGGGTGGGAGGCTGGAGCTACGGGGGCATCCTCACCGACTACACCATCGCCAGCACCAACCGTTTCAAGGCTGCCAGCAGCGGCGCCGGCATGGGCAATCCTCTCGGCCTGTACGGCATCGACGAGTACATCCTGCAGTACAACAACGAACTGGGGCCGCCCTGGAAGGATCTGCAGAAATACATTCAGCTGGGCTATCCCCTGCTGCATGCCGACCGCATCCACACGCCCACGCTCTTTATGGGAGGGACCTCGGACTTTAACGTGCCGCTCAACGGCGGCGAGCAGATGTACGAGGCGCTGAAGAGCCTGAACGTTCCCGCGGAGCTGATCGTTTACCCCGGGCAGTTCCACGGCTTTACGCGCCCCAGCTTTATCCGCGACCGTTACGAGCGCTGGTTCGGCTGGTATGACAAGTGGGTGCTGGGAAAGACGCCCGCTCCGGGGGCAGCGAACGCGGAGAAGAAGTAGCCGGCGTCCGATGAGCCCAGAAACAGCTGCGCCCTCCGCTCCTGCACTGGGGGAGGGGAGGGCTGCTGGCTGGGGGACTGGATCGTGGTTAGCCCTGCCGGTAGGCAGGAACCGACGAGACGGAATAGCCGACCGCGGGCCGGCGCGCGTCTGCGACAAAGCTGGGGACGTGCACCTGCTGGGTTTCGGGCTCGGTCTGGGCGGCAGCCCAGTGTTCGTAGAACTCGTTCATCTGGCCGAGCCGGTAGACGGTGTTGGCCGTTTCAACGAGGCCGTTGGCGACATCCACCTTCTCAATCACCGAGGTGTAGATCACGCCATTGGGAAGGTCCGAGTGGCCCATGAGGTAGCCGGTCAGTCGCTGTCCCGCTTCGAGCTTACGGAAGCCGTGAAAGATAAGGTTGTCAACGACAGCCCAGTTCTCAATTTTTGCCGTCAGCTTCTCCATCGCTGGGTGGCCTGAACTTTCCGCCGGTGGTTGGTGCGCCTCGATGCTGCTCGCCGGCTTGATTGCACTCCTGCGGGACCTATGGCAATCCGATGGCCAACCGGAAGTTGTTGAATTAGAGGGGTCTAATGCGGTTCCATCCTGGCGGTGGGAGAAATTTTTACGCCGTACTGGGCAATTTAGTTGCCAATCCCTCCCAAAAGCGCTCCCGCGGCCTCCCCCATTCGTTGCAGAATCCACGCGGGCCAACTATTTGAGTCGAGGTTGGCGAAAGGGTAAATTCGGAAAATCACTTTCCTATCCCCGACCCTTCACCGTATCCAGGCCGATTTCTACGTTTTGTCCCAGCTTCCAGGCCCCTTGTCACGGAGGCTTGTCCATTCGGGAGGCAAAACGCGTCATTGAAAGTGGCGGGTCTCGTTGGGCTTGCCCGAAGGGATCTTGCCTCCTCAATCAACAAGGGCCGTCCTTTGGCGGCCCTCTTTTTTCGCCTGGGCCCACGAAAGCGGGGAGCGAGGGAGTTGCCGCGCCTGATTACACCCGCCACAGCGCTGCGACGCACAGTCCTGCCTGCGCGATCAGGACGACGGCGCTGGCCGCCACGAAGACCTTCCTGCGCCGCGTCTCCAGCGCGTCGGCAAAGATTCCGCCGACGAAGGTGATGAGGAACGGCAGGGCCCACAGCCACGGCTGCGACTCCACGCCGGTGGTCACCAGCAGCATCAGGGGGACAGCCACCAGCAGAGGCGCCGTGTTCCCGAAGTAACGCGATCGCCGCGAGGCCGCGTACAGGGCCAGGGCGGCCAGCACCGCCAGGCTGAAGGCGGCGTTCGCGGGATTCGTGAAGAACCACCGTGCACCCTCCAGCGAGACCCACATCCGTGCATCGGCACTGCGGAAGACGTAGCTGAACGCGTCCGGACGAAAGGCATACGACGCGAACAGCAGGAAGAACGCGCCCAGGACCCACACGATCAGCAGCGTGGGGATATACGCCCGTCGCCCCTCGGCCACCCACGCCATGAAGACGACCGTGAAGAGCAGCGCCACGATGAAGGCAGACAGGTGCGCCGCCGCCGTGAATCCCAGGGCCAAGGTCAGCAGCGCGATGCGAGGGCGCCACTTGCGCTTCGGCCCCTGCAGCGCATGCGACACGCCGATCGCCAGATAGATCGTGGCGAAGACGCCGAAGGCCGCCAGAATCTCGTTATTCGGAGTCGTCGAGGCGCGCACGACCTCCGGCATAAAGCAGTACAGCGCCAGGGAGATATATCCGCCCGCGTTGCCGAATAGCCGCCGCGTGACCCACCACAGGCAGGCGCCCAGAGCCAGTCCGGCGAGGATGAAGGGCAGCCGCAGCAGGAACTTCACTTCGCCGGCCTCGTAGCGCATGTCCCACATCGAGGTGGACCGCGCCTGCCCCCGCAGGATCCTCTCGATGGTCAGCGGCAGCCCCGCGGCCCGGTAGGCCAGCGTCCCGTCGTGGATATTCCCGCAGGTGGTGAAATAACCGGCCAGCGGCGAGGGGCGCTCCCAGATCTCGCGGCCGCAGCGCGCAAACCGATAATCCGACTCCGAGAGCTGGCGCCGCGCGCTCACCCAGAAACACTGCACCAGCAGCAGGAACAGCAGCACCGCTGCGATCCTCTGCGGCCCCTCAAAGCGGAATTTCCGCAGCTGGTGTGTCGTCCGTTGCTGTCCCATCAAGACTTCTGCAAGTGTACCGAACCCGCGGGTGCGCACGGCGGGAGGGACTTAACGCCGCCGTCTTTCTCCACCCTGCTCCAATCCGCGACAGTCCTGCGGCCGACACCAAAGATTACCCACCTCCGAGGGATGTTCCCCTGCGGCTGCGGGCACTAGGCTGAGAGCGGTACCTTCGAGAACCACGTGGCCCCTGTCGTCGATTCCGCGATCGAAACCTCTCCTGCAGCCGAATCCCGGCGCTTTGTCGGCCGCCAGCCCATTGTCGATGCCCAGAGCCGCCTCTTCGGCTATGAGCTGCTGTTTCGCGAAGAGGACCACGCGGCCGGACCGCGCGATCCAGAAGCCGCCACCCGCAGGATCGTCGACTACTGGTCGATGCTCGTTCCCGAACAGGGCCGCGGCATCGCCTTCGTCAACTGCACGCGCAACGCGCTGGTCGATGGCACCGTGACCCTGCTTCCGCCTGCCAATACCGTTCTTGAGATCCTCGAGGACATCGAGCCGGATCCCGAGCTGCTCGAAAGCTGCCGGGCGCTGCGCCGGCAGGGCTACCGCTTCGCTCTCGACGACTTTACCCCGCAGCCATCCCGCGCCCCGCTGATCGAGCTGGTCGATTTCATCAAGATCGATTTCCTGGCCTCCGACGCCAAAGCCCGTCGCGAGATCTACTCCATGGCAGCCGGCCGCCCGATCCGCTTTCTCGCGGAGAAGATCGAGACTGGCCAGGGGATGCGGACGGCGCTGGCCGAAGGCTGCACCCTGTTTCAGGGCTACTTCTTCTCGCGCCCGGTAACGCTCTCCTCGCGTGTGGTGCCGCAGAACCGGCTGGTGTATCTGCGCCTGCTGGCGGCGCTGCAGCGCGACCCCGCGGATCTGGCTGAGATCGAGCGGCTGGTCATGTCCGACGCGTCGCTCTGCTACCGGGTGCTGCGCCTGGCCAACTCCGCTCTTTACGGGCTCACCAGCGAGATCACCAGCGTGCGCGGTGCGCTGCTGATGGTGGGCGATGAGGCGGTGCGCCGCATGGTTTCGGTGGCCATTGTCAGCACTCTGGCCGGGACGCCGGCGACGCCGGTGCTCTCGATGACGCTGGTCCGCGCGCGTTTCTGCGAACTGCTCGCTCCCCTGGTCGGCGCGCCTCCCGCCGAGCTCTACCTGCTCGGCATGCTTTCCCTGCTCGACGTGCTGCTGGCGACGCCGATCGACCGCATCCTCGAAGCTCTGCCTCTGGCGCCAGAGATGAAAGCCGCGCTGGGCGGCCGGCCCAGCCCGTGGTCGCGCGTGCTGGACCTGGTGCGCTGCCTCGAGTCCTGCGAGTGGAAGGAGTGCGAGGTGCTGATGTCCTTCGCCAGCCTGACCGAATCGGCGGTCTCGGCGCTGTATCTGGAGTCGGTGCAGTGGGCCACGGCCACCCTGCAGCTCTGAGGAGTAGCGGCCAGGCAGGGGTGAACCCCCTCCCCTTCATCGTGCAATCAACGACATCCAGAGGGCTCACCCCCCTTCTGTTGTGGCTTTGGTCAACTGGGTTTCGCGTTCCCGATCGGTCGCGCTCTGGCTGGGAGCGCGACATCTTTTGGAGAGGCGAACGCAGTGCGATTTTGTGACTGGACTCAAGGTCTGTTTGCCTCGCGTAGGGATGAATGCCGGGCGCGACAGGCCGAATCGGCCAGGCGCGCCCGCTGCTCCTGAAACACGAAAGCTCTGTGCGCCGGGTGGGGCGGACAGAGCTTTCGTAGTTATCAGAATAGGAATGTTGCGGGGTTGGGGGCAAGGGAAATCGGGGGGGCAGGCGGTACCTTGGTGCGGGGTTTCCCGTTTTGGGAAGAGTCCGCTGCGCCTCCTGCGGAGCTCCCAAGCCGCGGCTAAAGCCGCCTTTTCTGAAAAGCTCCGTCCATGGCCTGAAGGCCATGGCTTCTACCGTCGCCTCGCTTTGCGAGGCTTATACAAGGCGGTCCGGACACATTCAGCAGAG
>JBKICP010000229.1:0-4249 GCA_046567085.1 Acidobacteriota bacterium
GCTCTCCGGCACGCTGTCCAGAATCAGGCGAAAAGCCCGCGTCTGGCCAGGCTGGATCGGGTTGGCGCCCACCGATTCGGTATCCACATAAGGCTCGCGGGTGCGGACAAGGTTGAGCGGCAGGGTCGCCTTCTGCACCATTTGTCCGGTGAAGCCGTAAAACGCCACCTGGACGGTAATTGCGGTGACGGTCCTGCTGCCCTGGTTGGTGATCTGGCCATCGATATAGGTGCTCTGGCCCCCGGCCATACTCCCCGCCTGGCTCATCCTGAGATGGCTGATGGGCAGGCTGACTGCATAGGGATCGGCCGCCGCCAGCCCGGCTCCGCCTGGATTGGAAGGAGCGGCATTGTGGGTGAATGCGAGGATCAGGCCGATGGCGATCAGCACGACCGCCCCGGCGATGGCCCAGGGAAGCGGAGAGCGCCGCTCGTGCCCCGGCTGCGCGGGGGGCGCGAATAGTTCCTTTACTGGGGGCTGCGGGATTGGGACAGCCGTCTCAGGGGCCGATCCATCGTGTTTGTCCGGTCCGTTCATCGTGCCGATTGTACATCCATTCGGAAGGCCGCTCCGCTGCGCCGCCGCCGGATCGTTGTCCTAAATCTTCGGAAACCTGGGGCGATTCTGTGCGTCTCAACTAAAGGTCCCCTGGGAAGCCCTATTGCGTCTGGCCCTGTGAGATTCGTCACAGCGCCCTTCGCGCCCTGCAATGAAGATCAAAGTAGTCCTCGTTGCCGCACCGCAGATCCCGGCCCCAAAGAGGTGCGACAATCAGAAGGTAATATTCCTATGCCTGCATTCGGCAGTTTTGCCCTCCTGCTCGCGCTTGTCCTCAGTGCCTGGAATCTCATTGCCGGCGCCGTTGCCCTTCGCATGCTTGCCACCGGCTCCCGCGGATTCCTGTACAGATCGCTGGCCGGCGCCATTTCTCCCGAACGTCTGGCGGAGACCGCCCGCCGCGCCGGAATCGCCAGCTTTGTTGCCGCTTCCTGTGCCGCCTTTGCGCTGGTGTGGGGGTCGTTCACCAACGACTTTCAGCTCGCCTACATCGTCGAGCACTCGAATCGCGCGCTGCCCATTGCTTATAAGTTCGCGGCGCTGTGGTCGGGCCAGGAAGGTTCGCTGCTGCTGTGGGCATGGCTGCTCACGGCCTACGGGTTCGTGCTGCGGATGCGGCATAAGGTGGATGTGACGCTGACCGCCTATGCCTCGACGATTCTGGCCGGCATTCAGGTCTTCTTCTTCCTGCTGGTCAATTACGCCGCCACGCCGTTCTCTCTGGTCCAGGGAGCGATTCCTCCGGACGGCAACGGTCTGAACCCGCTGCTTCAGTATCCGGAGATGGTCATCCATCCGCCGATGCTCTACCTGGGATATGTCGGGTTCAGCGTTCCCTTCGCGTTCGGCCTTGGCGCGCTGATGATGCGGTATCCCGGCGAAAAGTGGATCCACATTACCCGCCGCTGGACCATGGTGACGTGGCTGTTCCTGACGGTCGGCATCTTCCTCGGCATGCACTGGGCGTACAACGTCCTTGGCTGGGGCGGCTACTGGGGCTGGGACCCGGTTGAAAACGCCTCGCTGATGCCATGGCTGACCGGCACCGCTTTCCTGCACTCCGTGATGATGCAGGAGAAGCGCGGCATGATGAAGTCCTGGAACGTCTGGCTGATCTTCTCCACCTTCCTGCTGACCATTGTCGGGACGCTGCTGACGCGCTCGGGGCTGATCAGCTCGGTACACGCCTTTGCCCAGTCTCCCATCGGCAACTGGTTCTGGGTCTTCCTGGTCATCGCCCTGGCGGTCTGCATCTTCACCTATATTCTCAACCGCGATCACCTGAAGGCCGAGCATCATCTCGAGTCGCTTGTCTCCCGCGAATCGAGCTTCCTCTTCAACAATCTCGTGCTGCTGGTCGCCTGCCTGACCATCCTGTGGGGAACCTTCTATCCGATTCTTTCGGAGTTCTTCCAGGGGCAGAAGGCCACGCTCAGCAGGCCTTACTACGACGTTGTGGCCGTTCCCATCGGCGTGTTCCTGCTGTTCCTGACCGGGATCGGTCCGATTCTTGCCTGGCGCAGCACCTCGCTGCGCAGTATCCGCAAGAACGTCTTGCTCCCGTCGATCTTTGCAAGCGTCGTCGCCGTAGCACTGCTGCCCCTTATTCGTCCCTGGACGATCCTGACCACCGGCGAGCAGGGCTCGTTCTACGCCTGGGTGACGTTCTCGCTGGCGGCGTTCGTGGCAACGGCTGTTTTTGCGGAGTTTTTCCGCGGCGCGCGCGTGATTCAAAGCCACAGCGGACGCAATCTCTTCGCTTCGGCGGTCCAGCTAACGCGCCGCAACACCCGCCGCTATGGCGGATACATCGTACATATCGGTGTGGTTCTCATCCTCATCGGCTTCTCCGGTCAGGCGTTTAACCAGAGCAACGAGATGACGATGAACTACAAGCAGAGCATGAACATCGGTCCGTACCGGCTGGAGTGCCTCGACTATTCGCAGGACACGAATCCGAACTACGACACGACCTACGCCATTCTGAATGTCTTCCGCGATGGCAGGAAGGTCACGCAGCTCGATCCCTCGCTCCGCTTCTATACGGCCAGCCAGCAGCCGCTGACCGTTGTGGCGAACCATTCCACGCCGCTCTGGGATCTTTACGTCATTTATGCCGGCACCGATCCCTCGACGGGTCAGCCGGTGATCAAGGCCTTTCTGAATCCCCTGGTGATGTGGATCTGGATCGGTCTGCTGGTCACCATCTTCGGTACGCTGATCGCTTTGGTGCCCAACATGAGCGCGGCCTTTGCAGCCGAGCGCAAACGGGAAACGGCTGCCGTCCCTGAGGCGGTGACCGCTGGAAAGGCAGGCGACTAAATGCGGCTCCTTTCGCACAGGGCCACGCAGTCCGCTGTAGTTCGGTTCGCAGTGCTGCCGATTGTGATCGTGCTGGGCGTTGTCACCATGGGCACGGCCGACACGCAGGCCCGTTTTACGAGTCTGGGAAACAAGCTGATGTGTATGTGCGGCTGCAACCAGGTGCTTCTGCAGTGCGACCACATCGGCTGCCCTTCCGCCGGCCGTGAGATGACCGAACTGCGCGCAGCCATCGGCCGGGGGGAAACGCAGGACCAGATTTTCAGGGCCTTCGCAAACGAGTACGGAGCAACAGTTCTGGCGGCGCCCTGGCTGACGAAATTCAACATCCTCGCATGGGTTGTGCCGCCCGGCATGCTGATCCTTGGCCTTGTGGGCACATTCTTCCTTGTCCGCAAATGGCGGCTCCGCACGGTACCCATGCCCGCCGTCGCGCAGGATCCCGCGTCGAACGACCTCCGCGACCGCATCCGAAAGGAAACCGAGATATGAGCCTCATTGCCAGCGGTCTTCTGCTGATCGCCGTCTTCCTGTTCGTCTTCTGGCCGGCCTCGAATGTCGAGGCCCAGAGCATCAAGACTCGTCTGGAATACCTGCGCGAGCGCCGCGAGGCCGTCTTCGAGAATCTGCGCGACCTCAATTTCGAGTACCACGCCGGGAAATATCCGGAGGAGGACTACGCCGCGCAGCGCGCAGCACTCGAAAATGAAGCTGCCGAGATCGTGGCCGAAATCGACGTGCTTGAAACTCAGACCTTCGTTGCGCCCGGCATGACCGTGCACAATACTTCCCATTAAGACTGGACCCTATGAAGCTGCTCCATCCGCTCGCACTCGCTGCCGGACTTGCTCTCCCCCTGTCCGTTTCGGCAGCCACCATCTCCGGCACCGTCATCGACAGGACCACGAATAAGCCTGCCGCGGGCGATACCGTCGTTCTGCTCAATCTCACTCAGGGCATGCAGGAATCGGCCCATACCACGGTGGATGCTCAGGGCCGCTATTCCTTTAACGTGCCCAGTTCCAGCGGCATGCACCTGGTCAAGGTGGAACATGACAAGGCCAGCTATTACGGTCCCGTGCCGCCGAACACCTCCACGGTGAATGTCGACGTGTACGATGTGGCGACCAAAGTCCCTGATGTCCATGTTTACGCCGACGTCATTCGCGCCGAGACCAATCAGCAGGGCCTTGAGGTCACCGAGAGCTTCTTCGTTCACAATGACTCGAAACCTCCCCGCACCCAGTACGGCCCTGAGGCTTTCGATTTCTACCTGCCGCCAGGAGCCGTGCTCGAGGGCGCCACGGCCACCGGTCCCGGAGGCATGGCCGTCGACGATATGCCGACCGCGCTGAAGCAGAAGGATCAC
>JBKICP010000230.1:0-4340 GCA_046567085.1 Acidobacteriota bacterium
GAACATCCGCCTCGGCCGCATGGAGTGGGTCGAAGGCGTCGAGCTCCACCCCAAAGACTCCACCGTCCTCTGGCTCCAGAACAACCGCGTCCAGCAGCACCTCATCGGAAACTTCGGCTTCGCCAACGCCCAGCGCAGCCTCGACGGCGTCGACGCCCACTACGGATCCGGTGACTGGGACATCACCGCCATGGCCGCCCGCGCCGACCAGGGCGTCTTCAACATGAACGGCAATCCCGAGCTCAATGTCGATACGCAGTACCTCGCGTACTCCCGCATGGCCGATCACGGCCGCATCCTCGCCCGCGGCTTTGCCGTCGGCTATCACGATGGCCGCACCGGAATCCCCAAAACCGACAATCGTCCCGCCCCCGTCCGCACCGCCGACCGCAAGAACATCCGCCTCGGCACCTATGGCGGCGACCTCATCGCCACCCAGCCCGCCGGTCCCGGCACCTTCGACTTCGTCTTCTGGGGCGCGTATCAGAACGGCGCCTGGGGCTCGCTGACTCAAAGCGCCGGCGCCGCCCAACTGGAAGGCGGCTATCGCCTCACCCAACTTGCAACACAGCCCTGGTTCCGCGGCGGATGGTGGCGCTCGACAGGCGACAACAACCCCACCGATTCGAAGAACAATACCTTCTTCGTCGTGCTGCCCACGCCCCGCGTCTACGCCCGCCTGCCCTTCTACAACATGATGAATTCCACCGACTCCTTCATCCAGCTCATCGACCAGCCCCGTAAGAACTGGGAGCTCCGCAGCGATCTCCACTGGCTCGACCTCACCTCGAGCCACGATCTCTGGTATTCGGGCGGCGGCGCCTTTGACAACAAGGTCTTCGGCTTCGTGGGCAAGCCGGCCAACGGGCATACGTCCTTCGCCTCGGTTGCCGACATCAGCTCCGACTGGCAGGCCACCCATAATCTCGCCCTGAACTTTTACTACGGCCACGGATGGGGCAAGAGCGTCGTCGGGGCCATCTACCCTTCCAACAAAACCATCCAGTTCGGCTACGTTGAGATGATCTGGCACTGGGGCGTCAGTTCAGGTGCAGGGAGATCCAAATGAAAACGGAATCCATCGGCAGCATCCCTCGTCCACCCGCGCTTCTTGCCGCCATCGCCGCCTTCCATGCAGGAGCCCTTGACCACGACGCACTGGCCGCCGCGTACGACGCGGCCCTGCGCGACACCATCCAGCGCCTGGAGCAGACCGGCTCGCCCGTCATCACGGATGGAGAGCAGACCAAGCCCAGCTTCGCGACCTACCCCCTCGCCGGCATCGCCAACCTCGCGCCCGACGGGGCCGTGATCCCCTTCGCCGACGGCCACATCCGTCAGCTCCCCCGCCTCACCGCCGGTCCCTTCCGCTACGGCCAGCATGCCGCGCAATTTGTCACCGTCGCGCGCACCTATACGCAGCGGCCGCTTAAGCAGGCGGTCATCTCCGCCTCGGCTCTCAGCCTGCTCTATCCGGCCGCCGGCATCCCCGGCTACTCGCGGGAGCAGTTCCTGGCCGATCTCATCGACGAAGCCGCCACCGATATTCGCGGAGCCCTCGATGCCGGCGCCAATTCTGTCCAGATCGACTTCACCGAAGGACGCCTCTCCCTCAAACTCGACCCTTCCGGCGCTCTCCTCCGCTCCTTCATTGACCTCAATAACCAGGTTCTCGACCGCTTCACCGCCGCCGAGCGCCAGCGCATCGGCGTCCATGTCTGCCCCGGGGGCGACCATGACTCGACGCACTCCGCCGATGTCGATTACGCCGCCCTCCTCCCCGACCTCTTTCAGCTCAGCGTCGGCCGATTCTGCCTTCAGATGGCCAGCGAGCCCGACCGCAGGCGGGTCCTCACCATCGTGAAAAAGGCCATGCAGCCCACCCAGACCGTCTTCATCGGCGTCATCGATCCCATCGCTCCCGCCATCGAGACGCCGCAGCAGGTGCGCGAACGCATCCTGGAGGCCGCCTCCATCCTCCCCGCCGATCGCCTCGGCTCCACCGACGACTGCGGTTTTTCTCCCTTTGCCGACGACACCTCCACCGCGCGCGAGACTGCCTTCAGCAAAATTCGCGCCCGCGTTGAAGGTACCGCCCTTGCCGCCCGGGAGCTCGCCATCTGACGCAGACGCCCCGGGCGCCATTGACCCAGGGCGCGTTTTCCCGATAGACTAAGTGGGTTTGGCGAATCTGCACGCCCCGTGTGTCTCCGGGACCCTCCGGATTTCCGCCGGAGTCGAAGCACAGTTTCCGCCCAGCTTAGTTTTTTGATCATGCCCGCCGTTTCGGTGGACTTCCGCCGCGGGCATCGGAGGAATTATGTACGCGGTCATCCGCACTGGTGGTAAGCAGTACCGGGTCGCTCCCGGCGACGTCCTGAAGGTGGAAAGCCTCACCTCGGATCACAATGGCTCCGTCGAATTTGCCGACGTCCTCGCCTTCTCCGGTGAGTCCGGCTCGCTCGTCAAGCCGAAGTCCGGCAAAGTCCTCGGCACCGTCGTGACCGATGGCCGCGCCGACAAGATTCTCGTCTTCCACTTCAAGCGCAAGAAGCAGTACAAGAAGCTCCAGGGACATCGCCAGGGCTTCACCCAGGTGCGCATCAGCGAGATCCAGATCGACGGCAACAGCTTCACCGCCTAACCGCGCCCAGCGCAATTTCATTCCGCTCCCTGCGGATTCAGGACACGACAGATGGCACACAAAAAAGGTTTAGGTAGTTCCAAAAACGGCCGCGACTCCAACGCCCAACGCCTCGGCGTCAAGATCTTCGCCGGCCAGGTAGTCACCGGCGGATCCATCATCGTCCGCCAGCGCGGCACGCGCCTCAAGCCCGGCCTCAACGTTGGCCGCGGCACCGATGACACCCTCTTCGCCAAGATCGATGGCCGCGTGAAGTTCATCGATCGCGGCGGCCGTGGCCGCTTCGTCGCCGTCGAGCCCGTCGCCGCCGAGTAACTCGCGCCCGCTCTCACACCATCAGGGCCGGACTCGCCACGAGTCCGGCCCTTGCCTTTTCCCCCTTGCAGCGCCACACCGCCGGCCACCCGCGAAGCCTGGTCACGGCTTGCGTCGCAGGACACAGCTGCCGTCCCCCGAGGGCCTCCCATCCCGCAAAAGCAAAAGCCCCGAGAAGCTCGGGGCTTTGATTCTTGTCATTGCCGGCGAGAGGCCTATCGAGGAGCCACCACTGGATTCTTCGCCAGCACCCGATCCACCACGCCTTCGATGTCCTGCAGGAAGAAGCCCGTCGGAGCACCGACCATGACCGGCTCCGGCATTTGCCCCAGCCCCTTCGCCAGTGCGTTCCACCGTGCCAGCATCGAGGTGGGCGGCAGCACAATGAGGTTCTTCTCCGCCTGCGGCTCTGGCATCAGGAAGTACCAGGCAAAGGTCAGGAGTACCAAACTTATTGCCGACTGTAGACCCAAAGCAGCGGCGGACTCGAGGCCAGGGAAACGAACTGATACAGCTGTGAAGATGAGATCGGCCGCAGCCTGTAACCCAAACCCGAGGCTGATCCCAAACAGTCGGCTACGGAACGACCGTCCCAGGGCATGGATCGTAAGGGCGAGGAACGCCAGCAGGCAGAGCTCCATGACACTGACGCATCGCGCAAGCTGCAGACACAGCGGCCCAATCCGATCGCCGTTCGCCGCGGCCATCGTGGCCGGAAGCGTGACTGCGCCGATGCAGATGACGACGGATACGATGCTGATCCAGCGGAAAGCAAGGAGTCCCAGTCGGCGCAGGCCCGGAACCGGTTCCATAACCCGCTTGAACACTTCCTGAATTGCAAAGAAAATTGCAACCGCAGCTGCCACATACGAGACCCAATATCCGTAGAAGTAGGCCGCATAACGCGGTGATGGACAGATGGGTGCGGTGCCGCCGAGATTGAAGACAACCTCAAGGTACGCGAGAGACACAAGTCGTGTGACGAAGTAGGTTGCCATTGCTGGCAAACCGCGCGCCGATTTGGATCTAAAGAAAGAGAAGGCAGCCAGCACGACCAGCACTGGCTCGAACCTGATGAGTATCTGCTGTAGATGCTCCATCGCTTCCTCTCGCTTAAGTGAGGATAGCGAAGGAACATCGCGGGCTCAAGCGAAAACCTCAACAAAACAAACGATCGCGCTGCCACTTTCGTGGGAGCGCGACCATTGAATCGACCGGTTTCGTCCTATGCTAGGAAGCCTGTTCCCTTGCCATTGCAGCCGCTCGGGCCACAGGTCGGCATCGGCATCGCTGCCAGGAAGCCTGTTCCCTTGCCATTGCAGCCGCTCGGGCCACAGGTCGGCATCGGCATCGCTGCCAGGAAGCCCGTCCCCTTGCCATT
>JBKICP010000231.1:0-2921 GCA_046567085.1 Acidobacteriota bacterium
CGCAGCCGCGCAGGGAGCCATCGACTTCACCACGGACCCGAATCCGCCGCGGAAGGGCGACAACGTCTTCCGGGTGCGGCTGACAGACAACAAAGGTGCACCTGTCTCCGGGGCACAGGTGACGGTGCGGTTCTATATGGCGGCGATGCCGGCTATGGGCATGGCGGCCATGAACGCGGCCGCCACGCTGACCGACAAGGGCAACGGGCTCTATGAAGGCGTGGGTTCGCTTGGTTCGGGCGGCACCTGGCAGGTCACCATCGTGGCGCAGAAAAACGGACAAACGGTCGCCAGTAAACAACTGAGCGTCACCGCGACGGGAGGCATGTGATGTTGTCGAGGATTATCGAGATCTGCGCCCGCAACCGCTTCCTCGTATTCACCGCTGTGCTGCTGCTGACATTTGCCGGTATCTGGTCGTTGAGGCATATTCCGCTCGATGCCCTGCCGGACATCTCCGACGTCCAGGTCATCGTTCATACAGCCTGGGCCGGAGAGCCGCCCGACGTGATCGAAGATCAGGTGACCTATCCAATTGTGACCAGCATGCTGGCCGCTCCGCATGTGAAAGCAGTTCGCGCGCAGACGATGTTCGGCGACTCGTATGTCTATGTCGTCTTTCAGGACGGCACAAACCTTTACTGGGCGCGCTCCCGGGTGCTCGAATATCTCGACCAGATCAGCGGGAAGCTACCTGAAGGGGTTCATCCTGTGCTCGGCCCGGATGCCACGGGAGCGGGGTGGGTCTACGAGTACGCCATTGTGGACAAGAGTCACAACCTCAGTCTCGCCGCCCTGCGCACTCTTCAGAACTGGGACCTGCGCTATGCTCTGGAAACGGTTCCCGGTGTGGCAGAAGTAGCCAGTATCGGCGGCTATGTGAAGCAGTATCAGGTGCAGCTTGATCCCAACAAGCTCTTGGCGTATGGCATTCCTCTGTCCACGGTTATCGACCGTGTGAAGGCCAGCACGAATGAAGTCGGAGGAAGAGTCCTCGATCTGAGCGGGGCCGAGTACATGATCCGCGGACTGGGATATCTGCACTCGCTCAGCGATCTTGCCGATGCTGCCGTCGGCAGTAAGAATGGCACGCCGGTCCTGCTGCGAGATCTCGGCACGGTGAGCTTCGGTCCGGACATTCGGGAGGGCGTTGCCGAGTGGAATGGAGATGGTGAGACTGTAGGCGGCATCATTGTGATGCGCCAGGGCATGAACGCTCTTGACGTCATCAATGGCGTCAAAGCCAAGCTGCGCGAAATCGCGCCATCTCTGGCGGCAGGCGTAGAGATTATGCCTGCCTATGACCGGTCCGGGCTCATCCATGCTTCCATTCAGACCTTGCAGCGCGACCTCCTCGAAGAGGCGATCATCGTCAGCCTGGTCATCATCGTGTTCCTGTTCCACTTCCGCTCAGCGCTGATCGCCATCCTGGCTCTGCCCATCGCGGTGGTCGTCTCCTTCATCCCGATGTACCTGCTCGTCGTCTCCTCGAACATCATGTCTCTGGGCGGGCTGGCGCTGGCCATCGGAGTGCTGGTTGACGCTTCGATTGTGATGGTGGAGAACGGCTATCGGCACCTCTCCGAACGCCAGGAGCATGATCCGGCGCCGATCAGGGAAGCGGAACGGCGAAGGATTCTCATCAACGCCGCGAAACAGGTCGGTCCGGCGCTCTTTTTCTCGCTGCTGATCATAGTCGTGTCGTTCCTGCCTGTTTTTCTTTTGCAGGCTCAGGAAGGCCGCATGTTCCGGCCTCTGGCCTGGACAAAGACGCTTGCGGTCGGTTCTTCCTCGATCCTGGCCATCACATTGGTTCCGGTGCTGATGGTGATGCTGATTCGGGGACGGCTTCGCCCGGAACATGCGAATCCGATCTCCCGCTTTACACAGGCGATTTACCTTCCTGTGCTGAGGTTCTGCCTCCGACATCGATGGCTGACGATCGCACTGAATCTCACCTTTCTGATTGTCACTCTGCCTCTGGCCTTCCGTTTGGGAAGCCAATTTATGCCGCCGCTCTACGAGGGCTCAGCGCTTTACATGCCGACGGCGCTTCCGGGGATCTCCATCGGGCAGGCGAAAGTGCTGTTGCAGGAGCAGGACCGCATCATCCGCACCTTCCCTGAAGTCGTCAGCGTTTTCGGCACGGCCGGACGCTCCGACAGCGCAACCGACAACGCGCCCCTCGACATGTACGACACCACGATCATGCTGAAGCCGCGCAGAGAGTGGCCCGCTGGAATGACCTACGACAAGTTGATTCAGCAGATGGACGCAAAGCTCCAGTTTCCCGGTCTCTCCAACACCTGGACCATGCCGGTCGAGAACCGGCTGGACATGGAGCTGACCGGCATCAAGACCCCGGTTGGGATCAAGGTGCAGGGTCCAAGCATCGACGGAATTCAGCAGGTGGGGGCACAGATTCAGGGCATCCTCTCCGGCCTCCCGCAGGTGCGATCTATCTTTGCGGAAAAGGTGGCCCAGGGGTTTTACGTCAACGTGACTCCCAATCGCCAGGAGATGGCGAAGTACGGCCTCACCCTCGCCGATGTCCAAAATGCAGTCGCGTCCGGAATCGGCGGCAAGGACATCGCGGAAAACGTTGAGGGCCGCGACCGCTTCCCGATTAACGTTCGCTACGAGCGGGATTTCCGCAACAACATTGGAGCGATGGAGGGCGTCCTAATCCAAAAGGGAGATCCCCCGGCTCTGCCGGGGTGGCAGTAGAACTTTGAGAATTCCGGGAGTATGTTCTCCCTCGAATTACCTGTGCTGCGGCAGTGAAGACAGCAGTACGAGGCCTTTGCTTTTGTTCTTGTTTTTGCTTCGGACGGTTGCGAAAAGGCCCCTTTGAGGGGCCAGCAACCGTAAAGCCACCGGCTCTGCCGGTGGATACTTACTCGGAACGCCTTCCGGCACCC
>JBKICP010000232.1:0-7475 GCA_046567085.1 Acidobacteriota bacterium
GCGGCGCATCATCTGGAGCCGAAGCTGAGCCCGTTCGATCCGTTTGCGATCTTCGATGAGATTCAGCGGCTGGTGCCGGCCTACGATGTTGCGCGGCTGGACCTGCTGGCCGGGAATGATCAGCATGTGAAGCCGGCGCTGGTGCAGATCGAAAACGTTGCCACGCGTCCGGATCTGGTATTGCCGTCGAACGACACGCTGTACAGTTCGGGATCTCTCGGGCTTTACAGCAAGATGCTGCACGCGGTGCTCGAATCCCACAAACCCGTCGAAACGGCGGCGGAGTAGAAGGCCACTGGAAGACTTTTGATGGAGACCAACCTCATTCCGTTTCTGCTGTTCAACCTGGCCAAGGTGATCGTGGTCGTGGTGATTCTGCTGATGTGCGTGGCCTACACGGTGCTGCTGGAACGCAAGCTGGTAGGCCGGATTCAGAATCGGTGGGGACCGAGCCGGGTGGGGCCGTTCGGCCTGCTGCAGCCGCTGGTGGATGGAGCGAAGCTGTTCCTGAAGGAAGACCTGATGCCGGAGGCGGTGTACCGGCCGCTGTACATCCTGGCGCCGATCATCGCGCTGTCGTGCGCGCTGCTGTCGATTTCGGTGATTCCGTTCGGGGCGGATATTCGCTGGCACGGAATGCAGTTCTTCCAGATTTCGGACAACAACATCGGCCTGCTGATCCTGCTGGGCATCACGTCGGTGGGGGTCTACGGGATCGCGCTGTCGGGCTGGTCGTCGAACAACAAGTATTCCCTGCTGGGCGCGCTGCGCGCCTCGGCGCAGGTGATCAGCTACGAGCTGGCGCTGGGATTGTCGCTGGTGGGCGTGGTGCTGCGCGCGGGATCGCTGCGGCTGCGGGATATCGTGGGCGTGCAGGCGCCGCACGGACTGCTCTCGTGGAATTTCTTTGGCGGCTTCCAGTTCGTCGCGTTCCTGATCTACCTGATGGCGGCGTACGCGGAGACGAACCGGGCGCCGTTCGATCTGCCGGAAGCGGAATCGGAGCTGACGGCGGGCTATCACACCGAGTACAGCTCGATGAAGTTCGCCATGTTTTTCATGGCCGAGTACGGGAACATGATCACGGTGAGCTGCGTGGCGACGCTGCTGTTTTTCGGCGGGTGGACGAGCCCGTTTGGCGGCCTCTTCCACTTCGGCACGGGGCCGGTGGCGACGGCGCTGTTCTCGGTTTTCTGGTTTGTCGCGAAGGTTTTCGGGTTTCTCTTTCTCTACATCTGGGTGCGCGGCACGCTGCCGCGTTTCCGCTATGACCAGCTCATGGGCTTCGGATGGAAATTTCTTGTGCCTGTGGCGGTGGCCAACATTGTTGTGACGAGCTTCTGCATCGGTCTCCGGCTGCCGCTGCAGTAATAGAATTCTGGTTTTGGACCGGGGGGCTGTACCCACGGGTAGTGGATTCGTACAAAGACCATGCATCTGGCTCTCTTCATCTTCTTTGCGGTGCTGTGTGTGGCAGGGGCGCTGAACCTCCTGCTGCAGCGCCACCCGATTAACAGCGCGCTGTCGCTCATTGTGGTGATGAGTTCGCTGGCGGTGCTCTACCTGCTGCTGGGCGCGGAGTTTCTGGCCGCGGCGCAGGTGATCGTCTATTCGGGCGCAATCATGGTGCTGTTCACCTTCGTGATCATGCTGCTGAACGCGGGCAAAGAAGAGCGCACGCACGGCAGCCGGCTCGCGTACGTGGCGGGATTTCCGGGAGCGGCAGCGCTGCTGGGACTGCTGGCATTTGTCTTCATCTCGCGTCGGGGCGAGTTCGGCCAGGCACGGCTGGGCGAGTATCTTGCGACGACGAGCGATCTGAGCCGCGTGCTCTTCAAGGATCTGCTGCTGCCCTTCGAGGTAACGTCGGTCCTGATTCTGATCGCCATTCTGGGCGCCGTGGCGCTGGCGCGAAAGGAGCACTGAGCGGTGGTCCCGATAGCGTATTACCTCGTCCTCAGCGCGGTGCTGTTCTCGATCGGCGTGGCGGCGTTCCTGATCAAGCGCAACATCATTACAGTTTTCATGTCGATTGAGCTGATGCTCAACGCCGTGAATCTGGCCTTTATCGCGTTCTCGCGGCAGTGGAGCCAGATGACCGGGCACCTGCAGGTGAACGGGCAGATTTTTGTCTTCTTCGTGATGGTGGTGGCGGCGGCGGAAGCGGCGGTGGGACTGGCCATCATCATTGCGATTTTCCGCGCGCGCAACACCCTGAATGTCGACCAGATCGACCTGATGAAACTATGAACGCTGATCTTCACCTCTGGCTCATCCCGATTATTCCCTTCGCCGGATTTCTGGTGAACGGTCTTGCCGGCCGGAAAGCCCCGAAGCCGGTTGTGACAGCCGTCGCACTGATTGGATCCCTTCTCCCGCTGCTTCTCGTATCCAATATTGTTACAAAATTTGGATCCCTGACGCTTCCGCACGTGGAACGTCTGGGCACGTGGATTACAGCCGGCGGATTTCATGCCGACTTCGCCTTCCAGCTGGACCAGCTGACGCTGGTGATGCTGTGCGTGGTAACGGGCGTCGGATTCCTGATCCACGTCTACTCGGTGGGCTACATGGCGGAGGAGGACGGCTACTGGCGCTTCTTCGCCTACATGAACCTGTTCCTCTTCTTCATGCTCACGCTGGTGCTGGCGGAGAACTTCCTGCTGATGTTTGTGGGCTGGGAGGGCGTGGGGCTGGCGTCGTACCTGCTGATCGGGTTCTACTTCACGCGCGACTCGGCGGCGAATGCGGGCAAGAAGGCGTTCATCGTGAACCGCATCGGGGACTTCGGGTTCCTGATTGCGATGTTCCTGCTGGTCGCGCACTTCGGATCGCTGAACTTCAGCGAGGTATTCAGCCAGATCAGCGCGCGTCCCGAGCTGCAGGGTGGATTCCTGACGGCGATTGCGCTGTTCCTGGTGCTGGGAGCGACGGGCAAGTCGGCGCAGATTCCGCTGTATGTGTGGCTGCCGGACGCAATGGAAGGCCCGACTCCGGTTTCGGCGCTGATCCACGCGGCGACGATGGTGACGGCCGGCGTGTACATGGTAGCGCGCACGCATGTGATCTTCGACCGCTCGCCGCTGGCGCTAACGGTGGTGGCGACAATTGGGGTGGCGACGGCGTTCTTTGCGGCGACGATCGGCATCCTGCAGACGGACATCAAGCGGGTGCTGGCGTACTCGACGATTTCGCAGCTGGGGTATATGTTCCTGGGCTGCGGGGTAGCGGCGTATTCGGCGGGGATCTTTCATCTGGTGACGCACGCCTTCTTCAAGGCGCTGCTCTTCCTTGCGGCAGGATCGGTGATCCACGCGCTGAGCGGCGAGCAGGATATGCGGGCGATGGGCGGTCTGCGGAAGAAGATTCCGGTGACGTTCTGGACGATGACTGCGGCGGTGCTGGCGATCTCGGGTGTGCCTCCGCTGGCTGGATTTGTGAGCAAGGACGAGATCCTGTATCAGGCGTTCATCTCGCCGAACGGCGGGAAGATTTTCTGGGCGGTGGGGCTGCTGACGGCAGGGCTGACGTCGTTCTACATGTTCCGGCTCTGGTACATGACGTTCTTCGGCGAGCGCCGCGCGGCGGAGGCGGCACACGAAGAGGATCATGGCGCGGCGGTGCATGCGCGCTCGGACACGAAGCTGGTTGTCGAAGCCGAGGCTCACGCGCATCCGGTGCACGAGAGCCCGTGGGTGATGCTGGGACCGCTGGTGGTGCTCGCAATTCTGTCGGTCGTTGGCGGTTTCATGGGATGGCCGGACGGACTGGGCGGCAGCAACTGGTTTTCACACTTCCTTGAGCCGGCGGTGAAGACCGTCCACATGAGCTACGAGCAGGCGACGGTGGTGCTCGCGACCGGGGCGAGCGGCGCTCCGAATACCCCGAACGCTTCGCCTGCGGGCGACAAGCAACTGGAACTGATGCTGGCGGCGGTTTCGACGCTGGTGGCGTTTCTGGGCTGGCTGTTGGCGCACATTCTGTACTTTGCGAAGCCGGAGCTTCCGGAGCGGCTGGCGCAGAACCTGCGCGCCCTCTACGCGCTGGTGAAGAACAAGTACTGGGTGGACGAGATTTACGGAGCGATCGTCGTGGCTCCGGTGCTGTTCGTGGCGCGCTGGGTGCTGGGCGTGCTGATCGACCGGGCGGTGATCGACGGTGGAACGCTGACGGCGGGTTACACGGCGCAGGGGTTCGGGGCGCTGGTGGCGCGCATTCAGTCCGGCAACATTCGGTCCTATGCGGGATGGCTGGCGCTGTTTGCGGCCGTGCTGCTCGCGATTTCTTATTTTGGATTTATGCCTCACTTCTCGCTGCGATGAAGGACGCAAGACGATACCGTGCTGACTGACCACATCCTGACGCTGATCACCTTCGTTCCCACGGTGGGCGCGATCGTCGTCGCGTTTCTGCCGCGCAAGGGCCGCATCGTTCCGGCGTTCACGCTTCTCGTCACGCTGGTCACTTTTGTTCTGTCGCTGCATCTGCCGGTGCACTTCGATTACGCGAATCACGGCTTCCAGTTCGAGGAGAACCAGGCGTGGATTGCGGCGCCGGCGATCCGCTATCACCTCGGGGTGGACGGGCTCTCGCTGTGGCTGGTTCTGCTGGCGACGTTTCTGGCGCCGGTCGGGGTGCTGGTTTCGTGGCGCGCGGTTCAGAATCGGACGAAGGAGTTTTACTTCCTCTTCCTGATCCAGCAGACGGCGATGATCGGCGTTTTCGTGGCGCTCGATCTGTTTCTGTATTACGGTTTCTGGGAACTGTCGCTGGTGCCGATGGCGATTCTGACGGCGCTGTTCGGGTCCAGCCGCGGGCGCCAGACGGCGATCAAGTTCTTCCTGTACACGTTTATCCCTTCGGCGCTCTTCCTGGTCGCGATTCTGTATCTCTACGCGAAGGCCGGGACGTTCGACTTTGTCGCGCTGCAGAGCCGGCTGGCGGCGGGCTCGCTCGGCATCACGCCGCAGGCGCTTGCGTGGCTCTCCCTGGCGTTCCTGGTCGCCTTCGCGGTGAAGGTGCCGGTGTTTCCGCTGCACGGCTGGCTGGCGGACATGATCCAGGAAGCGCCGACCGCGATGGCGATGGTGGTCGCGGGCAAGCTGGGGCTCTACTCGATCTTCCGGTTCAACCTGGGGCTGTTTCCGGCGCAGGCGCGGGCGATTGCGCCGCTGATGATCGTGCTGGCGGTGGTGGGCGTGCTTTATGGCGCGCTGGTGGCGCTGGCGCAGACGGATATGAAGCGGCTGATCGCCTATTCGATTCTCGGCAACCTCAGCTTCTGCACGCTGGGGATCTTCTGCTTCGCGCTGGCGGGCCTGAACGGCGCCGTGTATCAGACGCTGAACGAGGGACTGACGGGCGGAGCGCTGCTGGTGCTGGTGAGCATCCTTTATGAGCGCTACGGCACGTACGATATGACTCTTTACGGCGGACTGGCGAGCCGGCTTCCCTGGCTTGCAACTCTCTTTGTGATCACATCGCTGGCCCTGGTGGGGCTGCCGCTGTTCAACGGGTTTGTAGGCGAGTTCCTGGTGCTGAGCGGGTCGTTCTCGTCGCATCCGCACTGGGTGGGCGCGGCTGCGCTGGGGGTAATTCTGAGCGCCTCGTACATGCTGTGGATGGTGCAGCGCGTGTTCTACGGCAAGGAGTCTTCTCTGGTGGCGAACCGGCCGGCGCCCGATCTGGAGTTTCGCGAGCACGTGACGCTGTGGCCGATGGCGATTCTGATGCTGGCCATGGGGGTGCTTTCCCCCTACTGGATCAAGGCGATTGAGCCGGCGATGACGCCGCTGTCAGGCGCTGTGCCGACGGTGGAGACGCCGGTGAGCCCGGTGGCGAGCGCGGTGCAGTTGCCCGGAGGTGCGCGATGAACGACTTCCCGCGTATCGCTCCTGAAGTAATCTTCACGCTGGGCGGCATCATCGTCATGCTCGCCGACGCCATGATGGCGAAGGCGGCGAGCCGTAAGTCGCTGGGGTGGCTGGCGGTGCTGGCGACGGTGGCGGCGCTTGCGACCAGCTTCTGGCAGGCGGAACTTCCCGCCGGGACGGCGTATTACGGCGTGGTGCAGACGGATGCGTTCAGCGTCTTCTTCCACGTGCTGATTGCGGGCATCGTGCTGGCGACGCTGCTGATCGTTCTGGATGCGGTGACGCCGGAGACGGAAGGACTGGGCGAGCTGTTTGCGCTGATCCAGTTCGGCGCGGTCGGCATGATGCTGATGTCGTCGGCGGTGGAACTGCTGCTGGTCTTTATCGCGCTGGAGATTTCCTCGATCTCGACATACATCATGGCGGGGTATCGGCGGAAATCGGCGAAGAGCCCGGAGTCGGCGCTGAAGTATTTCCTGCTGGGATCGTTTGCGACCTCGTTTTTCCTGTACGGCATTGCGCTGATTTTTGGGGCTACGGGGACGACGCGCATCGACGCGATTGCAGAAGCGATCGCGCATCCGGCGGCCGGCGCTCCGATGCACGCGCTGTTGTATATCGGCCTGGGGATGGTGGTGATCGGGCTGGGATTCAAGGTTTCTGCAGCGCCGTTCCATGTGTGGACACCGGACGTCTATGAGGGCGCACCCTCGCCGGTGGTGGCGCTGATGTCGACCGGGCCGAAGGCGGCGGCGTTTGCCGTTCTGCTGCGGCTGGTTTACGGGGCGCTGCCGGCTCTGCACGCGCACTGGGTGCCGATGCTGTGGTGGCTGGCGGTGATCTCGATGACGCTGGGCAATCTGGGGGCGCTGCGACAGAAGAATGTGAAGCGGATGCTGGCATATTCGTCGATCGCGCACGCAGGGTATCTGCTGGTGGCGTTCACGGCGCTGTCGCCGGAGGGGATTGCAGCGGCGAGCTTCTACGCGGTATCGTACGCGGCGATGAACGTCGGGGTCTTTGCCATCATCAGCCACACGGGTGGCTACGACGACCATCTCACGCTGATCGACGATTATCGCGGCCTCGCGTACGCTTCGCCGGTACTGGCGGGGTCGATGGCGTTCTTCCTGATCTCGCTCATCGGCATTCCGTTCACGGGTGGCTTCTTCGGCAAGTTCTACGTGTTCTCGGCCGCTCTGCACTCGGGGATGGTGTGGCTGACGATCATCGGCCTGATCAACAGCGGGATTGCGGCGTTCTACTATCTGCGGGTGGTTGCGGCGCTGTATTCGGAGCCGGCGGGAGCCGCACCGGTGATCGGCGTGGCAAAGCCTTCGTTCCCGCTGCTGCTGGCGGTCTTTTTGACGGCGGCGACGACGCTGATTCTGGGCATCGTTCCGGGCAACGTGCTCTCGGCGGCGCGAGCGGCGGCGCAGACGTACTCCATCCCGACAACGCCCGGGACGGCTCCGGCGGTTCTTCCGTGTCCTTTCGGCAAGGCTGCATGAAATGGGGTGTGCAAGGTTGGTAGGGTGAGTCAGCCGGAGAAGGTCGGCTGACGATGGCGGTGAAGAAGTCGGTGGTACCAGATTCAGTGCA
>JBKICP010000233.1:0-2531 GCA_046567085.1 Acidobacteriota bacterium
ACTTGCGATCCAGTTTGAGGCTATCCACGAAGGCAGCGAATTCCTTTGCGAAGGCTTCAATCTGGCCGATCGGCATGGTCAGCCCGATAGCCTGTGCATGGCCGCCGAACCGCTTGAAGAATCGACAGAACTGTTCCAGCGCTTCGGCCAGATTGAAACCGGTCACGCTCCTGCCCGAACCGACTGCCAGACCCGGTTCCGGCGCCGGCGCCAGCACAATGCTCGGCACCCTGAAGCGCTCGACACATTTGGCGGCCAGCAGGCCGGCAATGCCTTTGGGACAAGCTTCCCGGTAAAGCACCAGAGCGGGCGGAGCCGGCTGCTGGATCTCCCGGGATATCTCGCCGAAATGGTCCGCGACAAGCTGGCGGCGCTGCTGGTTAAGCTGATCTAGTCGCTCGACGCTCCTGCGGCCGGCATCCTCGTTCCTAGCCGCCTCGAAGACCGACAATGCTATCGTCGGGTGGTCGATCCGTCCGGCGGCATTGATTCGTGGAGCCACGCCGAACGCCAGATCGTTCGAATCGGGACTCGCCGGGTCGGCGCAGGAGACCCGCAGCAGTTCTCGAAGCCCCGAGTTTTCGGCGCGAGCGAGCTCGCGCATCCCCAGACGGGCAAGCGCTCTTGTCCCCTTTTGGAGTGGAACGCAATCGGCGACCGATGCGATCGCGGCATACTGGCTCATCGCGGCCTGCAGGCGTTCAACGCGTTCGTCCTTCCAGCCGGCTCGCTGCGCCAACGTGACCGCGAACAGGGCCGCAAGGCCGGCGCCGCAGAACTCTTGAGACCAGACGGCGAGCGTATTGGCCTGCTCCTGAATGCGGTGATGGTCGATAACAATCACATCGACACCCAGCCGCTGTGCCAGCTGAATTTCTTTCTGGGCGTTGATTCCGTTGTCGACCGTGATCAGAAGATCGGTGCCGCTCAGCGACAATTTGTGAACCGCACGCAAACTGAGACCATATCCTTCATCCCTGTGAGGCAGATAGGCTCGCGCCCGAATTCCGAGGCTGGCCAGAACTACTCGGAAAATATGCGTTCCCAGGATCCCATCGCAGTCGTAGTCGCCGAAGATCGCAATTCGTTTCCTGTCGCGAACGGCGGTCAGTGCGCGATCGACTGCGTCGGTCATCCCCGGAATCGACTCCGGCTCGGGAAGATCGTTCCAGGACGGAGGCTGAATGAAGGAATCAATGTCCTCGATCCCTCGGGCGATGAGGACGTCGAGCAATGGCTGGCACAGAAACATGGCGCATCCTCAGGCCCGGATCGGGCACAGTGTCAGTTGTTGAATGGAGAATTGGGGCTACGCGACGCGCAGATGGTCGCCGCGGTAGACCTCGGTGCCAGGTACGGGAATCTGATTTTGAACGGCGTTCTTGATGACCTCATTGCTGGGTGAGGCGTCCTGAACAGCGGCCACGAGCAAACGCCTCATCTCCTCGGGGACGCTCTCGATTAACCTCTCCCATAAGGGCCCCTCGATGCGCACCGTAACAGTCCGATACAGCATGGGCACCTGCGTCTCATCGGTGAACCGCACGGAATCCTGGCTGTTCTTCTGGATCCGCAGGGTGAACTCTCTGCCTTCCATCTTCCGGAGTTCGCGGCTCTTGAGGTAATACATCACCATGTATTTCGTCTGAGTCGCTTTGCGCTCGCTGCTGCGCGCGCGTTCCTGCAAACGGTTTGCTTCGCTCCGGCAGTACTGAACACGCGCCTCCGTCATGCGGAGGAAGCGCCCGATCCGGTCCGCCTTTTCGCTGTGCGCCTCGCAGAACTGCTGGAATCGCTCTATCAGCTCTGCCGAAGCCTCACCGCGGCACTCGATCTCCTCTTCGATTTCATCGAGGAGAGTGTCGAGTTCGCGATCAATTTCGAACAATGAATGCTCTTGTGCTATCGATGCCACGATAACCTCCTTCTGAGTGAAATGCCCAAGCCGTTATAACCCGCAACTGACGAGTGCACTCTACGAATTCTGCTCGACTGATTTTTGAGATTCAGAGTCACAAGCTTGTGTCCTGCGTCACGCCGGTAGTAACCTGAAAATCGGATGCACCGGCTCTTCACTTCCGCGTTCGCGATCGCACTGCTGCTCAGTACGCAGATGGCGGTGAATCTGTGCGCCCTACGCTGTTATCTGTGTCAAACAGACTCATCCGCGAGTGATGCTTTGATCTCGACCATGAAGGGAATGGAGCATTGTGACGGCGCTCAGGGTCCTGGAGGGGAGCGAATCTCCATTCAGGGCAACTGCAGCCATCGAATCTGCGCGCATAACGATTTTGTGTTTCTGCCATTCCATCCGGATCAGCTTGCCGGGCAGGTTACCAGCGTTTCTGTTCCCCAGTTCGAACGCTCTGGCTATTTCGACTTTGGCTCTGTGCTAAGTGGGCTCTCCCTGCCCAAATTGCGATGTTTGCGCGCTCAAACACCTTCCAGACTTGAATCCTTCCTGAATATCCGCGTTTAGGCCGCGGTCCGAGGCATTTCTGCCATCGTTCGAATCTGTCTGCCGCTTGTCC
>JBKICP010000234.1:0-5822 GCA_046567085.1 Acidobacteriota bacterium
CGGGGATCCTTTACACGCTGGCGACGCAGGCGGCGCCGGATGCGGTTGCGCAGGAGGCGGGCGGGAAGCCGGCCGAGCCGAAGTGGCCGGCGATCACGCCAGAGATGATCGATCAGGCGGCGGCGCTGGCGGGGATTGCGATTCCGGCGGAGGATCGGGCCGCGATGCTCGATGGGCTGAACGAGGATCGCCAGGGGTACGAGCAGATTCGCAAACTGGAGATGCCGAACGCGGTGGCGCCGGCGTTTGTGTTCGATCCGCTGCCGCCGGGGGCGGTGCTGGAGACGAAGCGCGAGGCGGCCGTGTACTCGAAGGCGGCGGCGGTGCGGACGGTGCCGGCGAATCTGGAGGCGCTGGCGTTTGAATCGGCGATGACGCTGGGGGATCTGGTGCGGCGGCGGAAGGTGTCGTCGGTAGCGCTGACGCAGATGTACATCGCGCGGCTGCGGCGGTACGATCCGCTGCTGCATTTTGCGATCACGATCACGGAGGAGCGGGCGCTGGCGCAGGCGCGCGAGGCGGATGCGGATGTGGCGAAGGGGAAGGTTCGCGGGCCGCTGCACGGGCTGCCGTGGGGCGCGAAGGATCTGCTGGCAGTGAAGGGGTATCCGACGACGTGGGGTGCGGGGGGATTTGAGAAGCAGACGTTCGACCAGGACGCGACGGTAGTGCAGCGGCTGGACGCGGCGGGGGCGGTGCTGATTGCGAAGCTGACGCTGGGCGCGCTGGCGATGGGCGACTGGTGGTTTGGGGGGCGGACGCGGAACCCGTGGAATCCGAAGCAGGGGTCGAGCGGGTCGTCGGCCGGGCCGGCGTCGGCGACGTCGGCGGGATGCGTGGCGTTCTCGGTTGGGTCGGAGACGCTGGGGTCGATTTCGTCGCCGTCGACGCGATGCGGGGTGACGGGGCTGCGGCCGACGTTTGGGTTTGTGCCGCGCACGGGGGCGATGGCGCTGTCGTGGACGCAGGACAAGCTGGGTCCGATTTGCCGGGCGGTGGAGGATTGCGCGGCGGTGCTGGCGGCGATTTACGGGCCGGACGGCGAGGACTTGTCGGTGCGGGATGCGGCGTTCAACTGGAACGCGGAGCTGGACTGGCGTTCGCTGCGGGTGGGATATATCAAAGCAAGCTTCGATGCGGATGAGGCGCCAGCGGCGGAGAAGCCGGCTCCGGCGAACGAGACGCCGGAGCAGAAGCAGCGAAGAGAGCATCGGGCAGCGCAGGCGGCGGCGTATCGGGCGCGGCGTGCCTACGATCGGAAGTACGACCTGGCGGCGCTGGAGAAGCTGAAGGCGATGGGGGTGCATCTGATTCCGATCGAGCTGCCGCATTTGCCGTACGGGGCGATGGTGCCGGGGCTGAATGCGGAGGCGGCGGCGGCGTTCGATACGCTGACGCGGACGGGGCGGGACAAGCTGCTGACGCAGCAGACGGCGGAGGATTGGCCGAATATCTTTCGGGTGGCGCGGTTCACGCCGGCGGTGGAGTACATCCAGATGAACCGGGCGCGGTCGATTGCGATTCGCGAGGTTTCGAAGGTGTTTGCGGCGGTGGATGTGGTGGTGGCGGCGACGAACTCGGAGCAGCTGGTGGTGACGAATCTGACGGGGCATCCGGCGTGCATTGTGCCGAACGGGCTGCGCGGGGAGGATGCGCCGGCTCCGCCAGCGACGGATACGGGGGACGACGATCAGATTGGCGGGCCGGGGACGCCGGTGTCGCTGACATTCCTGGCGAATCATTACGAGGATGCGAAGCTATGCGCGATGGCGCGGGCGTATCAGCAGGCGACGGGGTTTGAGAAGCTGCATCCGAAGCTGGGGTGAGGGGCGGGCGGCTTGTGCCTGGGTTTGTGCCGGGTTTGTTTTCGGGGGCGTTGGGGGTTGCGGAGACGAGCGTGCCGGCCGTCACTGCGTTTGCGGGCGCGCAGGCGTATCGTGCACGGCAGATT
The DNA here is from genome assembly GCA_046567085.1 of Acidobacteriota bacterium. GTDB lineage: Bacteria > Acidobacteriota > Terriglobia > Terriglobales > Acidobacteriaceae > Palsa-343. Next base: position 1,952 of record JBKICP010000234.1, read on the forward strand.
TCCATTCGGGAAAGGAAGGCTCCCATGCGTAACACGGCTTATGCGGCCGTTGCGCGGCCTGGCATCAGGGGAGCTTGCAAGACGCTCGCAAGTCTTCTGCTGGCCTGCAGTGCGATGGCGTTGGTGTGTATCGGGTCTGCGTCGGCAGCGCAGGATTCGAAGGAGGCTGTCTTGCCCGCTCCGTCGGAGGGCAAGTCGATTGTTTGTATTTACCGGACGTATCGATTCACGGGGTCGGCGGCGCACGATGAGATTTTTGTGAACGACGCGCATCTGGGCAAGCTGCTGAACAGCGAATACATGTTCACGGAGGTAGCGCCGGGGACGGTGGTGATTGCGGGGCTGCCGAAGATGTATTACGGGACGGCGGTGATGTCGGCGGGGGCGGCGCTGAATCAGGCGCGGCAGAAGGAGAACGAGCGGGCGCGCTTTGAGGCGGAGGCGGGGAAGACGTATTACTTCAAGTGGACGTCGAATCCGATGGCGACGGGGATCAAGGTGACGGCGCAGGATCCTGGGGTGGGAGCGAAGGAGATGAAGAAGCTGCATCTCTCGAAGCCGCCGGAGGAGGAGGCGTCGAAGGGGGAGGGGACTCCTCAGCCGCAGTAGCGGGGTGGGCGGGTTGTTGTCGCGACGTGGCGGCGGTGCGCGAGCGGAGAAGCGCTGGGTTGGCGGAGCGGAATTTTCTTTTGGTGTTGCGATTCGCCGGTTCTGTTGAGTGCTGCGATGGATGCCCGGGGGGCAGGCTGCGCGCCGCCGGAGCCCCGGATTGGGGTCGGTGAGCGACTCGGCGCTAAATCACGTGAAGGGCGTTTATCGGTATTTACGCTGAATTGCCAAGTTGGGGTTCCAAGGCAGTCCAAAGTGCGCCAATGGATTCGATCACGAAATCAGGCCCAAGCCCTGAACAAGAGTTCTGGTCTCCATAGCCGTATTTTGCCCAACACGACCTGAGACCAGAAGCCTTGGCAAAATTCAGGTCGGTCTCTGTATCGCCGACCACCAAAATATTGCCGGTGGAATGGTTTTCAAGCTTCATCGCGATTTCATTCGCGAATAGTCGCGGGTCGGGCTTACGATAAGCGACGTCGTCGGCGCTGAAGACCTCACGAAACATGCCTCCGATTTCTAGTTGCTCGAGAAGTTGATGGAGCCCATCACGGCCTTTGTTGCTAACTAGAATTGATTCGATCTCTCTCCGTCGAGCCTCTCTGAGAACCTCTGTAGCACCTTCGAACATCGTCGTGAGGGGAGCGGCGTTGCTGCCGTGAAGACTTCGATAGTGTTGTACAAGCGCTGGAACAAGATTCTCAGGGCACATCTCATGCGTGAGACATCGAATACTCTGCTCCAAGGTGAGACCGATCGTTCTTCGGACATCTTCTAACGACGGAGTTGAGAATCCGTATGTCGCAAGCGTCTCTTGCATCGATGACGCAATCCCCGCCAAAGACGATACAAGTGTTCCATCAAAATCCCAGATGATAACCTTCGGTCTCATAATTCAAGTATCGACGGTACCTCATCCCCACGCTATCGCTAGTCCTCATATGTCGGCCTGTGTGGCGTAATGGCCGAAGTTGAATCGGCTCCCCGGCCACCCCAGCGCAACTTCGTTTCGCTGGGACCCCGGCCTCCCACCCTCGTGCCCTGGCATCTCCTCGCGTTCGAGGAGATGCCACCGGGATTCCGCGGCAGGTCCTTGGGGAGGAGAATTGTGGTCGTGCCGCTGGGGCAGGTGTGCCGCGTGGCCACCGGTCTCGTTCGGAGTCGCTGTTTTCCTCCACCTGAAGGGTCGTACCGCCAGGCCGGCTGATGTGGCGTAGTGGCCGAAGTCGAATCGGCTCCCCGGCCACCCCAGCGCAACTTCGTTTCGCTGGGACCCCGGCCTCCCACCCTCGTGCCCTGGCATCTCCTCGCGTGCGAGGAGATGCCACCGGGATTTGAGGAAGGCTTTGATTGGCACGGCTGAAGCAGTGCCTCTTCACGTTTGTGTACCTTGTGCCTGGAAACGCGGCTGGTTGAGGCCGAAAGACCAGTTTTCCGGAATATTCGCGGTGGCTGAGTCGCAGGGGATCTCATCCCAATCTTGTGGGGGCTTTTCGGCACGACTGAAGTCATATCCTGTCACGAGGCCAGATTGTTCGCTGGAAACATGCCATGGGGAGTCCAGCTCTTCGGAAATTACCCGCGGCTAAAGCCGACAAACCTTACGTGCGGAGGGTTCGCCGGGTTGAAACCCGGCGCTTCTACCGTCGCACCGCCGGCGCGGCGCAGCAAATGGGAACGACGCTGGGAAAGGAAGACGAGAGGCGTGTACGACGCCAGTCCAATGGTCCTGAGACCGGCATCCTGGAAGTTCGTGATCCTTCCAGTTCCGGGGCTCAAAAGCCCGTTTCATTTTTGTGGGGGCTTTTCGGCACGACTGAAGTCATATCCTGTCACGAGGCCAGATCGGGCAGAGAGGTAACAGAGCAGACCGGGGAGATGGGTAACACTTCGCGCCGGGAGGCGGGCATGTAGAAGACAGATGCGCTAGAAGGTCAGCGGAGTGGTGGCTTCGGCAGCAGGGAAGTGAACAAACGAGGAAAGCAGATCCCCGTTCGACTCGCCGAGCGTCGCTCGGCATTCGTTCAGCGCAGGCTCTCGCTCGCCCACCCCATCTGCGATGGGGTCCCTGGGGCTCTGGCTTCGGTGTGACAAAGTCAAAGATCAACTCGCCATGGTCGCCCGTGGGCCAATTGACACGGGCAAAAGGCGGCTCCTATGATGGCCGGGCTGAAGCTGTCTCGCCGGGTACGCCGGCATCCCCTGGAAGCGGCCGAATACAACCTGATCCTGATGAGGAGGCAACGCCGGTGCGCGTGTCGATGCGAGTTTTGTCGCTGGCAGTGATGGTACTGAGTCCCGGGGCGGTTCTGCTGGCGCAGGCGCCGGCCGCGCCGCTGCCCGCCGCAGCGACGGCGAACCCGGTGGTGTGGAGCGCGAAGACGCTCTACGAGCGCGACGCGAAGAACATGATCGCCGCGGCGGAAGCGATGCCGGAAGGCAAGTACAGCTATCATCCGACGCCGGAGCAGTGGAGCTTCGGGAAACTGGTGGCGCACGTTGCGCAATCGAATGGCGGGTTGTGCGGGGCGCTGTCGGGGAGCACGGCGCCGGCGACGGTGCATGTGAGCGACACGGCGACGAAGGCGGAGCTGGTGGCGGGGTTGAAGGCCTCGTTCGACTTCTGCGGGTCGGCGCTCGATGGGCTGACGGACGCGAAGCTGGGGGAGACGATCAACGTGTTCCACCGCACGATGCCGCGGGCGATGGCGCTGGTGCTGCTGCCGTCCGATCTGGCGGATCACTACTCGCAGATGGCGGCCTATTTGAGGCTGAATGGGATGACGCCGCCTTCGGCCCAGGGGCGGAAGTAGGCGGGGGCTGAAGCCCGGTTCATTGTTGGGCCGCTGGTTTCCCCGGCCTTGAAGGCCGGGGCTTTCGCCGTTGTGCTGCTGTGCAGCCCCTTATGCGCGGGGACGGGTGTCGAGTCCGGATCTGCGTGACTGGCTATCCGGAAATTCGAGGGCGAAGCGGAATGAAAAGCAACCGCGGATCCTACCTCCCCTTCGCGGCGCTCAGGGGCTTCAGGATGACAACGCGAAGATGGGGTTCCTGCGGGGTGGGGAATCAGGAGTTCCAGATGTAGAGGAAGTCTTCGTCGGTGGCGGTGGCGACGGGGCGCTCGAGCTTGTGCGTGGCGCGGTTCAGGGCGGAGCGGATATTCACCTTGGTGTCGGGCAGCTCGGAGAGGGGAATCTTCAGGCAGAGGCCGGGTTGGAGCTGCTCCAGATCGCTGAGGATTTTGGTGACGATGGATTTGTGC
>JBKICP010000235.1:0-3563 GCA_046567085.1 Acidobacteriota bacterium
CTCCCCCGTATAGGTCGCATAGACCTGGCAGCGCCGGCCCTGCCGCAGCTCTTCTCGAATGTCGTCGATGAGAGCAGTTTCCTTCGGATAGAGAGAATCCCGGGACAGTTCCCGCGGGCTGGCAACGAGAAACTTGTAGTACTCCTTGGTGGCCGGATCGAGAGCCCGCGCCCAAATCTCCTCGAAATCGTAAGGATGATCGGGATAGAGCAGAAGCGTGTTCAGGAGCACGCTCATCAGGCTCTTGTTGCCCCGATGTTCCGCCATGGCATTGCGCAGCGCCTTCTCCAACTCCTCGTAGGCTTCTGCAAGCTCTTTGCTCATGTCACAAGAGAGCACGCTCTCCGTGTACGGCGGCAAGTTGTCCGCGATATCTTCGAGCGCCAGAAAGGCGGTCGTCGACATGAGGAACTTGCCAAACAGCAGAGGCGAGGCGCCCGGCTTCCGCACCACCTGCACGGTTTTCTTCGAAGCGCGCGAGCAGGCATTGTCTTCCTCGCGGATCTTCTCGATGGTTTCAAGAACTCCATACTGCTCCTGAAAGCTTCGCCGCCCTTCCCCTCCATACACGAAACCGTCTCCGGCGATCATCTGTGGTTCCATCCGGTAGAAGACGTTGAAGAGATCATCGGCATAGCCGCCCATCAGCGTTCCGGTGAGAGCGATGAGTCGCCGGCCGGCCCGTGCCAGCACGCCCAGAGCATTGCCTTGCGCCGTATCCCCGGCCAGCTGGTGCAGCTCGTCGGCGATGGCCAGATCAAACCAGCCTTTCATGTAGCGTCCAATGAACTCGACCGGCGCCATCCGCTGGATCTTCGACCGGTCCGCCTGCCACAGCGGCGAGAACAGCGTCGTTCCGTCCTTTGCCCGCTCAATCTGTTCGCTGATCTTCAGCTGATCGAAATCCATCCGTGTGCGGCGCCCGCCGTTCGGATTCTCAATGGAGCAACCTGTGTCCGGGTTGATCACGCCGCCGAGTTCCGGTCCGCATTTCGCGGTCAGAAAGGCGTGCCGCCAAAAGTACGACAGCTTCCCTTTGTCCTTGGGAATGATGAACACCGAACAATGCGGGCAGCGCTGTCTCCACCCATGCCGTCCCAACTGCCGCAAATCGGCAAGAGAGAGTTGCATCCCTTCATACACGATTCGCCCCTTGCGCAAGCGAACCTCGCAGATCCCATGCGCCTGCTTCGGATCTCCGCCGTTCCGCATATCTTCGACCAGGAACGTTCGCACAAAAGGGATCGTCTTGATCGCCTCCCGCGCCCACTTCTTCGCGATGTGCGAAGGGCACATCACCAGAATGGTCCGTGCCTTGAGCACGTGCGCGACGCCCAGCGCCATAAATGTCTTGCCTGCACCACATTCAGCGACGATCCGCGCTGCACGCGCACTCCGCAGATGCTTGGCCAACCCTCCAATCGCAATGGCCTGGGCCGGGAGCGCCGAGCGCAGAAGGGTTGAGAGATCTCCGGGAATCTCATCCCTCGTACTCTGAAGCGGCGGGTACATATCCAGAATCCGCGCGCCGAGCTCACCCGCATTTCCGCGGAGATAGCCATATATATCTGTGACCTCCACGGTTACCTCCTAAACTTAACCTGTGGGATTGCTGAATGGAATGATTGTCTTGCGCCGGCGATGAACGTCCTTGGCCAAGATCATTTAGTCAGCCGAGAACACTAAAATGTGCTTTGGTACACGACAACGGATACTCCGATCACGAGGGCATCATGATAAAGAGCTTCCCCCGACTCATCATTTCGATATGTGCGGTGATTCTGGCGTGCGCCGCGCTTTCGTTTCATCCCTCCATTGGGAGCGCAGCCGCACAGATAGCCCCTCACGTTCTAACGATTAGGGCTCTCGATGGCCGGAATGGTCTACCGATTAAGGGTGCGCACCTGCTGGTCTTCGCAGGAGAGACTGGTGAGCAGGTACGGCAACATGCGCAGCATTTTGATTTGCAGACTGATCAAAACGGGGATGCGCAGCTGACGTTGAAATCGGATTTGCTCAAATTTGTACAGGTTTGGATAGATGGGAAGACGCTTTGTCAATCTCGCCCGAATTATGTCTCGTTCAGCGTCGAGCAGGCGGTCGTCAAAGGGCTGCTCGCTCCGAATACGTGCAGCCATTTGGCTCGTCCCACCGAGCCGGGAGAGCTTCTGATATTTGCTCGGCCCGCCACTCTTCGCGAGAAAATGGCTCGTTAAGTTCGTACGAGCTTGAACACGACAGAATCACCGGTAGTTTCGACCTCAACTGACCGACGTCCGAGTCGCTCATCACACCGGGAGCATCTCTGGCCCAGTCACGCCGCCCGCTGTATCGGTTCGGATTCTGGCCGCAAAGCCTCCACGATCCCCCAGGTTGACCATCGAATGGATCCATTCGACTCCGGAAAAGTCAGCTCCCCTCGGCCAACTCCATCGCCCATCCACTCCAACAATTCTTCACAGGTCGTAGAAATCACGACTGCGGAACATCCGATGCTGTCCACCGGCACGATACGTTTCTCATTCTCCAAAATCCTCACCATCGGCCCATCCCACTCCGGCAGTCCCGGCAGCCCAAACCGGTGGACGAGCGCCGTCCATATTTCAGTTGCCTCTGGCCGCAGCACATAGGTCCGCGACAGCGACTTCATCCCGCGCAGTTCCTCGGAGAGCGCAATCATGTGCCGCACCGACTGTTTCCGCCCGGGAATGCTGATGCTTCCGCGACTGCAGATCGCCCCTTCACCCAATGAGATCTCCTGCATCTCCCCATCGGGAAACGTCAACCGGAATCGGGCCTGTTCGTAGACGGCGGCCGTGATCGCCCCGATATCCGAATCGTTTCCAAACACGCTGAGGAGATGCGCCTCGTCGTCTTCGCCGATGTAATGGCTCACCCGCACCCGGATTCGGGTTGCGATCTTTTCTGTGTACCGCTCATATTCAAGCAGTCCCATCCTCAGGTGGGCATTCTCCATCGCCGTCTTCCTCCTTCCGAGCACTTTCTGTCAGCTTCACGGCTTTGCCAGTGACGTACAGAAGTCGGAGTTCGTTCGACCATTTCTCACGCCGGCGGATGATCGTGGTGTCTCCTTCTTCCTCCTGGAACTCTGTGACGTGTTTAACAGAACGCCAGCGGGCGATGTGCCTGTCCTCGCCCTGGCCAAAGACACCATTCAGCAGCCCTGCGGTGCAGAGCAGGCCAACGTGCCCGCCATGCAGCGGCGTGATCGGCCGGCCGATCGCCATGTCTTCACTGGGTAGCAAGACCTGGGCGGCCTGTTTCCACGCGGCGGAATGCGGCAACAGGTCCTCGATCACGTTGTACGGCAGTCCGCGATAGGTTAGGGCCGCTTCGCCAGAAAGAGGCACGGCATACGGCTCAACGGACCCTCTAGCAAGCTCCGGCAGTCTTTCGTGCCCGCCGTGCTGAGCGAGCGCCCGCAACCGCCGCTGGCTCTCCTCGTGTGCCGCACCCCGGACATTCCTGCGCGCACCGAACACGACAATCTGCCGGAAGCGCACAGATTCAGCGTCTGCCATACGAAAGGCGCTAATCCTGGT
>JBKICP010000236.1:0-12224 GCA_046567085.1 Acidobacteriota bacterium
CTGCGCAAGCCGATCATCGGCATTGCAAACACATGGACTGAGATTGGTCCCTGCAATTTTCATCTCCGCCAGATTGCCGAAGCCGTAAAGCTGGGCGTGCGCGAGGCCGGTGGCACGCCGATGGAGTTCAACACCGTCACCATCTCCGACGGCATCACCATGGGGACCGAGGGTATGAAGGCCTCGCTCATCAGCCGCGAGGTGATCGCCGATTCCGTGGAGCTCGTCACGCGCGGCAATCAGTTCGACGGCCTCGTCGCCATCGCCGGCTGCGACAAAAACATGCCTGGTACCGTGATGGCGCTGGCGCGTCTGGATATTCCAGGCCTCATGCTCTACGGTGGATCGATCGCGCCAGGACATCTGAACGGCAAAGACCTCACCGTGCAGGACGTCTTCGAGGCCGTGGGCGCACATGCAGCCGGCAAGCTGGATGATGCCGGCCTCGAAGCAGTCGAAGCAAACGCCTGCCCGGGTGCGGGCGCGTGCGGAGGGCAGTTCACCGCCAACACGATGGCCATGGCCTGCGAGTTTCTCGGCATTTCGCCGATGGGGCTTTCCGGCGTTCCGGCCTTTCTCGAAGAAAAGCTGGCGGCTTCGCGCGAGGCCGGGCGTCTGGTGATGGAGCTCGTGCGCAAGGGGCAAAAACCGTCGCAGTTCATCACGCCGAAAGCCATTGAGAATGCCATCGCGAGCGTGGCGGCGAGCGGCGGCTCAACGAATGCAGTGTTGCACTTCCTGGCGATTGCGCACGAGGCCGGGATTCCCCTGACGGTAGACGATTTCGACCGCATCAGTTCGAAAACCCCTCTTCTCTGCGATCTGAAGCCCGGCGGCAGGTACGTGGCGGTGGATTATCAGGCTGCTGGCGGAAGCCGGCTGCTGGCGAAGCGGCTCATTGAAGGTGGCCTGATCGACGGCTCGTACCCGAACGTGTCGGGGAAAACACTGGCCGAGGAAGCGGCGACCGCAAAAGAGACAGCAGGACAGGATGTGATCCATCCTCTCGAAAAAGCTCTGAAGCCGACCGGCGGTCTCGTGATCCTGAAGGGCAATCTGGCTCCCGATGGCTGCGTCATCAAGGTCGCGGGGCACAAGCGGCTCGAGCATCGCGGACCGGCCCGTGTATTCGACTCCGAGCACGCGGCGTTTCAGGCAGTCGAGGCGGGCAGGATCAAGCCCGGAGATGTCATGGTCATCCGCTACGAAGGTCCTGTTGGCGGTCCCGGTATGCAGGAGATGCTCGCCGTAACCGCGGCTGTCGCGGGAATTCCGGAATTGAGCGAGACGGTGGCGCTGCTCACCGACGGGCGATTCAGCGGTGCAACGCGTGGGCTCATGGCTGGCCATGTCGCACCGGAAGCCGCCCGGGGCGGTCCGATTGCCGCCGTGCACGAAGGCGACACCATTCACTTCGATATTCCCAATCGCCGGCTCGACGTGGAGATTCCAGAGGCGGAGCTGAAGTCGCGCCTGGCGAAGTGGGCGAAGCCGGAAGCGAAGTTCAAACGCGGCGTTTTCAAAAAATATATGGATACGGTTTCGTCGGCCGCGCAGGGCGCGGTTACGAATTAGCTGGCAGCAGAACCGGAAGTTGAGCAACAAAGCGCGTTCCCCAGAGCGCACTACAACGAGGAGCAATTATGGGAACGGCAAAGAAGCACGCATCGCACACCACCCACGCGGCACAGGCAAAGCAGCCGGCTGCCGCACAGCAGGCACCGACAACAAAGCTCACCGGATCGGAAATTCTTTGGGCGACCCTGGAAGGCGAAGGCGTCGACGTGGTCTTCGGATATCCGGGTGGCGCAATTCTCCCCGCGTACGACGCACTGCGCAAGTTCCCCATCCGGCATGTGCTGGTGCGGCACGAGCAGGGCGCAGCGCACATGGCGGACGGGTATGCGCGAGCGTCGGGCAGAGTGGGTGTAGCCATTGCGACTTCCGGGCCGGGCGCCACGAATCTGGTCACCGGTATTGCCACGGCTATGCTCGACTCGGTGCCGATCGTCTGCATCACCGGTCAGGTATCGAGCAAAGTGCTCGGCACCGACGCTTTTCAGGAAGTGGACATCACCGGCATCACGCTCCCGGTCACGAAACACAACTACGTGATCACGCGCGCCGAAGACGTGGCGAAGACCATTCGCGAAGCCTTTATGGTGGCGCGATCGGGACGGCCCGGGCCGGTGCTCGTCGATATCACGAAAGATGCGCAGCAGGCCTCTGCGGAATTCGACTTTGCCGCAGCTGAGCCGAAGCCGCATCGTCCGCACCCGATGCTGAAGACAGAGTCGGCGGCGATCCAGCAGGCTGCGGATCTCATCCGCAACGCAAAGAAGCCCGTCATCCTCGCAGGACACGGCGTGCTGCAGTCGCGCGCGGGCGCCGAAGTGCGCACGCTTGCCGAACGGATGCGCATCCCCGTAGCGTCGACGCTGCTGGGCCTCGGCGGATTTCCCGCGTCGCATCCACTGTCGCTGGGCATGATGGGCATGCACGGCGAGGCGTGGGTGAATCACGCCATCCAGCAATCGGATCTGCTGATCGCATGCGGCATGCGCTTCGACGATCGCGTGACCGGATCGCTGGCGACCTACGCCCCCAACGCAAAAAAGATCCACATTGAAGTCGATCCGGCGGAGATCAACAAGAACGTCAAAGTCGACGTTGCGCTGATCGGCGACTTGAAAGAAGCGCTCGAGGCGCTGCTGCCGCATCTCGCTCCGCGCGACAGTAAGAACGAGAGCGCATGGGTGAAGGAGATTGAGGCCAGCAAAGGCGAGTGCGCCGTGCGCGACATCAAAAACCTGCCCGACAGCGGTCACCTCTACGCCGCGCACGTCATCCACGATCTCTGGAAAGCAACCGAGGGCAAGGCCATCGTCGTCACGGACGTGGGCCAGCACCAGATGTGGGAGGCGCAGTACTACAAGCACGACGAGCCGCGCACGCTGATCACCTCCGGCGGCCTCGGCACGATGGGCTTCGCGCTGCCCGCCGCGATTGGCGCAAAGATTGCCTGTCCCGACAAGGAAGTCTGGGTCGTCGCCGGTGACGGCGGCTTCCAGATGACGGCCGCAGAGCTCTCCACCGCGGCGCAGGAAGAACTCGACCTGAACATCGCCGTCGTCAACAACGGTTATCTTGGGATGGTGCGGCAGTGGCAGGAATTCTTCTATGAGAAGAACTACCAGTCGTCACCCATGCTCAGTCCGGATTTTGTGAAACTCGCCGATGCGCACGGAATCTCCGGCAGGACGGTGAAGACCCGCAGCGAGGTGGTGCCGGCGATCCAGGAGGCGCGCGCGACGAAAGCGCCCTGGGTGATCAACTTCCTCGTGGAAAAGGAAGACTCGGTGTACCCAATGATTCCTGCCGGCTCCGCGCTGCACGAGATGATTCGGCGGCCGGAGAAAAACCCGCTGGTCGAAACAGCGCATGATTAGCACCAGGGGTCCAGCGAACAGCTTTCGCTGGCCGCTTTTCCGCTAACCGGTTCTTAGCTAACCGTTTCATCGCTAACCGCTTTTAGCTTGAGGTCCATATGCTGCACACATTCGTTGCGATGGTGGAGGATAAGCCGGGCGTCTTGACGCGGGTTGCGTCGCTGTTCCGCCGGCTGAACATCAATATCGTCTCGCTCACGGTGGGCCGTTCGGAGCGGGTGGGCATCTCACGCATGACAATCGTCTGCGAGGCTTCGCCGACCGCCGGGCACCGCATTGCGGCGAGTCTCTATAAACTGGAGAACGTGCTCGAGGTCGATGATGTCGGGCAGCTGTCGCATGTGGCTCGCGAGCTGGCGCTGATTAAAGTGGCGGCCACGCCGAAAACGCGGTCGGAAGTTTTCGACCTCGTCGAAGTCTTCCGGGCGCGCATTGTCGATCTGGCTCCCGAATCCCTGATGATCGAGATCACCGGTGTCGAAAGCAAGATCGAAGGATTGATCCAGGTGCTGAACGAGAATGGAGAACGTATCCTCGAAGTGGCGCGGACCGGACGCATGGTGATGCGGCGCGGTCAGCATACCAGCAAAGTGCTGGAGGCAATGCGAGTGCCGGGCCTCGAAACTCCCGACGAGTTGAAAGCCGAAGAAACCGCCGGCGCGCCAGCGATTTGCTGATGGCGGAAGAAGCGGGCCTGCAGTAAAACAAACCCGCGACGATTCGGCTCGCATGCGAGTCGCGACGACAAGATTCATATCCTCAGAAGAAAAGGAAACGACAGAATGGCAGCGAAGACCTATCACGATGGCGACGCAGATTTGTCGCTCATCCAGCAGAAGAAGGTAGCGGTGATCGGCTATGGCTCACAGGGACACGCGCACGCTCTGAACCTCAAGGACTCGGGCGTCGACGTTCGTGTCGGCCTGCCCCCGACCAGCAAGTCGGTGGACAAGGCGAAGAAGGCCGGCCTGCAGGTGAATTCGGTGAGCGACGCAGCTGCCTGGGCCGACGTGATCATGATCCTCACGCCGGATCATTCGCAGGGTGAGACCTATGCCAAAGAGATTGCCCAGCATATGAAGAAGGGCAAGACCATCATGTTCGGTCACGGCTTCAACATCCGCTTCGGGCAGATCAAGCCCCCCGCGGAAGTGGACGTCTCCATGGTCGCGCCCAAAGGCCCCGGCCATCGCGTCCGTGAAGTCTTCGTCGAAGGTGGTGGCGTGCCCTGTCTGATTGCCGTGGAGCAGAACGCCTCGGGCCAGGCGAAAGAGCTGGCGCTGTCCTACGCCAAGGCCATCGGCGGCACGCGTGGCGGCGTGCTCGAAACCACCTTTGCCGAAGAGACCGAGACCGATCTGTTCGGCGAACAGGCGGTGCTGTGCGGCGGAACCTCGGCCCTGGTCAAAGCCGGGTTCGACACGCTGGTCGCTGCCGGCTATCAGCCGGAGATCGCATACTTCGAGTGCCTGCACGAACTCAAGCTGATCGTCGACCTGATGTACCGCGGCGGCCTCGCCTACATGCGCTATTCAATCTCCGACACCGCGGAGTATGGCGATTACACGGCCGGTCCGCGCATTGTGACGGACCAGACGCGCGCCGAAATGAAGAAGCTGCTCACCGAGATCCAGAACGGTACCTTCGCGAAGAACTGGATCGAGGAGAACAAGTCCGGGCGGCAGAAGTTCACCGAAATGCGGAAGAAGGAAGCCGGGCTCCTCGTCGAGGAAGTAGGCGGCCGGCTGCGGGCGGCCATGCCGTTCCTCGATCCGGTCGTCGTGAAGGACGGCGCTCCGCAACCCGCTGCAGCGAGCGCGGAAACAGTCAACAAGTAGAACACGACGTCGTAGAACAGGGCACGGTCGGAACGGGCAGGTCAGCATGAGACGCATTCTTATCGTCGCAGTGGTCATGGCCACACTGGGCGGCAAAGCGTACCCTCAGGCAAAGCTGACCTGCGCCGTCGTGCCGAAGACACTGGAAGCCATGAAGAATTGCTATCGGCCGCTGCTGGTCTTCAGCGCGAATGGGGACGATGCCCGACTGAAGCAACAAGTGGCCATGCTGGACGATGCGGCTGATGACATGATGGACCGCTTCGTCCTGTTCACGCCCATCGTGCCCGACGGTCACCGGGTCACTACGCCGGCGGATTCGCCGTACACGATCCTCAGCGCCGATCAGATGAAAGACGTGCGCGCGAAATTTCACGTCCCTGCGTCCGCATTTGCAGTCCTGCTGCTGGATGAAGACGGGAGCGTGATGCTGCGCTCCGCTATACCGCTCGATGCCGACCGGCTGAACGGGGTCATCGACAAGACGCCTCTGCGAAAAACCGAGGCACGCCGCCCGCACGCCAACTAGTCACAAAACGCACGCGTCACGAGTCAGTCATTTAGCATCGTTGTAGCGGGCAGCCGTTTCCCCTTCACCGCCCCCAAGCCAGGGGGCATCCCCAGGGAGGGCGTATGGAGTCATCCACGGTTTCAACCCCAGCTCTCATCGGAGAGCCGCTGAACACTCCTCTTCCGGAAATTCTGGAAGCGCTGAGGCGCGTGCAGGCCCTGCACGGTCTGACCGATCGCGAACTGGAGTGGCTGGCGACACATGGCGAAGAAGTGTCCGTGACGGCCGGAACCCAGGTCTTCCGCGAAGGCGAGCCGGCGACGAAGATGTGGATCCTGCTGAAAGGTGAGGCGCACGTCCGCCGTTCGCAGGGCGGCATGGGGCTGTTCATCGGCCGCGCAGGCCAAATCACGGGCGTGCTGCCGTTCTCGCGGATGAAAACCCATGGTGGCCAGGGATTCGCCGCAACGGATATGTGGGCGCTGCAGATCGATCGCGCCATCTTTCCGGAGATGCTCGAAGCAATTCCGTCGATGGCGCAGCGAAGCGTGTCGATACTGTTGGACCGCGTGCGCGAGATGACGCGACTCGAACAGCAGACCGAGAAGCTGAACGCGCTGGGCAAGCTGGCCGGCAACCTGGCACACGAGCTGAACAATCCTGCATCGGCGGCCCAGCGTGCCGCCTCCGGCCTGATCGAGGAACTCCAGACCTACGGCCATCAGAAATTCCAGCTGGGCAGCCTTTGTCTGGACCGGGACCATTTGGAGAAAATTCGGTCGTGGCGGTGCCGGATGGAGGAGCAGGCAAAACACCAGCCTCTCAATTCCTCCCTGCAGGCGCAGCGCGAGGACCAGCTCCAGCGATGGCTGCGCGAACGCGGCGTAGAAAAGACCTGGCAGATCGCTCCGGACCTCACCGAACTGGGGATCACGACAGAGAACCTCGACGAGCTTTCGGATCTGCTCGGCGGCCAGCACCTCGATGTGGTGCTCTCCCAGTTCGCCTCTTCGGCTCGCACCGAGCGCATGGCCCAGGCCATGCTCGACTCGACCAACCGGATCTTCGATCTGATCCGCGCCGTCAAAGACTACTCCTGGATGGACCAGGCGCCCATTCAGGAGATCGATATTCCGCAGTCTCTGGAGACGACGCTGACCATGCTCCAGTCCCGTCTGGAGCACGTGCAGATCGAGCGCCGCTATGCGGCGGATTTACCGCGCATCTCGGCCTACGCCAGCGAACTCAACCAGGTGTGGATGTCGCTGCTCGAAAATGCGCTGGATGCGATGCGCGATATCGGCAAGCTGGTGTTGAGCGTGCAGGTTTCCGGCGACTTCCTCGTGACCGAGATCTGGGACAACGGCCCCGGCATCCCCGCTGACATCCAGGGCCGTATCTTCGAGCCGTTCTTCACCACCAAGGCGCCCGGCGATGGTCTGGGGCTGGGTCTGGATACCGCCCAGCGCATCGTGCGGCAGCATCGTGGCTACATTCATGTGGAGTCGAAACCCGGCGAAACCTGCTTCCAGGTGCGGCTGCCCATCGAGCCCCTGCAGGCCTACTGAGCACAAGAACGTGGCATGAGGATGCTGTTGGCAGCCCTCCCAATCGTCGTGACCGCGGCGGTTCTGTCGCTGCCTCCGCCTTCGACCGATTCAGTCCGCCTGAATCCCAGGGACGGGCTGCCTTATCGATGGATCCCGGCCGGCAGTTATCCCACCGGCTGCCTGCCGGATGACCGCCAGTGTTACGGGCTGGAGCGGCACCCAGCCGAGATCGCCGTCAGAGGCTTCTGGATCGGCGAGACCGAGGTGACGCAGGCCGCGTACCGTCGCGTGATGCAGGCGGATCCGTCGCATTACCATGGCGCCGAACTGCCCGTCGACAGCGTCGGCTGGGTCGACGCCACGGAATACTGCCGCCGGATTCAGATGCGCCTTCCAACGGAATCGGAATGGGAGTACGCGGCCTATGGTGGCAGGACCCAACTCGTAACGGAGCCCCTCAGTGCCGTCGCCTGGTATGACGGCGACAGCAACGACATCACCCATCCGGCAGCAAAGAAAATCCCCAATGGCTATGGGCTGTTCGACATGCTCGGCAATGTCTGGGAGTGGGTTCAGGATGCTGGATTCGAGCCCGGCGAGCATCTGCTGAAGGGCGGATCCTTCTACAACATCGCGCGGGATCTGCGGGTAGCGAACCGGCTCAGCGCTCCTTCCGATTTGCGCCATCGCGATCTGGGGTTTCGCTGTGCGTCGTCAGCATGGCCGCGACAGCGCTTACCCGCCACAGACTTTCAGTAGCGCTGCGGGATGAGGACCCGCCCGCAGCCCTCTACGCCGATTTGCGCAGATCCAGCCACTCCACGGCCGCATCCGCCCAGGCGTGATCGGAGCTCGGCCAGCTGTTGCGGCTGGGACGCATCGGCGCCGGATCGCTGTTGCGCGAAAATCCCCGCCGGGCCGCAAAATCAAAAGCCGCCTGCGGCACGCCGTCCAGCAGAAGCGCGCACTTGCGCCCGTCGGGAGACCACTCGATCGCGAGCGACGAGTGGCGTTTGCGGTGCGGGTAGCGGACCGTGTCGTACACACGCACGGCATCCAGGATCAGATCATCGGAATCCAGATCCAGCGCGTAGAAGTACGCCGATTCTCCGTCGTCGTCGAAGAAAGCGCCATAGCGGCCGTCAGGAGCAGCCGTTGCGGCAAAGCTGTCATTTCCCGGCAGGAAATTGTGTTGCGCCATGGGGGCGTGGCTCCGGTCTTCGTCCTCAGAATAGCCCTTCGCGGGGCAGGGTTGTTCCACCCTTTTCCCAACGATATCGCAGCGTCAAAGTTTCGACCCTGTGAAAAAAGCATCTTCTGATGGTGCAGGCCCGGCGACGAACGTTTCATTCACCCCCGGGCAGGAGCCGAAGTTTTACAGCTGGTTCATCGTTGACAGGAATTCGGCGTTGTTGCGCGTCTTTTCCAGCCGGCTGACCAGCAGTTCCATCGCTTCGACCGGTGAGAGCGGATTGAGCACCTTCCGCAATACCCAGGTCCGCTGCAACTCGTCCTTGGGAATCAGCAGCTCTTCCTTGCGCGTGCCGGAGCGCTGGATATCGATCGCCGGGAAAACGCGCTTGTCTACCAGCTTCCGGTCGAGGATGATTTCCATGTTGCCGGTGCCCTTGAACTCTTCGAAAATGACTTCGTCCATACGGGAGCCGGTGTCGACCAGGGCAGTCGCGATGATCGTGAGCGAGCCGCCTTCTTCGATGTTGCGAGCCGCGCCGAAGAAGCGCTTCGGACGCTGCAGGGCGTTGGAGTCGACGCCGCCGGAGAGAACCTTGCCGGAGGGCGGCACGATCGTGTTGTAGGCGCGCGCCAGACGGGTAATCGAATCGAGCAGGATGACCACGTCGCGCTTGTGCTCGACCAGCCGCTTGGCCTTTTCGATCACCATTTCAGCCACCTGGACGTGGCGGGCCGCCGGCTCATCGAACGTCGAACTGATCACCTCGCCCTTCACCGAGCGCTGCATGTCCGTGACTTCTTCCGGGCGCTCGTCGATGAGCAGCACGATCAGTACGACCTCCGGATGGTTCGTCGTGATGGAGTTGGCAATTGACTGCAACAGCATCGTCTTGCCGGTGCGCGGGGGAGCGACGATCAGCCCGCGCTGGCCTTTGCCGATCGGCGTGAGCAGATCCATCACGCGGCCGCTGATGTTCTCGCGGACCGTTTCCATCTTCACCCGTTCCTGCGGATAAAGCGGCGTCAGATTGTCGAAAAGAATCTTATTGCGGGTCTCTTCAGGCGATTCGAAGTTGATGGCTTCGATCTTGACCAGCGCGAAGTACTTCTCCCCTTCGTGCGGCGGGCGGACGTTCCCGCTGATGGTGTCGCCGGTCTTCAGGTCGAATTTGCGAATCTGCGAGGGCGAGACGTAGATATCGTCGGGGCCGGGGAGGTAGTTGTAATCCGGGGAGCGCAGGAAGCCGTAGCCGTCGGGCAGAATTTCCAGGACGCCTTCGGCGAAGATGTGCCCTTCCTTTTCGCTTTGTGCCTGCAGGATCTTGAAGATGAGGTCCTGCTTGCGCAGGCCGCTGGAGCCGGGGATCTCCAGGGTGCGCGCGATGCGGCTGAGTTCAGTAATGTTCTTTTCTTTGAGTTCTGCGATAGTCATGCATCACCTGCGGAGAGTCTTTCGAGGAGGGATTTTGATTCAGGAAGGGTTCGGAATGAGGAGCGGGATTTCAGGACCTATCTTAATGGAGGAGGGGCGGCGGAAGGCAACACGCCGCGCCCCAGGCAGCGCGCGCGCCGGCTCTAGGCGGCGCGGCGCTGCTGATGCTGGGCGATTGCCACCGGTTCCTGCCGGACCGGCATGGCCGCCGCCGGGCTGGTCTCCCGGAAGCGGACAAGCACGTCGTTCATTGTGTCCTGCAGGCGAGTGTTCGGCCTGTGCAGCTTGCGCGTCGCCTTGGAGGCCAGTTGGCAAAGTTGATAACGATTGCTGACATGAGTGAGTGCACCAAAAATGAGTTCTGAACGCATAACTGATTCTCCTTGCTTTTGACTAGTGAGTTGTCCGAACGCTTCCGATCACAGAAAAAACCGCTGAACCGCGACGGCCCAAAGCAGGTTTCGGAAAGAAGGGGATCCGGGAAAGCTCATTCTGTTAGACGCAGCCGGCCCGAAATTTGATCACCTTTTTCCTCTCTGAAAAAATGTGTTGCGAGTGCGGATTGTGTCTCCTTCGAGTCTTCCGGCTGCAGCCCGATCCTGGGACAAGAGAGAACCCGCCCGTCTGGGGAATGACTTCTCTCGACATGACCGGATTGCGAGGCAGGGGCGGTGAAGCCCGGAAGGTCAAAATCGACAGTTCGAAAATACCCTTGGACCGGGGTCGGGTCAACCTTTTTTTTCATAGCAGCGACACATTGGTTACCGAAAATGGAAACCAATCCGTAACCTGTTGATGGGTAGATTATTGGCGACGAAAGATGGTAATCAAGACAGGCACCTGTCATTTTGCGCCACTTCCAAATTTTGTAGAAGTTCGTCCCAATTCCGGACGCCTGGATCACGAAATCGTGAGAAAAGGCATCATTTGCCGATATTTTCGGATTTCCTGATCGATCTGCCGACCGACCCCCAAAACAGGCCTTCGCTGCCTACTCGTAGCGCAGAGCTTCAATCGGGTCCAGATTCGCCGCCCGAAGCGCGGGAATCATTCCGCTGACCAGCCCAACCACCCCCAGAATGCCCGTCGCGAGGATCACCGAAAGCGGCGAAATCAAAAGGTGAATATCCGCGTCATGCGCATGTTTCGCGATCGCGCTGTAAAACGTGATGCTGCCAACGCTGAACGACACGATATAGGCCAGCAGGATCCCCAACACCCCTCCGGCCCCGGCAATGACCAGAGCCTCCGAGAGGAACTGGAACAGAATGTGACGCTTACGGGCTCCCAGGGCCTTCTCGATCCCGATCTCCTTCGTCCGCTGTTGCACTGCGACCAGCATGATATTCATCAGCCCGATACCCGCGATCCCGAGCGTCAGCGCACCGATGAACAGCAGCAGCGCTTCCAGCGCGATCGTGATGATCTGGAATTGCCTGAGCTGGTGCATCAGGTTCGCGACAAAAATGGCGTTGTGGTCCGAGGGCAGGAAGTTGTGCATCGCGGCCAGCGTGTTGCGAACATCCTGCTCCACCACCTGATTGTCACCGTGGTAGGTGAGCCAGATGCCACCCAGGTATTTGGTGTCGCCGAAGTCGGAGAACGTGTTGAACGGGATATACACCTGCCGGTTCACGTCGTCCTCCCCTTCCTGCATCTTGGGCTCGAGGACCCCGATCACCGTGAAGCCGATACCGTTCAGCCGAATGCGCTGGCCGATGGCGTAACGGCCGTTGAACAGCTTCGTTTTCGCCTCTGAGCCAAGGACCGCCACGTGGGCGCGGTCCTGATCGTCCTGATCCGTGAAAAAATGCCCCTGCTCGATATCGAGTTTCAGCACGTTGGCGATTTCCGCGCGATACCCGTTCAGCTCCCACGAGTACATGTGCTCATCGCTGGCCACGTTGACTTGCTTGAACATCGCCGGCGAGATGTGTGTGACGCCCGGAACCGTGGCCCACAGCCGCTCCACGTCATCCTGGGTGAGCCGCACCTGCACCCCTGCCTTGCTGCCGCCCACCTGCTGCGACGTCCGCCCCGGGAACACCCCGATCAGGTAGGTCCCCCACTCTGCAAAGATGTTCTGGATTGCCCGGCCGAACCCGGCGCCATAGGCCAACAGGAGCACCACCGTCGCGATGCCCCACGCCATACCGATCACTGTGATGAAGGTGCGGCGGCGGTTGTAGATCATCGCCTCCCACGCCTGTCTCCAGATGTCTCGAATCATGGCAAAACCCCGCCTCTCCC
>JBKICP010000237.1:0-5483 GCA_046567085.1 Acidobacteriota bacterium
GGAATGCTGCTCGTAATCGGCCCCCCAACGACGGTCCGCACCCCCAGCGCGCGACAGCGTCGGACGATCTCGACCAGGTTCTCGCGCTGCACGTTCATCGCACTCAGCAACACGGCGTCGGCCCACTTCAGATCCGTGTCCCTGAGCCTCTCGACATTGGTATCGACCAGCCGCTTCTTCCAGGAAGCCGGCAGCAACGCTGCCACCGTCATCAGACCGAGCGGCGGCTGAGCGGCGCGCTTCCCCTGAAAGGACAGCGCGCCGCGAAAGCTCCAGTAAGTATCGGGGAAACTGGGGTAGACAAGCAGGACGTTCATCCGTGGACCTCGGCACCCATGCCGGCCACGACACTCCTGGAAACGACGATCGCGACCGCGCCGGGAATTCGCTTCCAGTCTCGTCCTTCATCCGGCCGTCAGCGGGGCCGCATACAAAACAATTACAAAGGGACGGGGCTCTCGCACGGTCCTAAAGTAATGTGTGGCCCACAGGGGTCTAGGCTGCCCGGAATTCTCCGTGCCGTATCTCTCCCGGTGCAAGTTCGTCGACGTAGCACCACACCCAGTTCTCGCCGGGCTCAATGGAGCGCACCAGGGGATGTTTCGTCGAATGAAAATGCCTCGTCGCGTGTTTGTTCTTCGACGAATCGCAACAGCCCACGTGACCGCATTCGAGACACATGCGCAGATGGACCCATCGATCTCCCATCTTCACGCACTCCTCACATACATGCGTGGTCGTACTCTTCACCCTGATCGTGCCCAGATGCGAACATTGCTCCGCCATCGCTGCTCCTCCTTCTTTCACCGGCATGTTCAATTCGCGCTCGTATTTCCACTCGCGCTCGTTTCCTGCTCGGTGTTTCTCTGTGTCTACGCCGTCCGCTCCAGCGCCCCGCGATCCCACTGCCCAAACCGCGCCGCTGCCTGATACGTGCTGCGGCAGAACTCCAGCAACGTCCGGCTTGGCGAAGGACTCGTCCGCACATCGTCGTACATCAGCACAAACTCGCCCAGGTCCTTCTCCCACCTCGCCGCTTCCGGACGAACCCTCGCTTCGGCAAAGCCCGTCGGTGCCGGCGCTGCATAAGAATAGAACGCCGCTCCCGGGACCTGGCCCCCGCCCGGCCAGAACCCCACACTGCTCACCTCGTGCGAATACGCCTCCCGCGTGACGCGGTCCGCCCCCGGCCTCTCCGGCGCCTTCCGGCCTGAGAATCGCGTAACTGCCAGATCGAAGCTGCCCCAGAAGAAATGCACCGGGCTCACTTTGCCAATAAACTCCGAGCGGAAATCCTGGAACACGGCATCGATACTCAGCAGAACCCGCCAGAACCTCTCCGCCATCCCCGGGTCATAGGATGTGTGGACGGTATCCTCCGGGAACGGAATCGGATTGGGCACCTCGACGGGCGTCGGCCAGATCGCTGCCTCAATCCCCTCACCCCGCAGCAGGTCCATGCAGGATCGGTAGAACTCCGCTACGGTCTGCGGCCGGAGCGCAATCGTCCTCACCGTCCCATCGCTCGTTTCCAGCATCAACTGATGCGCCAGAAAGTCAAAGCGCAGCTCGAAGGCCCGCGTCCCGTAGGGGATTCGCGACGTGGTCAGCCCCCGGGCGCTAACGTACAGTGGTACATTCCACCAGTGATTCACAAGGGGCGTTAGCTTCAACCGCACCTTGCCCACGATCTGGGTCCACATGTGCAGCGTCGCATACGTATCCTTCCATTCGTCGAGCGGCAAAGCCGGCCAGCAACTCGGATCGTCGGGCAGCGTAATCTTTCCCATTGGGCCTCGCGTTCTCCAAACGAAGGATTCGAAAACAGCTCCGTCGTTTCAGCGTACAACCGAAATTGCGCCGAAGCCTCGGCCGCCCGTGCCGGCGAGTCACGCCAGAATCGGCACTCCGGCGAACTCAGTCTGAATCTTCTCCTTCCAGGCCCGTGGACCCGTCTCGTGCACCGATGTTCCCTGCGCATCCACGGCCACGGTTACCGGCATGTCCTCAACCTCAAATTCGTAGATCGCCTCCATGCCAAGGTCCTCGAAGGCCACCACACGCGCTGCGCGAATCGCCTTTGACACAAGATACGCCGCTCCGCCCACCGCCATCAGATACACCGCACGGTGATCCCGAATCGCCTCCACCGCTGCCGGCCCGCGCTCGGCCTTGCCAACCATTCCCAGCAGGCCCGTCTGCTCCAGCATCTGCCGTGTGAATTTATCCATGCGCGTCGCGGTCGTCGGCCCGGCCGGTCCCATCACTTCATCCCGCACCGGATCCACCGGCCCTACGTAATAGATGAAGCGATTTGTGAAGTCTACGGGCAGCCTTTCCCCGCGGTTGAGCATGTCGGTCATGCGCTTGTGCGCGGCATCGCGGCCGGTGAGGAGTTTGCCCCGCAGTAGCAGAACGTCGCCCGGCTTCCATGTGGCCACTTCCTCACGTGTCACCGTATCCAGATTCACTCGCCGTGCCGACGAAACGTCGTAGGCCAGTTCAGGCGGCTCCAGCGCGACGGGCCCCGAGCCGTCCAGCACAAAATGCGCGTGCCGCGTCGCCGCGCAGTTTGGAATCATCGCCACGGGCAGATTCGCCGCATGCGTCGGATAATCGCGAATCTTCACATCGAGCACGGTCGTCAATCCTCCCAGCCCCTGTGCGCCAATGCCCAGCTGATTGACCTTCTCGTAGATCTCGATACGCATCTCTTCAAGCCGGTTCTTCGGTCCGCGATCCAGCAGTTCGCGCATATCGATCGGGTCCATCAGCGACTCCTTCGCCAACAGCATCGCCTTCTCCGCAGTCCCCCCAATGCCGATTCCCAGCATCCCCGGGGGGCACCACCCGGCGCCCATCGTCGGCACGGTTTTCAGGACCCACTCTACGATCGAGTCCGAAGGGTTCAGCATCGCGAACTTCGATTTGGCTTCGCTGCCGCCGCCCTTGGCCGCGACCGTCACCTCCACCTCGCCTCCCTTGACCATCTCGATACTGACCACCGCCGGTGTATTGTCGCGCGTGTTCTTCCGCGCTCCGGCTGGATCGGCAAGGATGGATGCGCGCAACGTGTTGTCGGGATTTTTGTACGCCCGCCGGACGCCTTCGTCGGTCATCTCCTGGACGATCATGCTCGCATCCCAGCGCACATCCATTCCAATCTTCAGAAAGACCGTCACAATGCCCGTATCCTGGCAGATGGGCCGGTGCCCTTCCGCACACATCCGCGAATTGACCAGAATCTGGGCCATCGCGTCTTTTGCCGCCGGAGACTGCTCTCTCTCATAAGCCCGTCCCAGGCTCTTGATGTAATCCACCGGATGGTAGTAGCTGATGTACTGCAGCGCGTCCGCCACACTCTGAATGAAATCTTCCTGCCTGATCGTCGCCATTGTTCAGTCACCTGGTATCAGGGTAATCGACCCAGCCACTCCGGTGCCCCCTCGCGATGCCAGGGTACACGTGACTTCCGTTTCCGGTTGAGCCCATGTCTCTCCGGCATTCCAGTTTCCCCGGCCTACCACCTTTGGGGAAGTCCATACCCCCCGCGGGTCATAAAATTCCGCACCCAAACTGCCGTTCTTTATCTCGCAGCAGGCAAAATTCGCGAAAGAAATCGTTTTCAATGAACCGCAAGGACGAACCCAGGAAGCTGTCGCCGCTCGTGTGGCATCTCGCCACCACCTGTTCTGCTGTTTTTCTGGGCCTCCTTCTTGCAGTCAGATTATTGGCTGGCCGCTTCCCCGGCAGCACTGCGTCCCGGACATTTGGCATTCAGGAATTGACGTCGGTGGGCATTGCCCTTGCCTGCCTGATGCTGGGCTGTCTCTTCTGGCTGGCAGCCCGCCGAAACCGCAGCCGCGAATTCGAACGCTACCTGCTCGAAGCCTTCCTGGACCACATCCCCGATTGCGTCTTCTTCAAAGACCGCAAGAGTCGCTTCGTGCGCGTGAGCCGGAGCATGGCCGAACGGTTTAACGTCCCCGCTCCCGAGGCCGTCGTCGGGAAGACGGACTTCGACTTTTTCAGCGATGAGCACGCAGGCCAGGCCTTCGCCGACGAGGAGAAGATTCTTGCCAGCGGCGAACCCGTTATTGGATTCGAAGAAAAGGAAACCTGGCCCGA
Source organism: Acidobacteriota bacterium (assembly GCA_046567085.1). Classification (GTDB taxonomy): domain Bacteria; phylum Acidobacteriota; class Terriglobia; order Terriglobales; family Acidobacteriaceae; genus Palsa-343. Next base: position 4,129 of record JBKICP010000237.1, read on the forward strand.
TGGACGAGAAGCGTGGGTGCTGACCACGAAAGTGCCGCTCCGCAACCGCGCGGGCCGCATTATCGGCACCATGGGCATCGCTCGCGACATCACCGACCGAAAACAAGCCGAAGTCCGCATCTGCCATATGGCGATGCATGATGAATTAACCGGCTTGCCCAATCGCGCCCTCCTGCACGACCGCCTCCTGCAAGCCATCGCTCTGGCAACGCGCAACTGCCGCCGTGTCGGAGTGCTCATGCTCGATCTCGATCACTTCAAGTCGATCAATGACTCGCTCGGCCATTACATTGGGGACGCCGTGTTGCAGGAAATTGCGCGCCGGCTGACTGCCTGTCTGCGCGAAAGCGATACCGTCGCTCGTATCGGTGGCGACGAGTTTGTCATTGCGATTCCGCTCGCCACCTCGACGGAAGAAATCCAGCAGGCGGCGCTGCGCGTGCAGGCGGCGGTGACTCGCCCCTTCCGGATCGAGGGTCATGAGATTCATCTCGGGGTCAGCATCGGCATCTGCGAATATCCCGCCGATGGTGAACAGCCGGAGACCCTGCTGCAGAACGCCGATTCGGCCATGTATCAGGCCAAGAATGAAGGCCGCGGCGGGTGCCTGACGTTCTCCGCGGAGATGACAGAAGCCACGCGCCGTCGCCAGAAGATGCAGGCCGATCTTCGTCATGCACTGACCCGTGGCGAATTCAGTCTGAATTACCAGCCGCTTGTTTGCACGAGCACCGGCGTCATCACCGGAGTCGAAGCTCTTCTGCGGTGGCATCATCCGCAATTGGGCATGATTTCTCCCGCCGAATTCATCCCGCAGCTCGAGGAGCTCGGCCTGATGGCCGAAGTCGGCCGCTGGGTCCTCAGAACGGCCTGCCGTCAGAATGCCGAGTGGCAGCGCCAGGGCATCCCTCCCGTCCGCGTCGCCGTCAACCTCTCGGCCCAGCAGTTCAGCCGAGGTGATCTGGTCAGCATTGTCGAGGATATCCTCCAGGAAACCGGCCTTGATCCAAAATGGCTCGATCTCGAGCTCACCGAGAGCCTCACCATGGACGATTCCGAGATCACCATTGCCGCCATGCGCAACCTCAAGAGGCTTGGCGTAAGCCTGTCGCTCGATGACTTCGGCACTGGCTGGTCTTCACTCAGCTACCTGCGCCGCTTCCAGTTCGACCGCATCAAGATCGACCGCTCCTTCATGCGTGACCTCTCGTCCCAGCCTGCCGCAGAGACCGTTGTGCGCAGCATTATCAATCTGGGCCACAATCTGGGCCTTACCTGCATTGCCGAAGGCGTCGAAACCCCGCAGCAACTCGACTACCTGCAGAAGCAGATGTGCCCTGAAATCCAGGGTTATC
>JBKICP010000238.1:0-2891 GCA_046567085.1 Acidobacteriota bacterium
CGGGTGACGGTGGTTCTGGGAGGGGGACAGGAGGCGTCCACGACCTCAGTGAAGGCGGAGGCGCGGCGGCTGATGCTCTGGAACGTGGCGACGCGATCCGGTCAGACCATCGAGCGGACCTTTGTGGTGCACGTGCGAACGCCGGTGGTGAGCGGAGGGGAGCGGGTGCGGCTGAAGCCGCGGGAGATCGGCAATCTGGATTGGGATGAGAAGCTGACGCTGGAATTCACGGGGGAACATCCGGCGGTGCGGCGGATCGAGGTGGAACCCGTCCATGTGCCGACGGTGTATCTGGCGGGCGACTCGACTGTGGTGGATCAGGATTGGGAGCCGTGGGCGGCGTGGGGGCAGATGCTGCCGGTGTTCTTCAACAGCAAAATCGCGATTGCCAACGAGGCGGAATCGGGAGAGACGATCGCGAGTTTCGTGAGCGAGCATCGGTTCGACAAAATCTTCAGCACGCTGCGGGCGGGGGATTTTCTGCTGATGCAGTTTGCGCACAACGATCAGAAGCCAGGGCGCGGCTTCGTTTCGATTCCCGAATACAAGGATCTGCTGCGGCGGTCTATTGCGATGACTCGGGAGCAGAAGGCGCATCCGATGCTGGTGACCTCGATGAACCGGCGGCGCTTCACGGCGGATGGAAAGATCGAGGCGACGCTGGGCGATTATCCGGAGGCGATGCGCGAGGTCGCGCGGGAGGAAAAGGTACCGCTGATCGACCTGAACGCGATGAGCAAGACTCTGTTTGAGGCGATGGGGCCGGAGGGCACGCTGAAGGCGTTTGTACATTACCCGGCCAATACGTTTCCGGGGCAGACGGAGGAACTGAAGGACGACACGCACTTCAACTCGTATGGCGCGCTGGAGTTGGCGAAGTGTGTGGTGCAGTCGATACGGGAGCAGCATTTGCCGCTGGCGACATTTCTGCGCCGAGGGGTGCAGGAGTTCGATCCGGCGCATCCGGATCCTCCGTCAGTGTGGAATCTGCCGGTCGATCCGTTCTGGTCGCAGGAGAAACCGTACGAGCGCTAGTGTCGGGCGGCCGGCGATGATGGATCGGCAGAACTGAATCGTCAACGCAACTTCACCCCAGGAGGTTGGATCGTGGATTTCTATCGCCGGAAGACTTGCGGGCTTTGCGCCTCGTTGATTGCTCTGATACTCCCGCTGGCCGCGCATGCGCAGAGGCCGGCGTCGACGGTTCGGGCGGGTGCGGTGGGGTCCGATCCTGCATGGCAGCCGGGGCAGGAACCGCCGACATCGTGGGTGGATCCTGCGACGGGGCATCGGGTGGTGCGGCTGACGCGGGAGCCGGATTCGGCGAGCTTCTACTTCAACGTGAACGCGTACACGCCGGACGGCAAGGAGATGGTGTACACGACGCCGGCCGGCATTTCGGTGATCGAACTGGCGACGTGGAAGACGCGGCAGGTGGTGCAGGGGCACGTGCGGACGATTGTGGTTGGGCACAAGACGCCGAGCGTGTTCTACATCAAGCCGGAGGATCGCGGGCTGTATGTAACGAATGTCGATACCGGAGAAACGCGGAGGCTGGCGACGATGCCGGCGCGGGGATCGGTGGCAACGGTGAATGCCGATGAGACGCTGGCGGCGGGGACGTATATCGAGGGCACGGGAGGGCAGGACTACAACCAGCCGCCGCCTGGCGATGCGCACCGCCAGGATCAGCGAGGCGGAGCGCAGCAGGCGCAGAACATGCTGCAGCCGCTGAACAAGGGAGAGATGATGCAGCGGCGCCTGGCGGCGCGGCTGCCGCTGGTGCTGTTCGTGATCGATTTACGGACGGGTAAGCTGCGGCCACTGCTGCACAGCACGGACTGGATCAATCACCTGCTGTTTTCGCCGACGGATCCGCACTTGCTGATGTATTGCCACGAGGGTCCGTGGCAAAAGGTGGATCGCATCTGGACGATCCACACGGACGGCACGCACAACATGCTGATCCACAAGCGGACGATGTTCATGGAAATTGCGGGGCATGAGTTCTGGGCTCCGGACGGCAAGACGCTTTGGTACGACTGGCAGACGCCGAAGGGAGAGGATTTCTGGCTGGCGGGATACAACGTCGAGACCGGAAAACGGACGGCGTATCACATGCAGCGCAACGAATGGTCGATCCATTTCAACGTGAGGCGTGACGGCTCGCTGTTTTGCGGGGACGGCGGCGACCCGGGGCAGGTGGCACATGCGCCGGACGGCGAGTGGATTGAGCTGTTCCATCCGCAGCTGACGCACGGTGATGGGATCAACAAGCCGGACTTCTGGCAGCCGGGCGTGTTTCATGCCGAGCATCTGGTGAATATGTCGCGGCACAACTATCGGCTGGAGCCGAATGTGAGCTTCACTCCGGATGAGAAGTGGGTGATCTTCCGGTCGAATATGTTTGGGCCGACGTATGTATTTGCTGCGGAGGTGGCGAAGGCCGCGGGCCATTAGCGGCGGGCCACTTCCCTGCTCCGGGAGTGTCTGGACAGGAATGCGAGCGGGTGAATCTCCTGGGCCGGCCGGTATTCTGCGTTCCGGAGGCGGGCGGGATGTTGTACTGGAGAGTCAGGCACAACGAATCACCAGGAGGAATGGTGCCCACCAGGCTCGCCGGCGTAGTTTCCTTGCTGTTCGCGCTCTCCGCTTCCATGGCCGTCGCACAATCATCGCGACTAATCTTTCCTGTCGGCTCCGCGCCGTTCGCCTCGAGCCACGCTTCCACGATTGTTCAGCTGAGGAATGAGGATCTGCTGGCGTCGTGGTTCGGGGGCACGCACGAAGGGGCGCCGGATGTTGCGATCTGGTCGGCACGGCGGACGGCCTCCGGCTGGACGGCGCCGATGGAGCTGGCGCGCGAGCCGCATATCGCGTGCTGGAACCCG
>JBKICP010000239.1:0-39194 GCA_046567085.1 Acidobacteriota bacterium
GGCGCGGCCCATGCGATCCGTGAGGGCACCGACGTCTACCTCTTCCTCTCGGGCATGATGCTGCTGGCGGAACTGGCGCGCGAGGAGGGCGTCTTCGACTGGGTTGCCGACATTGCAGTGCACCATGCCCGAGGTTCGGCAAGCCGGCTTTTTCTCTGGATTTATGTCGTGGGTATTGGCGTAACGGCGCTGCTGTCGAACGATGCGACCGCGGTGGTGCTGACGCCCGCCGTGCTCGCGGTAGTTCGCAGGGCGAAAGTGGAGCCCCGGCCGCATCTGCTGGCCTGCGCCCTGATCGCGAACGCGGCAAGCTTCCTGCTGCCGATCGCAAATCCTGCCAACCTGGTGGTGTACGGGGCGCAGTTGCCGCGGCTGGCAGTCTGGATCCGGATGTTCCTGCTGCCTTCGATCGCATCGGTAGCGGCGACTTTTGCGTGTCTGCGGTGGCTGTGCCGGAAACAGCTGGCCGGCGAGGCAGCGGAGGTGCACGAGCCGTATCGACTGGAGCCGGCGGGATGGCTGGCGCTGACAGGGATAGCGGTGGCCGCAGCAGGGTTGTTGGTCGCCTCGGCGATGGATGTGCCGCTGGGAGCGCCGACTTTCGGGGCTGGGGTTGTGACGCTGGCACTCGTCGCGTTGCGGGATCGGAGAGCGCCGAAGAGCGCTGTGCGGCACGTGGCGTGGAGCGTGCTCCCGTTGGTGGCGGGACTGTTCATGATCGTGGAGGCCCTGAACCGAGCCGGCATGATGCGGCTGACGCGGGCGGCGCTGGCGTGGCTGGCCGCGGCCCCGGACGGCGTGGGGAAATTTTGCGGCGGCTTCGGGATCGCCGTGCTTTGCAACGGGATGAACAATCTGCCGGCGGGGCTGGCGGCGGGAACGGCGCTGCGGCAGACGGGGCAGCACGGACTGCTGGCGCATGCGGTGATGATCGGCGTGGATTTGGGCCCGAATCTTTCCGTGACGGGATCGCTGGCGACGATCCTGTGGCTGATCGCGCTGCGCCGCGAGAACGCGGAAATTACGGCGTGGGAGTTCTTCCGGATCGGGATGGTCGCGATGCCGGTGGCGCTTGGTCTGGCTCTGTTGGCGTTGCTCTGAAGGTGCCAAAGAAGCGGCGAACCTCAGCGCCAGCCGGCATTCTCGTTCGCTAACCGCTATCCGCTAACCGTGCCCCCTGCATTTATAATCGGCCCTGCCACAAATGGAAAACAACGACTGCATTCTGGAAGGACGTCAGGTGCTCGAGATCACCGAGATCATGAGCATTTTGCCGCATCGCTACCCATTTCTGCTGATCGACCGCGTGGTCGAAATTGAGCGGAGGAAGCGCCTTGTCGCCATCAAGAACGTCACGATCAACGAGCCGTTTTTCCAGGGACACTTTCCCGGATATCCGATCATGCCAGGGGCTCTGGTAGTCGAGGCCATTGCGCAGACGGGGGGCGTGCTGCTGATGCCGGAGGTTCCGGACCGCGATCAGAAGCTGATGGTGTTCACCAGCATCGAGCGCGCGAAGTTCCGCAAGCCGGTGGTGCCGGGGGATCAGTTGCGGATCGAGGTGAGCGTCCTCACCTGGAAACCGCGCGTGGCCAAAATGCAGGGCGAGGCCACCGTGAACGGGAAGCTGGCGTGCGAGGCGACGGTGATGTGCGCTCTGGTGCCGCGGACGCCGGAAGCGCCGGGCACGGGCGGCGGTGCAGAGGTGAAGGCAGAGTGAGCATTCATCCCACGGCCATTGTGGCTGCCGGGGCGGTCGTTCCGGAATCCTGCACGGTGGGGCCATGGTGCACGGTGGGGCCACATGTGGTGCTGGGCGAGGCGTGCGAGTTGGTCTCGCATGTGGTGCTCGACGGGCATCTGACAGCCGGGTCGAGAAACAGATTTTCGCCCTTTGCCTGCGTCGGGGTGGCGCCGCAGGATCTGAAATACAAAGGCGAGGCCACCGGCGTTACGCTGGGCGACGACAACACGATCCGTGAGTGCGTGACGATCTCCCGAGGCACGATTGGCGGCGGAGGGATGACGCGTATTGGAAGCGGTTGCTTGCTGATGGCTTACGTCCACGTGGGGCACGACAGCATCGTCGGCGACCACTGCATTCTGGCGAACAACGCCACGCTGGCCGGCCATGTGACGGTCGAAGACTACGTGACGGTCGGTGCGCTTTCGCCGATCCACCAGTTCTGCCGGATAGGAAAGTACGCGTATATCGGCGGCGGGACGGTTGTCACGCAGGACGTGCTGCCGTATTCGCTGACTTCGGCGACACGGGAAGCCCACGCCTTTGGGATGAACAAGGTCGGGCTGGAGCGGCGCGGGTTTGACCGAACACGGTTGCGGGCCTTGCACCACGCATTCCGGACGTTGCTGGCCTCGAAGCTGAACGCCGCTCAGGCCGTGGAAAAGCTGCGCGCCGAGGGCGTCGAATCAGAGGATGTGAGCTACCTGCTAGCGTTCCTCGAGACGTCGAAGCGCGGCGTTGTCCAGTAAGAAACCGCGGGCCCCTCTGGCATCCAAACTGCCAACCGGATTCACCCCTTATTGACGCGAATTTGTGGAAAACGCAAAGGGTTGCGTCTCCTGGGGTTACGAACGGCTGTGACGCTGCCTTAATGCTCTAACTGGATGCAGGCAAGCGAGATAGGAGGATCATCGGAGGCTGCCGCGACGGCGCGATGGCTTGTCGATTTAGTTAAGAGAGGCCGCCGCAAAAATCTTCCACAGAATTTTCCACAATGCAGCGCACGATCGATTCGGAGGGAAATGTCAAGGCGCTTGGGCGGCTTTTCCCTGGCAGGAAAAGCCGCCTTCGCAGCGGAACTACCTGTGCGGCGTGGCCGCGGGAGTATGCGTGGCACCTGGCGTGGAGCGTGGAGCCGGCGCGGACGGGACAGGCGCGGGCGGTGCCGGAACGCCAGACTTGGCGTTGTAGGCTTCGGTCACAGCCTTGGTGATATCGGTTCCCGGGTTGGCCCAGAGAACATTGCTATTCTGCTGGCCGGCATCGAGGACCAGATTGAATCCCTGCTGCTGGGCGTAGGTGATCATCACCTCTCCAACTTTATTGGCGACCTGATTGAAGGTCTCCTGGGCGTCCTGCTGCTCGTTGCTCTGCAGGTCCTGCGCCGCACGCTGGAGGCTCTTGGTCTTGTCGTCGATGGCGCGCATCTTCGTTTCACGGTCGACGTCGCTGATGGTGGTGCCCGCGGTCTGCAGCTGCTTCTTCAGGGTCTCGATTTCCTGGTTGTCAGCCTGCAGCTTCGTTTCCTGAGGCTGGTACTTCTTGCGAAGATCGGCGACGTCACGCTGAAACTCGTTGGTCTGGGCGACGGCACCCTGAAACTGGATGATGGCGATTTTGGTGGTGCCGGTCATGGCGACCGGGGCGGATGGGGCCGGATCCGATGCCGGAGTGGCCTGGGCAAGGGCTGCAACGCCCATTCCGGACGCGAGCACGCAAACGAGTGACAACGAACGCTTCATGGAATTCAAAAACTCCTTCGGTTTCCTGGTGGCTTGGCCCGCATTCCTCACTCCCAATGATTCCGGTTCCTCGAAATTACGGAGTGAGACCGGGCTCAAATCTTCGCCCGGCAAAGCAGAGACGCGGACAGAGAGATTTTCTCAGGAACCTGGGCAAATTATAGGGCGCGGGGGTGGGGTCGTCAACGTTCCTGGCGTTTAAGCGCCCAGGCTCTGCAGAAGAAATTCGGGGCAAAAGAAAAATGCGGCCGGACGAGTCCGGCCGCATGTGTGGAACCCTCGTTTCCTAGAAAGTAGTGGCCACGGTGAGCCGGAAAGTCTTGCTGGGCTCACGCAGGACGTAGAGGCCGTTGTAAAACTGTTCGGCCTGGGCGTAGGAATAATCGCCCGCGCCGCCAGCAGGGAACATGCTGCGCGTGATGAGGTCGGTCCGGGTGAAGAAGGTGAATAGCTTCAGCGGGTTGACGGCATAGTAGCTGCGGAAGGGTGCGTTGATGATCGGCATCATGACGTCAAGCTCGCCGCCGGCCGAATCGCGAGGAACGTAGTTGGTTCCGTGGATCGGCTCGATGTATTTGTCGAACTGAATCTGCTGTCCTCCCTGGCAGGTGCCGTTGACGTAATTCGGGCATCCGTAGAGGGGAGAGTTCAGCGCGTCGATCCCTTCGGGGCTCTGCAGCAGCTGGCCCTTATTCATGGCCATGTCCATGCCGAAATCATTGAAGAAGTTGAAACCCACCGTGTGTCCGTAGATGGGAATCATGTACTGCATGTTCCAGGTAAAGTTGGTGTCGCCACCAAGGGTGGCAATGCCGTAGACGGGCAGGGGCACTTGAATCGGACCGAGGCTCGGATTGGTGGGATCGCGGGGAACGGTCGTTCCATCCGGATTGGTGAGGTCGAAGAGTACGCGGGTGGGAACGAAGCCGTAGGGCGAGATGGTGCGCGCGTCGAAGCCGCGAAGGTCGGACTCGCCACCAGCGGAAGGACGGTCGAAGGGCGGAGCGACATCGCCGCTGAAGCCGTGGATGTAAATCGCCTGCAGGCGGATGCCAAGCGTGTTCTTGCCCGCCTTGTTGAACCAGAAGCCCTTCATCGGAGTGAAGCGCTTGTACTCGACGATGGGCCGAACATAGCGCACGCTGCCCCAGATGCCGGCCAACTGAACGCTGGCCGCCAGCGACTGTCCGCTGTGCGGCAGGTAGTTGCTGTCGATGTTGCTTGAGTTATAGCTGAACATCGCCGAGCTCGTGATGATGCCCTCGAGCGCGTTCTGGCCCTGAATGCCGCTGCGGAAGGCCAGCGTCTGGAAGAGGTTGCTCGAGGCTGCGCTGAAGGCGCGAACGGTGGAACTGTCCCACGCATAGGTAGCGCCGACGCGTGAGAAACCGAAGAGATTGAAGTGCCGGATGGGATAGCTGGCCGACAGGTTGAATCCCTTTTCTCCCTGGTTGTAATTCTGCAGCAGCGACGAGACGGCAGAGCTTTCGTTGGTCGGGGTTGTCCCGGAGAAGGAGTAGCTCTTCGAGGCGTTGTAATCGGTCTTGCGATCGAAGATCTGGAAGCCGAGGTTCAGCGGCTTGTTCCGGAAGTAAGGCTCGTTGAACGCGAACAGCAGGTTGCGGGCCAGGCTGCCGGCGTTGGCCTGCACGCTGAGAGTTTCGCCGAGGCCAAGGAAGTTGTTGGTCTGATAATTCAGGCCGAGGAAGGCGCCGGAAAGGCCGCTGACGCCGCCGTTGAGACCGATGGAGTTCTTGCCCTTTTCCTGGACCTTCAGGAGCAGATCGACCGTTCCGGATTCGGTGTTCTGGTGCGTCTCGGAGTCCTGATCGACGCGCAGCGGATTGAAGTAGTCGAGCTGATTGAGGCGCAGCAGGCTGAGCTCCCACAGGTGGCTGTTGTAGACCTGGCCTTCCTGCAGGAGGAGTTCGCGGCGGATCACGAAATCGCGGGTGACGGTGTTGCCCTGGAACTCGATCCGCGAGACGGTGAACTGCTTACCCTCATCGATGTCGATGTTCCAGGTGACGGTGTGCTTTGCGTCATCGAAGGTCGGAACCGGCAGGGGGCTGAAGTTGATGTAGCCGTCCTGGCTGTAGGCTTTGCGCAGATTGTCGAGGTCCTTCTGGAAGATGGTGAGGTTGAAGGTGGCCCCGTCTTTCTGGGTAAAGACAGCCCGCAGCGCCTTGACGTTGGTTCCGGGCTTATAGCCGGAGAAATTGATGCCCGCCAGCCGATAGCGCTCGCCCTCGTCGATATTCATGTGAATGTCGATGCGCTTGCCCTTTCTGGGGCGGAAGGTGAACAGCGAGAGCCCGGACTCGTTGCGGATTTTGGTCTCCGCGGAGCCGACCGGGCCGCCGCGCAGGTAGCCGCGGTCGCGATAGGCCTGGCGGACGCGCTCGGTATCTTCATCGAGCTTGGTGGCGTCGTAGGTGCGCGCGAACAGGCTCTCGAGGAAGATGGAGTGCGGAATGCCGATGGGGCGGAGGTTGCGCATGGACTCGCGCAGAATGCGCGAGGTCACATGGCGGTTACCGGAGAAGGTGATCTTGCCGACCTTAACGGTGGGGCCTTCCTTGATCTGGAAGATGAGCTGTACGGACGCCGGCGGGATCGTGCGAACTTCAGGACGCACCGTGGCGAACTGGTGGCCGTGCTCGGCTTCCATCTCCTTGATCACGGTCACGGCATGCGCGATGCGGGCCGGATCGTACTGGCTCTCCTGTGAGAGGCCGACCTTTTCCTTCTTGAAGCGATCGAGGATGTCGGACTCGGTGATGGAGTTGTTGCCCTTGTAGGTGATGTCGCGAATGGTGGGCTTCTCGCGCACGTAGACGTCAAGGATGACACCCTGCGGGGTGTCTTCTTTTTCGATACGGACGTCTTCGAAGTAGCCGGTATTCCAAAGGGAATTGAAATCGCGCTCGACGGCGAGCGGGTCGTACGCGTCGTTCACATGGCTGAACATGCGCGCCAGAATGGTTTCCTTGGGAATGCGGCGAGCGCCGATGACTCGAATCTCAACGATCTTCTGGCCCACGTCGCTGGCAGGCGACGATGCAGCCTCCTGGGCCACCAGCCGCGAGAGGGGCAGAGTTGGCACGAGGAGGAGAACCAGAACCAGGGAGCGCCTCAGGAGCCGGCGCAAAATCCTGCTTGTAACGTGCGGGGAGCCAGCGCTCCAGGAGTTCACGGAAGAAATAGGCACACCCTCACTGCTCAAAATCAGGCCGTTCTTTGGGAAAAGGCGATTATATCAGCGCGATACGCGCAGGCGGCAGCGCCGGACGCGGCCTGGGAGCCGTTGGAAACGGACGTGCAGGCGGAAATATCCGGCGGAGTTGTTACTGGCAACGTCGTCCTCATCTCTCATCCCGCAGGACTGCGCCTGCTGAAGATGTCTTGGGGGAGAAATTGGGTTCAGTTTATCGAATATCGCTTCGATTTTCTTGGGACGCAGGAGACCTGCGGACGTCAACGAGAACCGAATAAAAAGTGGGTCCGCCGGCCAGGTCGTTGAGGCGTTGCGACGTCAGCAGGTTGACGTTTCGCCCGCCCGAGGAGAGCTTATTCCAGTTGAGCCGCGCGGCAACGACGCCCGGGCGAACGCTGCCGTTGACATGGGCACGCAGAGCGAGGCTGCCCCGGTCGTTGAAGACGTCGACGAAGTCGCCATGGGCGATGCCGCGCCGTGCGGCATCGTCGGAATGGATCTCGAGGACACCGTTATAGGCCGATTCCATCTGGCGGTGACCTTCGAGATTGGGAAAGGTGGAGTTCATATAGTTGTCGGCTTTCCGGGCCAGCAGTTCGAGCGGATAGCGGCCGCTCTCCTGGGTGTGGCGGGACTCCCGCGCCGGAACAAAGGCGGGGAGAGGATCGATGCCCTGTGCAGCAAGGGCGGCCGAGTAAAACTCGATACGGCCGCTGGGGGTGTCAAAAGGGCCTTCGGCGAAGGGCAGGAGGGGCTGCTGCTTCCGCTCTTCTTCGAAGCGGAGGCGCAGGGCGCCGCCGGCCTGGTGCAGGCTTTCGGGCGTGATGCCGGCCAGCAAGGGATGCTGGTGCTCCGGATCGTCGACATGCAGGGCCTGGGCGATGAGGTCGTCGACCGAATCGCGGAAGCAGGGTTCGGTAAAGCCGATCCGCTGCGCGAGTTGCGAAAAGACCCAGACATTGGAGCGGGCTTCCCCGAGGGGCTCGATGGCCTGCTCGGAGAGCTGAACATAGTAATGTCCGTAGGCGCCCTGGATGTCCTTGTGCTCGAGGAAGGTGGTTGCGGGCAGCAGGATGTCGGCGTAGTCGGCCGTGTCGGTGAAGAACTGTTCGTGGACGACGGTGAATAGATCCGGACGCGCCAGGCCGCGCAGGACGGAGGTCTGGTCGGGCGCCACCGCGGCGGGATTCGAGTTGTAGACGAAGAGCGCGTGCACGCGGGGACCGTCTGCGGGGTTCTGACCGAGCTGGTTGAGGGCCTCCCCGAGCACCGACATATTCACGACGCGCGCGGGCCGGCCCAGAGGACTGGCCTCCATCAGGTCGGGACGCTGCAGCGCGGTGCTGTTCCATTTGAAGGCGCCGCTGGTGGAGAGCTGGAGGCCGCCGCCGTAGTGTTTCCATGCCCCGGTGAGCGCGGGCAGCATGGCGACCGCGCGCGTGGCCGCACCTCCATTGTCGCAGCGCTGCACGCCGTAGTTGAGGCGGATGACAGCAGGGGCGGTAGTGGCGTAGTCGCGGGCGAGCCGTTCGATGTCGCCGACTGGGATCCCGGTGATCGACGCGACGCGCTCCGGGGGATATTCTGCGGCACGCTCGCGCAGCGGATCGAAGCCGCAGGTCCAGCGAGTGACGTAATCCTCGTCGTAGAGGCGTTCGCGCAGGATGATGTGCATCATGCCGAGTGCGAGTGCGGAGTCGGTGCCGGGATTGATGGGGATGTGCCAGTCGGCGGCACGCGCGGTGCGGGTGGCGTAAGGATCGATCACGACCAGCTTGGCGCCGTTGCGGCGGGCTTCTTCGACGAAGGGCCACAGATGAATATTGTTTCCGTGGATGTTGGCCGCCCAGGCGAGGATCAGCTTTGCATGCGCGAAGGCTTCGGTGTCGGTGCCTAGCTTGCGTCCGTAGACGGAAAGCAGCGCCTGGCCGCCCGTTTCCGAGCAGATGGTGCGGTCGAGCTGCGAGGCGCCGAGCCGGTGGAAGAAGCGGCGATCCATGGAGCCGTAGCCCAGTACCCCGATGGTGCCGGCGTAGGAGTAGGGCAGGATCGATTCCGGTCCGTGGTCGCGAGCGATGGACGCAAGACGGGTCGCGACCGTGTCGAGAGCCTCGTCCCAGGAGATGCGCTCGAAGGCGTCGGACTCGCGGCCATGCGGGAGCGCGGCTTTGGGAATGCCCGGGCGCCGACGCATGGGATAGAGCAGGCGGTCGGGCGAGTAGGCGCGGTCGAGGTACTTCGCGACTTTGCCGCAGAGGAAGCCACGCGTGACGGGATGATTCGGATCGCCGCGGAGCCTGGTGGCGCGCCCGGCGTCATCAATGGTGACGAGTACCCCGCAGGAGTCGGGGCAGTCGTGCGAGCAGACAGCATGGACGGTGCGGGGCATGCCAACAGGGTACAGCGGACAGAGGGCAGGGTACAGGCGGTTGTAGTGACTGCGCGCCTGAGGCCGGAATGGAGAAGCGCGAGACCAGAGAGTCGGGTGAGGATCAGGGGACCAGATTCGCCGGTGCTTCGTCGGATGTAAGTTTCGTCGCCGGGGGTGCCGCCATGGGCAGCGTAAACAGGAACGTTGCGCCGCTGCCCAGTTCGCTCTCGACGCGGATAGTTCCGCCGTGGGCGAGCACGATGTGCTTGACGATGGCCAGGCCCAGGCCGGTACCGCCGGATTCGCGGGAGCGGGCCTTGTCGACGCGGTAGAAGCGCTCGAAGATGCGGCTGAGATGTTCCTCGGCCATGCCCTGGCCGAAGTCCTGCACGTAGAACTCGACGGCATTCTCGATCGGGCGCGCACCCACCACGACGCGTTTGCCCGAGGCCCCGTATTTCATGGCGTTCTCGATGAGGTTGCCGAAGACCTGGGTCATAGCATCTACGTCGGCAAGAACGAGCGTATCGGTGGTTTCGCCGGCCTCCAGAGTGATTCCTGACTCGATAACCATGCCGGCGAGCGACTCGATGGCATCGGTCACCAGAGCGGAGGCGCGCAGCGGCTGCACCCGCGGTTTATGCTCACCGGATTCAACCTGGGCCAGGGCGAGCAGGTCTTCGGTGAGGCGGTTCACGCGCCGCGCATTCTTGAGAATGATGGCCATGAACTCGCGTGCGTGGTCGGGTAGCTCCATATCGTCTTCGAGCAGCGTTTCGACGTAGCCGGAGATCGAGGTGAGTGGGGTGCGCAGCTCGTGGGAGACGTTGGCGATGAAGTCCCGGCGGGTCTTCTCGACAGCCTCGATCTGGGTCACATCGTGGAGAACGGCAACGGCGCCGCCATCGGGTGTGGGTGCGGCGCTGACCTCAAAAGCACGGCCTGGGACGACGGAGATGGCGCGTCCCGCGCCAATGTGGCGCTCGCGCAGCGCGACCTCGACGCATTTGAGGATCTCCGGATCGCGGACGCTGACCACCAGCGCCTTGCCCGGCCTCACCGGCGCCGGAGAGATGCGTCGCATGACGGCGTTGGCCCAGCTGACCTGGCCCGCAGCATTCACAGCAATGACGGCTTCCTGCATCGAGTCCATGAGAGCGGAGAGCTCGCGCTGCTTGGCTTCGAGAGCGTGGAAGGATTGCTCCAGGCGTCCGGCGGTGGCATCGAGCGCGCGGGCGACTTCGCCGATTTCGTCGTCGTCGGTCTCCTCGATGCGGGCGGTGAAGTCGCCGCCGGCGATGCGCCCGGAAAAATTAACAATGCGGCGCAGGCGCCCAGCGATGCGATGCGCCAGCCACGCCGAGGCCAGCGTGGCAAGAACGAGCGCGATGAGAGACGCCGTAAAGAGGTCGCGGCGCAGGATGTGCAGCGCGGCTGCGCGCTGGTCGGCGCTCAACGAAGCAACGCGGGCCTCTTCATGCAGCGAGTGCGCAACGATGTTGCGGAAGGACAAGTCCAGGATGGCCGTGGCGATGCACAGCACGAGGAGAAACGAGAGAAGCAGCTTGGAAAAAACTCTGCCGGTCACGGTGAAATGCAGGCTACAGCGTTCAGCGTACAGGGTTCAGGCCCGGCCATGCTTCCGCCATCCGTCGAACAGCCTGCAGGCTGCCTGGAAACCGAACCCCCGGGTCACCGCTGATCGTCGGCGGAGGCCCCGTAGACCCCGGGAATCTGCACATCGAGGAGGCGCAGGAAGACACCGAGCTGGGCGCGGTGATGGATCATGTGATTCATAAAAACGCGGCGCAGCGCCATCACGCGGGGCAATGAGGCAAGGACGCGGTCGCCCATTTTGATGGACCAGAGGACGGCAAGCTGATCCTCGTGCAGATCGGCGAGCGCGGCGCGCGCCTCCGCGGCGACAGAGTCGAAGTGCTCAAGCATCTCGGCTGTGGAAGCGGCGGTCCAGGGCTTGAACCCGACCGGGCGAATCAACTCCTCGGTGGTGATGATGGTGGCGCAGCGGGCCGGCAGATCGGCCAGATGCGAGGCGAGCCGGCCGAGCGTCATCGATTTGTCGTGCGGCTTCCAGGCGAAGCTGGCTTCGGGCACGCGCTCGAGGAAGCTGCGCGTGGAGGGGATCTCAATGTCGAATTCCTGCAGGAACAGCTCCGCGATCGTCATAGCCGTTTGGATGGGGCCGCAAGGCGCCGGATGAAGTTTATTAAACTGCTGCCCGCTCGTTGACCCGAGGAATCTCGAAGCGGTACCCGGCGCCGCGCACGGTTTTGAGGTAGCGCGGATTCTCCGGATCGTTCTCGATCTTCTCGCGGATGCGGCGGACGTAGACGTCGACCGAGCGCGGCGTGACGAAGCGCGCATCGCCCCAGACGGCATCGAGCAGGTGGTCGCGGCTGAAAACGCGGCCCGGGTGCCGAGCCAGGTAGTCGAGAAGACGGAATTCGGTTGCCGTGGTGGTGGTCAGGCTGCCGCGTACACGGAGCTGCATGGCGCTGGCGTCGATCTCGACATCCTCAAACGCGATGGCCGAGGGCGTCGAGGGGCGCTCGAAGCGGCGGAGAACGGCTTTCACGCGAGCCAGCAGTTCGCGGGGGGCAAAGGGCTTGGTGATATAGTCGTCGGCGCCCAGTTCAAGGCCGAGGACGCGGTCGTTTTCCGCGGCACGCGCGGTGACAAAGATGATCGGAATCGCGCTGAGAGCTGGATGATTGCGCAGGCGCCGGCAAACATCGAGGCCATCCCCGCCGGGAACCATGATGTCCAGCAGGAAAAGAGCGGGCGCCTGGCGCTCCGCGTCCGGGATCAGACTGGCCGGCGTGGCGAAGATGCGCGCCGGGAATCCGGCGGCCTCCAGGTGGTGTTGAATCAGGCGGGCGATGTCTGCGTCATCCTCAAGCACAAAAACGGTTTGGCTCAAGCGAAATTCCTTTCCCGGAGATCCCGGCAGCGTTGGCGGGTTCAGCCCTCAGGCTAAACCGGGAGGGGCAAACAGATTGCAAATCTTCTGTTAATTCGGGCGGCAAGGCTGGACGGAAACAGCTGCAATTCGGGCCCGTCGCTGGGCCTGTATTTGACCGATTTGGGGGAGATTGACCCTGCAAATGGAGGGATTTGCACCCATTTCCGGGTGTTATACTTTGGTCAACGTTGAGCCCCCAAAACTAGGACCGGCAAGCTGATCGACGACCTTTTTCGCTGCCCTGGGGTCAGGCAGATGAGCAGGACTTGTGTCCGTTCCAACGATTCTTTGCATCGACGATGAAGCGCTTGGGCTCCAGATCCGCAAGGCGGTACTGGAGCGCGCGGGTTACCAGGTGCTGACGGCCATCGACGGCCAGAGCGGGCTGTCGCTCTTTCGGGGTCATGCGATCGATGGGGTGGTGCTCGACTACTACATGCCGGAGATGGATGGCGGCGCGGTGGCTGAGACGATGCGGCGCGAGCGGCCCGATGTGCCCATCATGCTGCTCTCTGCGTATATCAATCTGCCTGCCGAGGTGGTCGCGCTGGCCGACATCACGCTGCTGAAGGGCGAAGGCCCTCAGGAACTGCTGGAAAAGCTCCATCAGATGCTCCGGTCCGCGGGCTCGGCGGGGCCGCGCATCGGGGGAACGGCTTGAAGGAAGCAGCGTTCAACCGGACCCTGCGCCACCTGGTGGCGCTCCCCATCGTCCTGCTGATTCTGATGGCGGGCTTTCTGGCGTGGCAGATCGCCGCAGCGACGGTCGCGCAGCGGGCACTCGACCACAGCGATCAGGTGAGCGCGCAGGTTCAGGAGTTGCAGAACCTCTTTATCGATCAGGAAACCGGGCTCCGTGGATTTCAACTGACCGGCGATCCGATAATGCTGCAGCCCTGGAAGGCGGCAGCGGCTCCGATCCAGGCCCATTTCGCGAGCCTGCGTTCAATGCTCGTTGACGAACCCGAGCAGGAGAAAGCCATCGATGACCTTGAGGTGCGCTACAACCAGTGGCTGGGTTTCGCCGATGCGGTGCTGAGCCAGGATCCCGCCTCGCTGAAGGCCACTGGCATGGACCAGCGCGGCAAAGCGCTGATGGACGGCATCCGTGCCACGACAGCCAAGATGCTGCGGCACGAGGAAAATCTGCGGGCCGCGAAATCCGAACATGCGCGCTGGCTGCAGCGGCGGGAACTCATATCCCTGCTGCTTTCGGCGGTAGTGGTTGGGATCTTTCTGGCGTTGTTCACGCGCCATCATCTTCACGCCGTGTCGGCGAGCTACCAGCGCCGGATCGCGGAGATCACCGAGCGCTCCGATGAGTTGTTTGAGAGCCAGCAGTGGTTCAAGACCACGCTGGAATCGATCGGCGACGCGGTGATCGCCTGCAACGAGCGCGGTGCGGTGACCTTCATGAACGCAGTCTCCGAAAAGCTGACCGGCTGGACCCTGGCGGAGGCGAACGGAAAGTCTCTGGCGAAGGTCTTCCACATCGTCAACGAGCAGACACGGAAGCCGGCCGAGAATCCGGTGGAGAAGGTGAGGCGGCTGAAGCAGGTGGTCGGGCTGGCGAATCACACCGTTCTGATCGCGCGCGGCGGACGCGAATATGTGATCGACGACAGCGCGGCCCCGATCTTGAGCGGTGCCGGCAAGATGATCGGCGTGGTGCTCGTCTTCCGCGATGTGACCGAAGAGCGACAGGTGCAGACGGCGCTGGTCGCCTCGGAGAAGCTGGCCGTGGCGGGGCGTCTGGCGGCGAGCATCGCGCACGAGATCCACAATCCGCTGGATTCGGTCGCAAATCTGCACTACCTGCTGGCGCAGGAAGCCGATCCGGCGAAGCGGGAGGAGTACCTGCGGCTTGCGCAGCAGGAACTGGGCCGTACGATGCAGATCAGCCGCACGATGCTGAGCCTCTACCGCGAGCCGAAGGCGCCGATCCAGATCGACCTGCGCGAACTGATCGAGGGCGTGCTGCTGCTGCTGGACCGGCGGCTGCAGCACCAGGGCGTGCACCTGGAGACGCAGATCGAAGGCAGCCTGGCGGTCGAGGGCTTTCCGGCTGAGCTGCGCCAGGTCTTCACGAACCTCATCGTGAATGCCGTCGAAGCGGCCGGCTCGAGGGGAAGAGTCCGCATCACAATGCGGCACGCGGAGTCCGGCGAGCTACATGGATCGGGCGCGCTGATCGAGGTGGCCGACAGCGGCCCCGGAATCTCCGTCGACGCGGCAAAGAAGCTGTTTCAGCCGTTCTTCACGACGAAGGGCGCCGAAGGCACCGGCCTGGGCCTCTGGGTGAGCATGGGCATCGTGCAGAAGCATGGCGGATCGATCAGCGTCGTAATGGAGCACCCGGACCCGGAATTGCCCGGGGCCTGCATCCGAGTCTTTCTGCCGGCGCGCACCATGGCAGGACAAGCCGCAACCTCGGCGGCGTAATCAGCCGCCGTTCCAATTCTCCAGCTGCCACCCATCCATCCAACCGAGGTTGCCGGAAGAGCAGACAGGACTGTATGCTCGTGGCCTCCCCTCCAAAGCCAAACGGCACGCCTCACTTCCCGTGAGGAGAACGTCGTTTCCTGAAGGGAATCAAACAGGTCCCCTTGCGTAGTGAACTCAGCACCCTGGGAGGAAAGGTATGACGTACACGGTGTTTGCGCAGGAGGTGGAAGGGCGGACGAGGACCGCTACGGTCATTACCGGAATTTATGTTGCGGACGAGCCGGGTCAGCCATTTTTCCATGCCATCGTCAACGAGGCCCTGAGCGGTCTTTGGGAGAAACCGAAGGGCAAAGCTCTGCTGCAGGCGATTATCGGCGCCGGTCCCGTCGATTACCGCGGCTATCGCATCCTGATCTCCCGCGTTTCGATCAGTTACGAGATGGCCCTGAACGGCACAATCAAGCCGAGGGGTGGACGATCCTACGCCAGCCCCGCGCAGAAACAGCTGGGTGTCGCATCCGATGCCGCGCAGCTGCATGGAGAGGGCGTGAGCGCCCTGGTGGGCTGGTGCCAGAACCAGGTGGTTTACACGCCTCAGGTGGGAGCGAATCGAAAGCCTCATTTTGTGCCGCCGTCCGTGACGCTCGGGCATGAATTGATTCACGGGCTGCACGCGCTGAACGGGGACAGCAAATCAGGCAGCACGATCAAGATCGACGGCAAGGATACCTCGGAGGAGGAGGCCTTCACGGTCGGGCTGGGCATCTACGCCAACGCCATCCACACCGAAAACAAGCTGCGCGAGGATTTCAACCTTCCGCCGCGGCTTTCCTATCCATAACCGGCCATGCCACCGTTCTCGCAACTCATCCACGCGATTTGAGACAGCAAGATCTCTCTTCGGTCAGGGCTGCTGTGCCTCCAGCAAAGTCAAGGCCATGCGATTCAGAGGCGTGGGGATCCCGTATTTCTCGCCCCTGTGCACGATAGCGCCGTTGCGTGCATCGGTCTCGAGGCGGCGGCCGGCGAGGCGATCGGCCAGGAGCGAATTGACGGTGTCGGGCGCCTGAGCGCGGTAGTGCGCCACGATCTCATCGGCGAGTGAATCGCTGAGCACCGCGCCTTCGGCACGAGCCACCGCGATGCATTCCGCCACCATAGCGCGGGCGAGCCGGGCGATGCCTTCGTCGTGCAGCACGCCGGCCGGTTTGAGGGTGAGCGCGTTCAGAGCGCCCACTGCATTCAGGCAAAGCTTCCACCATGCCGCGGTGATGAAATCGGCCACCGGCTCCATGGTTACGGGACTGCCGGCGAAGAGCGCGGCAAAGGCGCGGCCGAGCGGCGTGTCTTCAATGCGCATGCGCGCAGCTCCGCGAACCCGAATGTCGCCATCGGCGGGGCGCTCGACGGGGCAGTCGATGATGACGGGCAGCAACCGCGCCTGATCGACATAAGGGGCAAAGCGCTCGCGATGCTCGACGCCATTCTGGACGATGGCGACGGGTGCGCCCTGGGCGCACAGGCGGGGAAACCATCGGGCCGCACTGTCGGCGTCGTAGGCTTTGGTGGCCACGATCACCCACTCCGCGGGCGGAGCGTCTTCGGGCGACGCGAGGCTGTGCGCCTGGACGCGCACCGGTCCCGAGGGCATGGTGACCGTTAACTGCTGCAGCGGCCGCCGCGTGCAAAGGGTGATCTCATGACCGCCGGCCATCTCCAGCAATCCGGCGATCGCCCCGCCAATAGCTCCTGCGCCTACGACTGCGATGCGCGCCATGCGCACCTCCTCTGTTCAACAGTTAATTTATCCGCACCTGGAGGGCTTCATTTCCAGACGTGCGGCAGAGCGCCGGCCGGGGTGTGGTGGGTAATCTCGTCGTCGGCGATGGAGAAGTCGGTGGCCAGATCCGCAGGCGCCCAGTCGTGGTCGCGCTCGGGCAGCTTCATCTCCATCTTTGCCAGCGGCACGCCGGCCTCCACCTGACGCTGGACCGCGGCGTAGAGATCGACGAGGAAGTTCTTTTGACCAGTGAGAATCTCCGGACCGCCGGGATCGCCGTGGCCGGGCAGAACGATGAGCGGGTGGAGATCTTCAGCCTTCGTCAGGACGGTAGGCCAGTTGCCGAGGTTGGCGTCCCAGAGTTTGTTGTGCGGAGCGACCGGAGTTTCGCGGGAGGGTTTGGCGTTGATAGCGGCATCACCGGTGCACAGGATGCGCTCTTTGGGCAGCCAGACGAAGCCGTCGCCTCGTGTGTGAGCCCAGCCCAGAAAGTAGAAGCGCACTTCGCGGCTGCTGTCCCTGAGGATGAAGGGGCTCGTGCGGAAGGTGAGCTCGGGACGGGGCGCGTCCTCGAGATGGAGCGAAGCAACGTCGTCCCGCTCGGCGGCGGTGGTGCGCCATCGCGTGGGCTCGTACCGGTCCATCTCATCGACGACACCTTGGTAAGTGAACGTGACGGCGCCCGCCCGGGTCCAGACGATGTTGCCGTAGGAGTGATCGCGATGCGCGTGAGTATCGAAGACGAAGAGGACGGGCTTGGGCGAGAGCTGGTGGACGGCGGCGACCAGTTCGCGGGCGCGGCCGGGGTAGTTGGCGTCGACGACGATGAGGTAGTCCTGCATTTCGATGACGATGTTGTTGCAATAGCCGTGGCCGTTGCCGGGTACGAACCAGACGCCGTCAGCGATTTTGCGGATGGTGAGGGGCTGGGCGGATGCGGCGGCGGAGAGAAGCAGAAGGAGCGCGGAGACTCCGAGGAGGGCGCGGCGGAGGCTGCACATCATGGTGGCCACTCTAGGGGCGGGACTGCACGGCGTCAAACCTCGGAGGAGCGGCGGCGATTGCCGCCTCCCCCTGAGGAAAAACGGTACCGAAGAAACCTTGTAGACTGCGGGAAATCGCTTCGCCATTACCTGCGGTGAAAATTGTGTGTAGCCAGGTGGAGAAGCCACGCGGGTCCGATGGTAGACTCGAAGAGCAGGGCAAACATTAGGCGAAAGTCCCGGGACGAAAAATCCGCGAACCAGGGGCTCTGAGGCAAGCGAAGAAGCCCGGAATGGAGCAGCAACGTGGCAGACGATCGTGAAAGGCAGCGCGCAGTAGAACTGGCGCTTTCCCAGATTGAGAAGCAGTTTGGCAAGGGATCCATCATGCGGCTGGGCAGCAAGGAAGCCGTGGTGCCGATCTCGACCATCTCCACCGGATCGATCAGCTTCGACGCCGCGCTGGGCGTGGGCGGCGTGCCGCGCGGCCGCGTCATCGAGATCTTCGGGCCGGAATCGTCGGGCAAGACGACGATCACGCTGCAGATCATCGCCGAGGCGCAGAAGGCAGGCGGCATGGCCGCGTTTGTCGATGCCGAGCACGCGCTCGATCCGCAGTACGCCAAGAAACTCGGCGTGGATGTCGACAACCTGCTGGTCTCGCAGCCGGATTACGGCGAGCAGGCGCTGGAGATCACCGAGGCGCTGGTTCGGTCGGGAGCGATCGATGTGCTGGTGGTGGACTCGGTGGCGGCGCTGGTTCCCAAAGCGGAACTGGATGGTGAGATGGGCGACTCGCACGTGGGCCTGCAGGCGCGGCTCATGTCGCAGGCACTGCGCAAGCTCACCGGGACGGTATCGAAGTCGCGCACGTGCCTCATCTTCATTAACCAGATCCGCGAGAAGATCGGCGTGATGTTCGGCAATCCGGAGACGACGACCGGCGGGCGCGCGCTGAAGTTCTACTCCTCGGTGCGCATCGATATCCGGCGCATCGCGGCCGTGAAGGAAGGCGATGTTGTAGTTGGATCGCGGACCAAAGTGAAGATCGTAAAAAACAAGGTCGCGGCACCCTTCCGCGAGGCGGAGTTCGACATTCTTTACGGAGAAGGCATCTCGCGCGAGGGCGATGTGCTGGATCTGGCGGTCGCGAACAACATCGTGGAGAAGAGCGGCGCGTGGTTCAGCTACTCCGGCGAGCGGATCGGACAGGGACGCGAGAATGTGCGCGGATTCCTGAAGGAAAACCGCGACACCTTCGAGAGGATCAACACCGAGTTGCGGAAGAAGCTGGGGATCGGCGCGAAAGCGGCGGCCGCGGCAGAGCCGGAGCTTCCGCCGGTTCCTCCCAATGGGGCAGCGCATGCGCAGGAAGCGGTGCGCGGCCGGGGAGCAGCGCGGCAGTAGGGCGAAACAGGGAAACGTGAGTGGCCACCCTTTCGGGGTGGCCATTCCCTTTTTGGGAAGCATGCGTGGATCCAAACCCCGCCTGTCTCCAAAGAGGGATTCAGCCTGTCATTCCTCTGTGGACCGCGCCCGCCCGGCTGACCTGGTTCGTGTAGGAGCGATGGAACTTCCAGCGCGAGCTCGCTGCCTCCATGACGCCCGCCGTTTCCCTGGGTTAGCCTGCCTTGTTTCCAGCCGTACCCTTCCAGGGAACGATGCGCCAAAAGGGGGATGCCCGACGCCCTGGTACGCTTCGTAGAATCGGCCCAGTGAGCGAAACGCATCTGCCAGCCGCGAAGAAGAAGCCCGACGTTGCCGAACTGGCCGCGGCTCTGGCCTGCGCGCTCGGTGTCGCCATCACGTCGCTGTTTCTCGCCGTCCTTCCGCTCATTCATCACCTGGCGGTCTCGCGCGACTTTGTCGTCTACTGGGCGACCGGACAGCAACTGGTGCATCACGGTAATCCGTACGATGCCACCGACATGGGCCAGACGGAGCACGGAGCCGGCTTCGAGGGCAAAGGTGTCTACTACATGCGCAACCCGCCGTGGAGCCTGCCCCTGGCCCTGCCTCTTGGACTCGCGAGCGCGCGGGTGTCGGCACTCCCGTGGTCGCTGCTGATGCTGGCGATCTTGATTGGCTGCGTGCGCATGCTCTGGCGAATGTTCGGCTCCCCGGGCACCCATCTGGAATGGCTCGGCTACTGCTTCCCGCCGGCGCTGCTCTGCATCATCTCGGGGCAAACGGCAATCTTCCTTCTTCTGGGCCTAGTGCTGTTCCTGCGCTTCTACGCAACGCATCCGTTCCGGGCCGGAGCGGCGCTGTGGTTCTGCACGCTGAAGCCGCATCTGTTCCTGCCCTTTGCCGTGGTCCTGTTGCTCTGGATCGTGGTCACCCGCAGCTATCGCATCCTGGTGGGCGCGGTGGCGGCCATTGCGGCCAGTTGCGCCCTCACCGAACTGCTCGACCCGCAGGCCTGGTCGCAATACCTGCACTGGGCGCGAAATTCCGGAATCTCCCATGAGTTCATCCCGTGTCTCAGCGTCATGCTGCGCGACACCATCAACCCGGCCGCGCACTGGCTGGTGTTTGTTCCGGCGATAGCAGGGGGTGTGTGGGCCGTGGCCTATTTCTGGCCGCGCCGCCGTGCCTGGGACTGGCTGGAGCACGGCAACCTCGTGGTGCTGGTGTCGATCTTTGTCGCGCCGTACTGCTGGCTGTGGGACCACTCGGTGGCAATTCCGGCGCTGTTGTACGGCGTGGCGCGGATCGCGTCACGGAAGATGATCGCGGTGCTCGCGCTGCTCTTTGTCGTTCTCGAACTCCTGCCCTTCATCTTCCAGGTGGGACTCAATTCGAAGCTCTTCCTCTGGCCCGCGCTGGCGTGGGTCGTCTGGTACGCGGCAGCGCGTGCGCCTTCGCCGGTCCCGGCAAGGGAATTGGTCGGATCGGAGTCATGACGGCGCACTCGGTTCCGGCTGCGCGTCCAACGGCCAGAGAGTATGTGGAACTGGCGGGCGCGATCGTCTGCGGGCTCGGCGTCGCGATCACGGCGTTGTTCCTGGCGGTAAGTCCGATGGTGCATCATCTGACGGGCTCTCGGGACTTCGGTGTCTTCTGGGCCACGGGACAACAACTCGTCCACCACGGCAATCCTTTCGACGAGCGATCGATGGGCATCCTCGAACGCGCCGGCGGGCTTGTCGGAAACGGCACGTTCTACATGCGCAATCCGCCCTGGGTTCTGTCGCTGGCGATCCCGCTGGGCTGGATGAGCCCGCCCGTCGCCTCCGTCGCCTGGGCGCTTGGGCTGATCGGGCTGCTGGCCATTTCGGTCATGCAACTGCGTAAGCTCTATGGGTGGAGCGGAGCGGCCACGGACCTGCTGGCCTATGGGTTTCCTCCGGCGCTGGTTTGCGTCGTGATGGGACAAACGACTCTGTTCGTACTGCTCGGGCTGGTGCTCTTTCTCCGTTTTCACAGCCAGCGGCCGTTTGTGGCGGGAATGGCACTCTGGTTCTGGACCCTGAAGCCGCAGCTCCTGGTTCCCGTCGGAGTCGTGCTTTTGGTGTGGATCCTGCTGACGCGAAGCTATCGCACCGTCCTCGGTCTGCTCACCGCTCTGGCCGCTTCATCCCTGCTCATTGAATGGATCGATCCGGCGATCTGGACGCAATACCTCCACTGGGCGAGGAACTCAGGCGTCGCTCAGCAGTACATCCCGTGCCTCGGCGTTTTCCTGCGCGATGCGATCCGCCCCGGGTCGGAGCGGCTGGCGTTTGTGCCCAGCATCCTTGCCAGCATCTGGGCGCTCGGCTATTTCGGGAAGCGGCGTCGCGCGTGGGACTGGACTAGGGACGGCCACCTTCTTCTTCTGGTGTCGCTCTTCGCGGCGCCGTACTGCTGGGTTTATGACCAGTGCCTTGCCATTCCGGCGCTTCTGTTCGCGGCGATTCACGCGCGCTCGACGAAAGCCGTGGCGGCGCTGATCGCACTGTATGCGGTCCTCGATCTTCAGCCCTTCTTCCTGCCCCGGGGAATCAATTCCCCGCTCTATTTGTGGCCGGCGCTTGCCTGGCTGCTCTGGTATGCCGTAGCGGAGAGGTCCTTCCGGCTTCCGGAGAGATCCGCTGAGGCGAGGCCAGAGGACGTGGTTTTTCCCGCCGGGCACGAGCCGGCCGCGACCCGTTAGACTGAACGGGAAGGTTGATCCCCAATCGATTCGAGGTTTGCCATGGCCGATGTGAAGATTACGGTGCGCCCCAACGGGCCGTATCGCGTAGAAGGTGCAGTAACGCTGGTCGATCATGAAGGCAAGGAGTGGGACCTGAGCAACAAGCCGGCGTTCTCGCTGTGCCGTTGCGGCGCTTCGGTGAACAAGCCGTTCTGCGACGGGACGCATTCGAAGATCGGCTTCCAGGCGGCGGAAGCGGCGGTTCGCGCCGAAAACAATCCGGTCACGCCGGGCGATCCGACGGCGCAGATCAAGATCTAGCGTTTCGAGATCGGAGTCTGCATTGCAGGCGGCGCTTCGGCGCCGCCGTTTCACTTTCGGTCCCCGGATGTGTCAGCTGCTCTTCAAAAAGATCAGCGACAATTCCCTTTGCCGCCCGCCGTCGAGTTCGACCAGGACCACGCGCTGCCAGGTGCCGAGCACCAGCGAGCCGGATTCAACCGGCAGCGTGAGCGCGGTGCCGATCAGGGTGGAGAGGATGTGATCCGGGACGTGCTCCGGATTGTGCGGGTGCCGGTAGCGGAGCTTCGGCATCATCGCCTCGAAGGCGTCGAGCATGTCGAGATCCGTGCCGGGGTCCAGATCGGCTGTGGTCAGAGCCGCGGTCGTGTGCAGGATATTCAGGCAGCAGACGCCGGTGGCCTCCGGCAGATGTCCCTCGACCTGCTCGGTGATGTCGACGATCTCACGTTTGCGGTGGGTGGCGACGGTGAACTTCATGCGCTCTTCGATGATGGTAGTTCACCCGGCGGGATCGAGCCCTTCCCCGGCGGCGCCCGCCCTCGCGGCGATTTCGCCGGAGGACGGGCCCCTGGGCTGGGGACACTGGGGATGTCTGCTACGGGTTTGGAGTGCTTCCTGAAGGCGCGGGAGTGCTGGGAGGCGTGCTGCCGGCTCCCGGTGCAGACTGGCCGGCGGCGGTGCCCGGCGCATTACCGGATTGGGGCAAGGGCACCAGGACTACGTCGTTCGTCTCCTGCTGGATGGTCGCTTCTCCGCAATCGCTGTTGTTGCCGGCTGCGTCGAAACGGCAACCATAGAGATCGTCTCTGGGAACGGCGCAGTCGCCTGCGTGCAATTCCGAAACCCACCAGCCGGATCCGGCCGGCCGCTTGTGCGGATTGCCCTTCGCGTAGACCGCCATCAGAGTCGATCCTGTGGCCGTTTGTCCGTTGCCGCAGGTAAACGTGCGATCGCTGCTGATGTAGAGGACCTTCTGCTGGCGGTTCCAGGCCTCATCCACCAGGACGGGGTTGCCCGAGCCGTCCACATCCAGCTGTTCGGCCCAGAAGGAGTGATCGTGCGCGCTGCCCTTCAGGTGGACTGTGGCTTTCCCTTTGCCGAACGTCTCGGTGTCGGGCTTCTTCTGCGCGTTGGGGCCAGGTTTGGGAGCTGCGGCCTTTGCCTGGATGGGCGGAGTCACCTTCACATTGGGAACGGACGGTGCGGGTTTTGCAGCCGGCTGAGGAGCCGGCTGATTCGCCGACTCGGGTTTCGGGGTTTGCTTACAGGCGCTTGCCAGCAGGGCCAGAGCAGTGACGAGCGAAAAAGCAGCCATACGGCCGGGCCGAACCTTCATGATTCTCCTCTTCTGCAAAGGGATTCTCTGTCTGCCCTTCTTTCGTTGGGGAGACAGAGAGTCCTCAGCGAAAACTCTGCATAGCAAAGACACAACAGAGAGGAAAAAAGTTGGATTTTTGGAGGGCGCGCGGCCTCCCGGTCTGCCAGAGGCAGGGCGAAGAGTCAATGCTGCGTCGCTGCCCCCCGCCCGGGTCGGCGTGGAGCGGATCGTCGCTTCAGTGCGTGTGGTGGTGATGGTGATGGTGGTGGTGCTCCCCGGCTTCTTCGACTGCGACGAGGCAGCCATGCGCGGTCTCGCAGACTACGTGCTCAAACTGGAGCGTGGTGTGGTGGATGTGGAACCGCTCGCGCAGCACGCCGTTGATGCGGTCGAGAATCAGGTTGCTCTCTGACGGCGGGATATCGGCGATGGTGACATGGCTGGAGAGCGCATGGGTGTTGGAGCCGAGACTCCAGACGTGCAAATCGTGCACATCTGCGACGCCATCGATAGCCGCCAGCGTGCTGCGGATATCGACCAGGGAGATGCCGCGCGGCGTTCCTTCGAGCAGGATGTTGAGCGTTTCGCGCACGATGGCGAGTGAGGACCAGAGAATGAGCGCAGCGATGGCGAGCGAGAGGCCCGGATCGATCCAGGTGGCTCGAGTCACGAGGATGACGGCGCCGCCGACGATGACCGCGGCGGTGGAGAGCGTATCGCCCAGCATGTGGATGAAAACGCTGCGGATATTGACGTCATGGCTGACGCGCCAGAGCATGGCGGCAATAATGCCATTCATGAACACGCCGGCGGCGGCGACGTACATCATGATGCGGGGCTGGACGACGGTCGGCTGCGTGAAGCGGTGGATGGCTTCGAGGGCGATCCAGACGGAGATCACGATCAGGGTAAGCGCATTCAGAAATGCGGCAAGCACGCCGGCGCGCTGGTAGCCGAAGGTCTTCCTGTCGTTCGGGGGGCGGGTCTGAAACCAGACGGCGACAAAAGAAAGCAGGATGGCGAGGGCGTCGGAAGCGTTATGTCCGGCTTCCGAGAGCAGGGCAAGCGAGTGAGCGCGCAAGCCGGCCAGCAGAGTGAGGACGACGTACGCAATAGTAGCGATGAGAGACAGGCGCAGCACCCGCTGCATGGCTGCTGTGTTCGCGCCATGAACATGCATACGAGATCAGTGTATCCCGTGCCGGAAGAGGTTCACGGGACGTGCGCCGAAGCTTGGGGATTCGTCCGCTCGGGCATGGGCCGGGTGGGCACGGACTCGGCGGTGGTACGCAGGCCGCTCCAGTTTTCGGCAACGACAATGCTGTTTTCCGGACGATGGGTGTCGTAGCGGACCGAGCAGGGGAAGCCGAGGCGCAGATCCGAGGGATTCACGAGATCGCGCAGGGTGGTGACCTCCTGCGAGCACTCGTAGACGACGCCGCCAATCTCGTACTTGTAGAGGATGAAGTGAATCTCTCGCGGCTGTTCCTGCTGGTCGCCCGCGGTTTCGATCTCGGAGATATCGAGGATGGTGCCGTCGATGATTCGGCCGGTCCGGACCAGTTCGGTGCGGCGTTCGCGCTCCAGTTCCTCAGGGGTGGGACGACGGCGCAGGATGAGCCAGGTGGTGACGGCTCCGATGCAGATAACCGAACCCGCAATCGTCCCGATCACGCGGGGATCATGCAGTGATTGGCCGAACATCCGATGGACTCCGACAGGGACGGGGACTAACTTCGCCGACAGTTGCAGGATAGCTCAGAACGGCGAGGAGGGTGATGCCACCGTGGAGTCATGGCGGTCTGTTGGTAGCGCGTGGCTGCGCTATACTCGCTGAAGACATGGTGGAACGCGGGTTTCAGAAGACGGCCGCTTCGGGCGGTCGTTTTTCCTTCAGTGCGAAAAATGGCGACCGGAGCAGCGCGGGCTCGGGAAACGGGCCGCGGATCCGGTCAACGACAGTGATTTGCGTGCGGCGCGGCGATCGCGTGGTGATGGCGGCCGACGGACAGGTCACGATGGGCGACGCGGTCTTCAAGCACACGGCGAAGAAGATTCGGCGCCTCTATCAGGACAAAATTCTGGCCGGATTTGCCGGATCGACGGCGGATGCGTTCTCTCTATTTAGCCGCTTCGAAAACAAGCTGGAGCAGTATGCCGGAAATCTGGGTCGCTCGGCCGTCGAGCTGGCCAAGGACTGGCGCACGGACAAGATGCTGCGGAGTCTCGAGGCGCTGCTCGTGGTATCCGACATGAGCCAAACGTTTCTCATCAGCGGATCGGGCGATGTGATCGAGCCGGACGAAGGGATCGCTGCGATCGGCAGCGGAGGATCGTATGCCCTGGCGGCGGCTCGCGCGCTGATGCAGAACACCGAGCTGAACGCCCGCGACATCGCGGAGAAGGCGCTCCAGATCGCTGGGCAGATCTGCATTTACACCAACGACAAGATCACGATCGAAGAGCTGAATGGCGGACCCGGCGGCCAGTAGCCGGTAGCTGGAATGAAGTAGCTGGAAGTAGAGGGAGCAGGGCTGAGATGGCGATTTATTTACCGGGTACGGCGGAAGACCAGGAGCTGTCGCTCGAAGAGCTGACGCCGCGGGAGATCGTGGCCGAGCTGGACAAGTATGTGGTGGGCCAGAAGGCGGCCAAGCGGGCGGTGGCCATCGCCCTGCGCAACCGCATGCGGCGGCAGAAGCTGACTCCCGATCTCGCCGACGAGATCATGCCGAAGAACATCATCATGATCGGGCCCACCGGCGTGGGCAAGACGGAGATCGCGCGACGGCTGGCGAAGCTGACGAATTCGCCCTTCCTGAAGATCGAGGCCTCGAAGTTTACCGAAGTCGGCTATGTGGGGCGCGACGTCGATTCCATCGTGCGCGATCTGGTGGAGATCGCCATCGACATGGTGCGCGAGGAGAAGCTCGAAGAGGTAGAAGACCGCGCGGAGATGAATGCCGAGGAGCGGTTGCTCGACGTGCTCCTGCCTCCGCCCGCGCAACCGGCTCCGGCCGCCGCAGGACAGACTCCGACTCCGAACGCGCCGGGATTTGGGGCTCAGGTCGAGGGCAACACCATTACGCTGCCACCGCCGCCGGGTGGCGCGGCCGATTCGCACCATCGTACGCGGGAGAAGCTGCGGCAACAGTTCCGCGAAGGTAAGCTCGACGATCGCATGGTGGAGATCGACGTCCGCGAGCGGAATGCGCCGTCCTTCGAGATCATCTCCAACCAGGGCGTCGAGGAGATGGACGTCAACCTGAAGGACATGCTGCCCAACATCTTCGGGCAGCGGACGCGCAAGCGGAAGATGAAGGTGTCCGACGCGTTCGAATACCTGGTCCAGGAGGAAGAGAGCCGCCTCATCGATATGGACCAGGTCACGCGGCTGGCCGTCGAGCGTGTAGAAACCTCGGGCATCGTCTTCCTCGACGAGATCGACAAGATTGCCGGCCGCGAGGGTGGCCACGGGCCGGACGTCTCGCGCGAAGGGGTGCAGCGCGACATTCTGCCCATCGTCGAAGGCACGACCGTGAACACGCGCTACGGCATGGTGCGGACGGACTTCATCCTGTTCATTGCCGCGGGTGCGTTCCACGTCTCCAAGCCGAGCGACCTGATTCCGGAGCTGCAGGGGCGCTTCCCCATCCGCGTGGAACTGCAGTCGCTCACCGTCGAAGACTTCGTGCGGATTCTGACCGAGCCCAAGTCGTCGCTGGTCCGGCAGTACACGGCGTTGCTTGAAACCGAGGGGCTCAAGCTGGAGTTCACGCCGGAGGCTGTCGAAGAGATGGCGCAGTTCGCCTTCAAAGTGAATGAAGGTACGGAGAACATCGGCGCGCGGCGGTTGCATACGATCATGGAGCGGGTGCTGGACGAGATCAGCTTCCAGGCGCCGGATCTGACACGGGCGCAGCAGAAGGGCGAGGCGAAGCCGCAGAGCACAGTGGTGGAGCTGGCCGCAGTCGGGGACGGAACGACGGCGCCGCTGCCGGTGATCGAGCGCGAAACCGCCAATGGGAGCGAGAAGGTGGTCGTGATCGATCCGGAGTACGTGCGCCAGATGGTTTCCGGGATCGTCAAGAACCAGGATCTGTCGCGGTACATTCTGTAAGAACAGCCGGTAGCCTCTGGCCTCTAGCCGGTGGGACAGCCCTGGCCGCCCTTACAATCAGAACTCGATGTCCATCACCGTACGATCGTTTTCGAAAATCAACCTTGGGTTGGCGATTGGGCCGACTCGCGCCGATGGCTTTCACGGGCTGACCAGCTGCTATCAGACGCTCGCGGCGCACGATCTGGTGACCGTAGAAGCGAAACCGGCGACGGCAACCACCCTGCGCCTGACCAGCAATGACGCACGCGTTCCAACCGACAAGACCAACACGGCCTGGAAGATGGCCGAGCGGGCGCTTGGCTCGATGCGGGTGCAGGCCGAGGTCAACATCCACATCGAGAAGCGCCTGCCGGTGCAGGGTGGGATTGGCGCAGGGTCGGCCAATGCCGTGGCGGCGCTGATTGGCCTCGAACAGGAGCTGGCTCGCGCAGGAGTGGCGGAGCTGCCGGGGGCGGAGCGGCTGCGGATTGGCGCGCTGGTGGGCTCCGATGTGCCACTGTTCCTGATTGGGGGAACGGTGCTGGGCATTGGCCGCGGGGAAGAAGTCTCGCCGCTGCCGAGCGTTCCGCCTACAGAGTGCGTGCTTGCCCTGCCGGAGGTGGGGGTTTCGACGCCGCAGGCCTACCGCGACTGGGACGCGTTGCAGACCACCCGGCTCCCGGCTCCCGGCTCGGTGCTCGCATCGCAATTGACCGGCTCCGATGGGTCCGATAGACTAACAGCGTTGAGTCGAGTTCTCGCCTCGGCCTTTGTGCCGAGGCTCCCTGGTGGATTTTTCGCCGGGGTGGGCGCGTACTCCTCCGGTGTCTCCGCCATAAGCGGGGACCTGGCCGGGATCACGGGGGCCTCATCGAACCTGTTCGATGGGGTGCAGAAAAGAGAGAACCCGCTTCTCGCGCTTGTCCGAACCGGGATCGAAAACGACTTCGAAGAGGTCGTCTTCCGGCAGTATCCCTCTCTCGGAAATATCAAGCGTGTTCTTGCGGGCTCCGGCGATCCTGAGGAGGCGGCCGTCTATGCGGCGCTCTCCGGCTCCGGATCGGCCCTCTTCGGGCTGTACGGAACGGCGGACGCGGCAGATGCGGCAGAGTCGCGGCTCAGGGAAGCTGGGATTCGTTCCTTGCGCACGCTAACGCTGGCGCGGGACGAATACTGGCGGACCATGGTGGTGCGGTAGGACAGCGATGAAGCGGAAAGCGGTTAGCTAAAGATGTCTGCAGCGAACGATTGGCCGGGAACCACGAGCAGAAGACGTTGAGCGGGGGCGATAGGCGCCGAAAGGCTGGCAGTTCGCTAAAAGCATCTCGCTAACAGTACCTCGCTAACGGCAGTTCGCTACATGCATTGGCTACTGGGCGATCGACTAATGGTAGGTCAAGTGCCTTTGGAGCACTTTGTCCAGGTTCGAATCCTGGTCGCCCAGCCAGAGTTTTTTCAGGGGCCCGGCAGAAGATCGCCGTAGTTGAGCAGGAGCACCCAGGCAAACCAGCTGGAGGATCTTGTGAAGACGGACACGATGGAAGAAGCAGGAATCATGACACCGAATCTGGCGGCTGCTCTGATGGATGGAGCGAAGCCGAAACAGCAGACGCGGCGTTCACGGGTTTCGAATGACGACAGGCGTTTCAAAATCTTCTCGGGTACGGCCAATCGCGAGCTGGCAGAGGCGATCTGCGAGCACATCGGGGTGCGTCTCGGGGAGACGAAGCTGCAGCGCTTCGCCGACGGCGAGGTGTACTTCCAGCTGCTCGAGAACGTACGCGGCGCCGATGTTTTTGTGGTCCAGCCCACCTGCTTTCCGGTGGACCAGCATCTGGTGGAGCTGCTGATTATGGTCGATGCCCTCAAGCGCGCCTCGGCGGGACGCATCACGGTGGTGGTGCCCTACTACGGCTACGCCCGCCAGGATCGGAAGGACCGGCCGCGGGTCGCGATTTCGTCGCGCCTGGTCGCGGATCTGATCACCACCGCGGGAGCGCATCGAGCCCTCTTCATGGACCTGCACGCTGCCCAGATTCAGGGCTTCTTCAATATTCCGGTCGATCACATGTTTGCCAGCCCGGTGCTGGTGAGTTACTTTCGCGATCTCAACCTGCCCAACATGACGGTGGTTTCGCCAGATGCGGGCGGTGTGGAGCGCGCCCGTCATGTCGCCACTAAGCTCGGTGTGCCCATGGCCATCGTCGATAAGCGCCGGACGGACATCAATGTCACCGAGGTGATGCACATCATCGGCGAGGTCGAAGGCCAGACCTGCCTCATTGTCGACGACATCGTGGATACGGCGGGCACGCTGGTCAAAACCGCCGATGCGCTGCTGGATCAGGGGGCAATGGCGGTGTACGCGTGTGCCTCGCACCCGGTGCTCTCCGGACCGGCGATCGAACGGATCGTGAACTCGAGGATTGAACAACTGGTGGTTACGGATTCGATTCCGCTGCGGGAAGAGGCGCGCGGCGTTTCCAAGATCAAGGTGCTGTCGGTGGCCGGTTTGCTGGCGGCCACGATTCAGAACATTCACATGGAAACCAGCGTAAGCACGCTGTTCAGTTAGAAGGCAGCCTTTAGCTATTAGCTTTTAGCTTCTAGCCGGAAGAGATTGCACAACGATAATGGCGAGCCGCCCCGGCGGCCCGTACAGAAGGGAGTGGGAAGCAGAGGCCATCCGCTGAGAGCTGACCGCTAACAGCTATGTGCTGGCAGCTAAAGGCTGCTTCCCGTGCCCGAAGGAGAAGAGATGATCACTCAGGAAACAGTCAGCGCAGTGCCCCGCGAGGGCAAGTTCAACAAGAATGCGGCGCGCCGCGTGCGCGCTCGGGGCAAGGTGCCTGCCGTGGTGTACGGCGCGGCGGAGCCGGCCGTTGCCGTGGAAGTGGACCCCAAGCAGATCCAGAAGATCCTGCACTCAGAGACCGGGCATAACACCATTTTCGACCTCGAAGTTTCCGGATCGACGGCGAAGGTGATGATCGTCGACTGGCAGTATGAGCCGATCAAGGGCAAGCTGATCCACATCGACTTCAAACGCATTGCGCTGGACAAGGCCATTCGCGTCGAGGTTCCGATCCAGCTGACCGGCGTGGCGGAAGGCGTGAAAACTCAGGGCGGCATTCTCGATCAGACGCTGCGCGAAGTGGAGATCGAGTGCCTGCCGATGGATATTCCGGCGCACATCGATCTGGATGTGACCAGCCTGGTGTTCGGCACGGTGCTCCGCGTTTCGGATCTGCCGCACGGCGGGAAGCTGAAGTTCCTGACGCCGGAAGATACGGCCATTGCACACATCACGTCGGTGAAGGAAGAAGCGGCTCCGACGGCCGAGGCCGAAGCGGCAGCGGCCGGCGCGGCTCCTGCCGAGCCGGAAGTGGTGAAGAAGGGCAAGCAGGAGGCCGAAGGAGAAGGGGCTGCGGCCGGCGACAAGGGCGGCAAGAAGTAAGTGGCAGGCGGCGTGTTCCTGGTAGTCGGGCTTGGCAACCCAGGCATCGAGTACCAGTCCACGCCGCA
Organism: Acidobacteriota bacterium; assembly: GCA_046567085.1. GTDB lineage: Bacteria > Acidobacteriota > Terriglobia > Terriglobales > Acidobacteriaceae > Palsa-343. The sequence goes on from JBKICP010000239.1 coordinate 30,634, forward strand.
CAATGCGGGGTTTCTGGCGATCGATCGCATTGCCGGTGAGCACAACGCGGAGGTGGTGAACCGCCGCTGCCGCGCGCTCACCGCCAGGGTGCAGATGGCCGGCCGGGAGGTAATCCTGGCCAAGCCGGAAACCTGGATGAACCTCAGCGGGCATTCCGTCGGGGATCTGGTGGACGAGCTGGAACTGGACACCGATCTTCCGGAGAACCTGCTGGTGATGTACGACGAGCTGGCATTGCCGCTGGGGACCTTACGGGTCCGCGAGCGTGGCAGCCCGGCCGGGCATAACGGAGCGCGTTCGGTCTCAGGAGCGCTGGGAACGGACGAGTGGTGGCGGATCCGGATCGGAGTGGGTCCGGAGCCGGGCGTGAAGGAAGAGGCTTTTCGGCGCGGCAAGGATTATCTGCTGACGCCGCTGAGCAGGAAGGATCTGACGGCAATCGATCCGGTGCTGGATCGGGTGGCACGCGCCGTGGAGATGGTGGTGACGAAGGGGATTTCGGCCGCCATGAATGAGTTCAACCGCCGCGAGGATGCAGGAAACGGAGCGGCGGGGAAGTAGAAGGAAGCGAATTCTGTTGCCGGACCCGCGGGTCCGGAAGGAAGAGAAGCAACGATGCAACGTCTCTATGAGGTGATGTTTATTGTTCGGCCTGACGTGGCCGATGAAGATGTGGACAAGCTGATTGCCAGCCTGGAGCAGACGGTGACAGGCGGCGGCGGCACGGTTCGCTCGACCGAGAAGCTGGGCAAGCGGAAGCTGGCTTACCTGGTGCGGAAATTCAACGATGGCAATTACATTCTTCTGACTATCGATGCCGACGGCTCGCTGATTGCAGAGCTGGAGCGCAGGCTCCGTGTCTCCGAGCCGGTGATCAAGTTCATCACCGTGCGCATGGATGAGGAAGAGAAGCGCCTCGCGAAGGTCAGGGCCATCCGCGCGACCAAAAAGAAGGTGAGCGCGATGCCGGTGGAAGCTCCCCCTGCGCCAGCCGAACCGGTTGCGGCTCCGGCCGCCCCGGCTCCGGCGGCAACGGAGAGCGCCACCCCCGCCAGCGCCTGAGCGCGCTGGGCTACACGAATCTGAGACACAGGCCGGCGCCGCGAATGGCTGCCTGCCGGAGGAATGAAGATGGCTGACGAAGCAACGACGACACCGACGAATACGAGGCCGGAAGCGCCGGCAGGGCGCCCTTCCGGACCAGGAGGACGCGGTCCTGGCGGTCCGGGGGGACCCGGCGGCCGGAAGTTTTTCCGCCGCAAGAAGGTTTGCAAGTTCTGCACCGAAAAGATCGACGCGATCTCGTATCGCGACGTGCGGCTGCTGCAGGGGTTCGTGGCCGAGCGGGGCAAGATTGTGCCGCGCCGGCTGACCGGCGTGTGCACAACGCATCAGCGACGGCTGACCCGGGCGATCAAGCAGGCGCGCAACATCGCTCTGCTGCCCTTCGCAGCGAGATTCTAAGATCGGCTGAAAACCGGTCAGCTAAGAAGCGGTCAGCGGAAATGCGGTCAGCCGACGGCGAGCCGCGGTCCCTGATGCCAACTGCGCTCTGAGCTCTGCGCTCTGAGCACTGGAGATGCAATGGAAGTCATTCTCAGAGAAGATGTGTCGAATCTGGGCCACCGCGGCGATGTGGTGAAAGTCGCCGACGGCTATGGTCGCAACTTTCTTCTTCCCAAAAACCTCGCCATGGAAGCGACGGCGGCCAACAAGGCGGTCATCGAGCAGATGAAGGCCTCGGCCGTGCGCCGTTCCGCGAAGGAGAAGGCGGAAGCCGAGCAGCTGGTCACGCAGCTCAACAACGTGGCGCTGGTCTTCGAGCGCAAGGTGGGCGAAGGCGATCACCTCTTTGGATCGGTGACCTCCTCCGACATCGCCCAGGAACTCGCACGCAAGGGCTTCGAGCTCGATCGCCGCAAGGTCCAGCTGGACGAGCCGCTGAAGTCGACCGGAGAGTTCCACGTTCCGGTGAAGCTGCACCGCGAGGTGACAGCGCACATCAGCGTGACCGTGAAGGGCGAAGAAGCCGCCGCCGAGTAAACGAATTGTGGCCCCGGCAGCGGCCTGACGCCCCTCGGGCGCGCCTCCGGGGCCCGTTCTCTCGGGCCCGCCTCTCGGGATGAGAAGATAGGAAGAACGCGTTCCTGGTTCTCATCCATGCTGAAGGTCATCTCCTCGCACGTCTTCCTGAACCATCGGCTGCACCCTGGGCTGCTGGACGTCTTTGCCCGCGCGGGAGCGCAGGGCGTTGAGCTGTTTGCCGCGCGCCAGCACTTCGATTACACCAGCCGCCCGCACGTCCGCGAGCTGGCGGATTGGTTCCGTGCCAATTCCACAGAGGCTTTCTCGATGCACGCACCGCTCTACTCCGACATGGAGATGGGCCGCGGCGGCGCGCCCGCCGTCAACGTGATTCATCCGGAAAAGAGCCGGCGGATCGACGCCATGGACGAGATCAAGCGCGCGCTGGAGGTGGCGGAAACGCTGCCCTTCCGCTTCCTGATCCTGCATCTGGGCGAGCGTGAAGACACCTGGGGACCGCGTGCGCTGGAGCACTCCATCACGGCGCTCGAGCATCTGCGCGCTTTTGCGAATCCGTTGGGCGTCAAGCTGCTGGCGGAGAATCTCCAGGGGGAAGTGGCGCGGCCCGCGCACCTGGTGGAGATCCTGACCATGGGACACTTCCAGGACATCGGGGTGTGCCTCGATGTCGGTCACGCCAACCTGGGTGACGGCGTAGCCTCCGCGCTCTCCGAAGTGAACCGGTATGTGCGCTCCTCGCACCTGCACGACAACAAGGGTGACAAGGACGCGCATCTCTGGCCGGGTGACGGCACCATCCAATGGGACGAGACCCTGGGCGGCCTGAAAGCGGCGCCGCAGATTCCGGCCGGGGTGCTCGAGATCCATTACGCGCTGGGCGAGTCAGTCGAAGCGGTAAGCGAAAAGGCGAAGAAGGCCTTTGCGCAGATGGACGAAGCAAAAAAGATCAGTTAGAGGCACTTATGGCAGAAGAAACGACAGGAACTGTAACGGAGGCTGCGGCAAAAGCTCCGGTTTCGACCATCGCCAAAATCGGCGAGCACGAAGGCCAGACGGTCACCTTGCATGGATGGCTCTATAACCTGCGTGAGAGCGGGAAACTGCTCTTCCCCATCTTTCGCGATGGAACCGGAACGATCCAGGGCATTGTGCCGAAGGCCGCGGTAACGCCGGAAGTCTTCGAGACCGTCAAGGGACTCACGCAGGAATCCTCAGTGGTCGTCACGGGCAAGGTGCGCGCCGACAAGCGGGCCCCCGGCGGATACGAGCTCGATGTCGAGAATGTCAAGGTCGTGCAGCGGGTACCGGAAGACGATCCCTTCCCGATCTCTCTGAAGGAGCACGGCACCGATTTCCTCATGGAGCACCGCCATCTCTGGGTGCGGACGCCGCGCCAGGCGGCGATCCTCCGCATCCGCGCCGAGATCATCAAGGCGGCCCGGGATTTTCTCGACGACAACGGGTTCATCCTCACCGATCCGCCCATCCTCACGCCTGCGGCCTGCGAGGGCACCAGCACGCTGTTCCCCGTAGAGTACTTCGGCGACGAGGCGTACCTCACGCAGAGCGGACAGCTCTACATCGAGAGCACGGCGCTGGCGCTGGGTAAGGTCTATTCCTTCGGTCCAACTTTCCGCGCCGAGAAGTCGAAGACGCGGCGGCACCTGACGGAGTTCTGGATGGTCGAGCCGGAGTGGGCCTTTGCCACACTCGATGATCTGATGGACCTGGCGGAAAACTTTATCAGCGCGATCGTGCAGCAGGTGCTCACGAAGCGCGCCGCCGAGCTGAAGACCATCAATCGCGACATCGCGAAGCTGGAGACGATCAAGCCGCCCTTCCCGCGGCTGCGCTACGACGAAGCGGTGAAGATGCTGAACGATGCGCACGAGAAGGGCCTGCTGGAAGCCCCGTTCGAGTATGGCAACGATTTCGGCTCGCCGGATGAGACCTATATTTCCTCGCAATTTGACCGGCCCGTGATGGTGCACCGGTATCCTGCGGCGGTGAAGGCGTTCTACATGGAGCCCGATCCGAACGATCCAAAATACGCGCTGTGCGTGGATGTACTGGCGCCGGAAGGCTACGGCGAGGTCATCGGCGGATCGCAGCGTATCCATTCTTACGACCTGCTGAAGAAGCGCATCGAGGATCACCAGTTGCCAATCGATGCGTTCAGGTGGTATCTCGATTTGCGACGGTACGGTTCGGTTCCGCATTCGGGCTTCGGCATGGGCATCGAGCGCGCAGTGGCGTGGATCTGCGGGCTCGACCACGTGCGGGAGACGATCCCCTTTGCCCGAACGCTGAATCGGATCTACCCGTAGCCTTTATGCCGAGACCGAATGAAACCTCCGTCCAGTCCGGAACGCCGCCTGGAGCTGTCTCGCCTGCGCCCGTTCATCGCGGCGTGCAGTCGCTGCCTCCGCGCAGGATCAAAGTCATCGGCGTTCCGCTGGACCTGGGCGCGTCGCGTCGTGGCGTGGACATGGGGCCGTCGGCGGTGCGTGTGGCCGGTCTCGAGGCGCGGCTGGAAGCCCTGGGCCATGAGGTGCGCGACGGCGGCAACATCAGCGTCGCGATCGCGGAGACGAAGCCTTCGGGCCATCAGAGCGCGCGCTATCTGAAAGAGATCACCGAGACCTGCACGCGTGCGGCGGAGATGGTGCTGAAAACGCTGAACGAGGGCATGACGCCGGTCATCCTGGGCGGCGATCATTCCGTTGCCGCCGGCAGTGTTTCCGGGGTGGCCGAGTTTTACCGCAAGCAGAACCAGAAGATCGGGCTGATCTGGATCGACGCGCATACCGACATCAATACGCCCTCCACCTCGCCTAGCGGCAACGTGCATGGCATGCCGTTGGCGGCGCTGGTGGGTCTCGGCCCCGAACCGCTGGCCAACATCCTCGGCTTCTCGCCCAAAGTGCAGCCGGAGAACGTGGTGCTGATCGGCGTACGCGATATCGACGCAGCCGAGAAGGAGAACATCCATCAGGCCGGCATCACCGAGGTCTACACGATGCGCGACATCGATGAGCGTGGCATGCGTACCGTGATGGAGGAGGCGTTGCGCGCGGCCGGCCGCGGCACGGCCGGCTATCACGTCTCCCTGGATATGGACTGGATCGATCCGGAGGATGCGCCGGGGGTGGGAACGCCCGTGCGCGGCGGGGCGACCTATCGCGAGGCGCACCTGGCGATGGAGATCATTGCCGACCACGGTCGGATGGTGTCGCTGGAAGTAGTCGAGGTCAATCCGGTGATCGACGAGCACAACCGCACGGCTGATCTGGCGGTGGAACTGATCTCATCGGCTTTCGGAAAGAAGATTTTGTAACCGCCGCCGGTCCTTATTGCAGCCGGCAGACGGCGACCGCCCCGTTGCGATACGGACAGTCGAGTCCACGAACACCAGGCCGCTCCACGACGATCCAGTTCACGCCGAATTGCTGCTTCAGGCGCAGGAAATCTTGCTTCTGGAAGTGCCGCCATCCGGCGGCTGCCTGCGTCTGCGCGAGCCAGAGAGGTGCCAGGTCGGGGACCTGCGTGGCAACGGCGGCATCTTTCACGGAATCGGCCAGTTCGCTGCGTTCAGCCAGGGCGCGGAAGCTGTGATAGTCTTCGCCCGGCAGCTGCATGTAGTAGGGATCGAGCGCGAAATAGGCGTCGATGGGGGTGTTCCTCCGCACCCAGGCGAAGGCCTGTAGCCAGGGATTACGCGACCGGACTCCGGGCAACTCGATGTGCTCGGTGCCTGAGAAGAGCGCCCGCTGGGAGATGAACATGCCCGCTGCCAGCGGCAGGAACAGCGCGATCCAGCGCCACAGATGGCCGCGCAGCAGCTGCTCGCCGATGAGGCCGCCGCCGAGCAGCGCCATCAGGATGTAGACCAGGTGGAGGTAGCGCATGGGCTGCATGGGGGTAAGGCGGACCAGAGCCGGAGTGAGCAGAACGATGCAGGCAACCCCCAGCTGGAAGGTCGCGTAGAAGGCAGCGGCGCCGGAGAGCAGCGCCATAGTTTTGCGGTCCCGGCGGCGGGCATACCGGGCGATGGCCCAGAGGATGAAGATGGGGGCGATGGCTCCAAGCCACTCATACCAGGTCCAGCGGCTGATGAAGTAGTAATTGCGGGTGTCCAGGGCCTGGCGCCAGGCCCTGGAAGGGCCTTCGAAGATCCACAGAGGCGCAATGCCGAAGGCGGCGGCGACCGTGGCGGGCTGGCCCACAGCTTTGGGCGTCCGCAGGCTCAGGATCCAGAGAATGACGCAGTAGGAGACGCCGAGCAGGCCCATCAGCGGATGCAGAATGACGCTCAGGGCGAGCAGCACGGAGGTGAACACGATGCGGCGATCCAGCACTGTAAGAATCGCCCACAGCACAAGGAGGGTTGCGATGGCGCGGGGGTGGAGATACTGGTCGACGATGTAGAGGGCCGTTCCCGCGACAGGCAGGGTGAACAGCGCGCCAATGAGCGCCACGCCGGCCCACTGTCCGACAGCAGTGGGGAAGATTCGTCTGGCGATTGCACGGCAGGCCCAGAGCAGGCAAAAGCAGGTGACAAGCTGCATCAGCAGTTCAATTGCGGTAACGGGGATGTGGGTGGTTCGTACCAAAAACGCAATGAACCGGTCGAAGATGCTGGCCTGCATTTGCAGGGTGAACAGCCGGAAATCGTGGGGGTAGAGATTCGGATGGAGGCGCCGCTGGATCGCGGAAAGATAAACCGCGTCGTCTTCGACCCCTGGGTGATACCCTTCTGTGAGAAATGCCCCCGCAGTCAGCAGTGACATGAGAAAGAAGTTTCTGTAGCCGTCGCAACTTTTCAAGATTTTTTGGCGTCTTTCCAGGAAAGCATGGAATCTCGCAGAGCTGAACGAAGTGGGGACAAACTGAAGCGGTGCGCGGCAGCCCCCAGAGCTCCGGCTCTTGCCCTTGTCATCCCAACTCTCCGCGAATCCCAAAATATTCGGCCGCTGCTGCGTCGCGTGCGTGATGCACTGGACCGATACGATCGTTCCTATGAAGTGATTGTAGTGGACGATATGAGTCGCGACGGGATCGAAGAAATCGTCGCGGATCTGGCTGCGGAAGACCCTCGGATTCGGCTGATTGTGCGCGAAGGCGAGCGTGGTTTGGCCGGCGCCGTGGTGCGCGGCTGGCAGGAGAGCGAGGCACCGCTGCTGGCGGTGATCGATGCGGACCTGCAGCATCCTCCCGAACTGCTGCCCAGGCTGTGGGCCGAAATCAATGCTGGCGCCGATCTGGTCGTGGGAAGCCGCTATGCCGACGGCGGCAGCATGCACGGCTGGAAGGTGGCGCGTCAGCTGATCTCCAGGATTGCCATCGGGATGACGATGCCGGTCCAGAGAGCAGGCCTGCGGGCACGGGACCCCATGTCGGGGTACTTCATGGTGCGTCGCACCTGCATCGAGCGGATCGAAATGCAGAAGACCGGCTTCAAGATTCTGCTGGAGATTCTGGCGCGGGCCGATATTCACTCGGTGGTTGAGGTGCCCTTTCAGTTCGGTCGCCGTCATGCGGGTGCCTCCAAGGCCAGCCTCGGCGTTGCCCTGGACTACCTGACGCTGTTGATGCGGCTCTATCGGCAGAAAGGCCCGACGCTTGCGGAGCTTGAAATTGCTAAGGGAGCGCTGCGCAGCGGCGAGGAAGCCATCGGCGGCTGAAATGCGGGCCTCACATCCTGCAAGGCTGGTCTGTTCCTGCCCGCATCTTTAATTTGTCGGACGATGCCAACTCTGCCGCAGGCCCGGTTTGCGCCCGGTCGGGCAGCCGTCTGGGGAAATTGCGGTAGTCTGGCGAGTGGAGGAACTCTTCATGTCGTCATCGGTCAACGAGCGCATTCCATCGGAGTCTGGGCGCCCCTGGAGCGTGGGCGGTAGCGGGAGCGTGAGTGCAGAGTCGGTGGAGGCCTGGGTCGAGAACGGACTCCGCCGCCATCGCGCGGCGATTGAGCGGCTGATGTGCGCCGCTGGCCCTCGGACTCTCGACAACACCCTGCGCGCGTACGACGATGCGGTTGCGGAGCTTTCGGCGGTCGGATCGCTCACCGGGCTCATGCACAGTGTCTATCCGGAGAAGGCGGTCCGGGATACGGCACAGGCACTGTTACAGAAAATCTCGCAGGCCGGTGTGGATCTCTCGCTGAATCGCGATGTGTATCAGGCGCTGGATCAAATTGATTCCGGCCAGGCCGCCGCGGCGACGAAACACTATCTCGACCGCACCCTCCTGCAATATCGGCTGGCTGGCGTCGATAAGGATGACGTCACGCGCGCCCGGCTCAAGGAACTGCAGGATCAGGCAACGCTGACGGCGCTGAGCTTCGGCCGCAACGTGCAGGAGGGCGGTAACACCGTCGTCGTGGGGGATGCGAAGGAGCTCGACGGCCTGCCACCGGATTATCTGGAAACGCACAAGCCGGGCGAGGACGGAAAGGTCACGCTCACGACAGATTTTCCCGACTACCTGCCGGTGATGACCTTCGCGAAATCCG
>JBKICP010000240.1:0-3844 GCA_046567085.1 Acidobacteriota bacterium
TGGGATTACCGGTGAGCGCGGGCAGATGAACAAGAAGAGGCCGGGCGGCGGCTTTTTCGTGACCGCGATGCCGCGATAACCATTCGATGTAAGCAACGAGCGCCTCGATCTGAGGGCTGTTAGAGGGAGGCGACGTACCGGCTTCGCTTCTGGTAAAGCATTCCTGGATGCGGCGCTGGAGCGAGATCGAGTGGCCAGCGCGTTTGCTGTAGCGCGGGAACAGGCTGGGAGCATCGATCAGCGGCGCGGCGTACCTGGCCGTGCCACCGTCGAGATGGCAGTCGTTGCACGAAAGCGTATTGCCGACATAAGCAGAGGCGTATCGGGGGGTGTCATCGAAGATCAGTCTCCCCCGGCGCACCAGGGCTGCCGTGTCGGGAGCCGTGGCGCTTCTGCTCACGCTCCCGACACTGCCGCTGGAACAGCTGTTTGCCAGGAGCCACAGCGCCGACACGGCGACAACGAATACCGCGTGCGACCGAGCATACGCCCTAAAGTGCATGGCTTCCTCTGGTGCCGGGCGATTGCGGCGCAGCACGGAAGCCATATTCGCGATAGATTGCCTGCGCCTGAGGACTGCGGAGAAAAGCCAGCCACGCAGCGGCTGCGGCTCGGTGCGGAGCATTCTTCATGACTCCGCCGGCATAGATCGCCGTCACGTTCTGCGACGGTGGAATGGCGACCCCCTGAATCGGGTTGCCGATGCTCTCCTGGAAGCGGACCTCCGAGGCCCAGGTCACGCCCGCGTCGACACTGCCCCGCATGATGCGCATGGGCGTTTGCCGGTGGTGAATCTCCGTCAAAATGGTCTGGCCGCTGGTGACCTTTTCGCGATACACCGCCTCGAACAGCCGCTCGCCTCCGGCCCTGCGCAGCGACGCGGCTATCTGCTTTTCCACGCCTTCCCACAACGGATTGGGCATGGAGAGACGAACGCCCGGCCGCGCCAGATCCTTCAGCGATTCGATGTGTTTCGGGTTGCCCTTGCGGACCATGATTTCGAGATCATTGGTCGCGTACGCAACCACGCCGTCGAGTTCGCCGGCGGCTTCCATCTGCCGGACGACCCGGAGGCCGGCCTCGTAGACGTCGGGCTTCACCTGCACGGTAAGATTGCCGAGCGTCAGGGCGTCGTCAGCGGCCATCTGGCGGCGCAGAATTCCCGGAGGCAAGGTCTCATAGTAGATGTGGCCCTTCAGATCCGGATGCCGCTGTTCAAAGGCGGTAATCAGCTTCGGGAGCACGAAAAACTGATTGCCGCCGATGAACAGCACCAGCTTTGCATTGCAGGGATTGCCATGAAGGTCAGGAACGTTGTCCACGTCGGGAACATGAAAGACATAGCCCTTCAGTCCTGCGGGGTCGTTGGCTCCCCTGCTCCACGGAGGCGACGTCTGCGAGATGGCGGAAGAAACGCCTGTCAGAGCCAAAAGCGCGGGCAAAACGATCGCGGTGAAGAATCTCATGACAATGGTCTCCCCTGGGCTTAGATGGTGATGTAGGTATAGTGGCCTTCCGCCTGCAGCAGAGCGATGGCGGCGACCATGGCGGCAACCACCAGAACTCCGGGGAGGGTATGCGCCAGCATGTCCTTCACGACTTCCTCCGGGGCCGCGGTCAGCTTGTTGCGCCGAATCAGAACACGCGCCTGCTCTTCGGCGGCGGTGTGGCAGCAGAGAAACTGCACGCCTCTGGACTGCAGCGCCTGAATGCTTTTCGCCTGATAAATGGAGTCTTCGTTATCCGGGTTATTGGCGGCTGCCGCGGTTTTGAGAGCAGCCGCCTCGGGATAGAAAATGTTTCTCTCGGCGGGCTTGCCGGTTGCGGGGTCTGTGACGTTCAGCCACTCGCCGATGCCGTACTTCTTCCAGACGTAGTCGTCGAAGTTGAGCATATTGGCCGGCCCATGTAGGGCGGCGACGATCTTCATCTGATCGTGGGGAACCGCGAATCCAAACTGCAGACCGTTGAGGGAGTTCTTGACGTTGTTGAGAAACAAGCCTCCGCGAATCTGCACGATGTCATAGACCTGCTTGATCTGGGCAGGGTGAACGACCAGACTGCGAAAATCGGCAATCTTCCATTCGGACGCTTTCCACACCAGCTGCGCGTTCGCGGCGGGTTCGGAGCCGCCCAAAAATCCGAGCGCCGCCACGCCCGCCGCGGCGCCTGTCACAAACGATCTGCGCGATACATCTTTCATTGCCTGTCCTCCGGACTGGGGTTGGGGATGGGTGCCCCCGCCATCTTGTTTTCAAATGCCAAAGCCTCTGGGGGAGGGAACGAGTTTCATTGGCGGCAGGGAAAAATCTATGGAAAGCATTACCGATCCACCACAGTTACGTAAAACAGCAAATTGTTATGGCGGATAAGAGGGGCTTATGGGGCCCGGAGACCGGCAGCTGCGAGCTGCCAAATGGGCCGCCCATTGACCCGGCGGGAATCCCCATGCTTGGATGAAACTGGTGGTCCCTCTTCCCGAACTCCCTGTCGACGCGGTTTTGGCCAGCATCGTCGCGTCCCTCGAACGCCATCCCAACCTGGTGATCGAAGCCGCTCCGGGCGCGGGCAAGACAACCCGCGTTCCGCCGGCTTTGCTTCGCCTCGTTTCCGGCGACATCGTCGTCCTGGAGCCGCGCCGCATCGCCGCGCGCATGGCCGCCCGCCGCGTCGCCTTTGAAAGGGGCGAGCAAGTCGGTGAAACAGTCGGCTATCAGGTCCGCTTCGACGAAGTTGCGGGACCCCGCACGCGGCTGCGGTTTGTGACCGAGGGGGTTCTGACGCGCCGCCTGATCGCGGACCCGGAGCTGAGTGGCGTCTCCCTCGTGATCCTCGACGAATTCCACGAACGGCACCTTGAGGGCGACCTTGCCTTGGCGTTGCTCCGGCGTCTGCAGGCGCGACGCCCCGATCTGCGAATCGTTGCCATGTCCGCGACGCTCGATGCCGATCCTGTGGCGAAATATCTGGGCAACTGCCCCGTTGTTCGCTCCGAAGGCAGGCTCTTCGATCTCGCGATCACGCACCTGCCGTATTCGCCCGCTCCGCTCGAAGTTCAAATTCTCTCAGCCCTTGAAATCCTGGCGAAGGACGGTCTTACCGGGGACGTCCTTACCTTCCTGCCGGGCGCCGCGGAGATTCGCCGGGCGATGCGTGAGTGCCAGGAGACGGCTCGCCGGGCGGGGATGCTGATGCTGCCGCTGCATGGCAGTCTGTCGCCGGAAGAGCAGGATCGCGCTGTAGCTCCGGCTGCGCAACACAAGCTGATTCTGGCGACGAACGTGGCGGAAAGCTCCATCACCATCGATGGCGTGACGGCCGTGATTGACTGCGGTCTGGCGCGGCATGCGAGTTGGTCCCACTGGACGGGCTTGCCGACGCTCCAGGTTGGACGCATCAGCAAGGCCTCCGCAAAGCAGCGCGCGGGACGAGCGGCGCGAACGAGCCCGGGCAGGGTGCTCCGCACCTATTCCGCTGAGGACTACCGCCAGCGGCCCGAACAGGACATCCCCGAGATTCTGCGCAGCGACCTCTCGCAGCTTTGCCTGGCGCTGCGAACCCTGGGTCTCGATCCGCTGAGCGACCTTGGGTGGCTCGATGCTCCGCCGGCCGAAGCGATTGCGAGCGCCGAAGCCATGCTGGACCGTATCGGTGCGACCCAGGCTGCCGCACAGCAGATGACGCGCATTCCTCTGCATCCGCGTCTGTCGCGCCTGCTTGTATCCGCCGCCGAGCAACATGTGGCGGACGATGGCTGCGCAGCGGCCGCCGTGATCGCCTCCGGACTCGACCTGGGCAGCGATCTTCTGGCGGCGATGGACAGACGGGACGATCCCCGTCTGCA
>JBKICP010000241.1:0-2779 GCA_046567085.1 Acidobacteriota bacterium
GCGTGTACATGACGCACGACGGCGGCGACACGTGGAAGAAGCTGTCGGGACATGGACTGCCAGCGGCGGACAAGCCGGTGGGCAAGGTGGCGGTGCAGATTGCGCCGAGCGATTCGAACCGGATTTATGCGCTGATGCAGGAAGACACGCCGCGCTTTTACCGGTCGGACGATCGGGGACAGACGTGGAGGGTGGTGAACCAGCTGCATGTGCTGTCGGAGCGGTCGCCGTATTACACGCGGTTCGCGGTAGCGCCGGACGATGAGAACTTCATCTTCTTTGTGGCAGTCACGATTGTGTATTCGCGGGACGGGGGCCGGACGCTGGCCGACGATATGACGATTCCGGCCGGCGATGTACACGACGTATGGTACGACCCGCTCAATCCGAACCGGGTGATGGTGGCGCACGATCACGGCATCAGCGTGAGTCTGAACCGGGAAAAGACCTATGCGACATTCACGTTCCCGATTGCACAGATGTATCACGCGTTCACGGACGATCAGATTCCGTACAACGTATACGGGAATCGGCAGGACGAGCCGACGTTTCGGGGGCCGAGCAACAGCCTGCCGCTGGAAGGATTCGGAGGAGCGCAGGGCATTCTGGCCGGGGACTGGACGCAGATCGGCGGATGCGAGCCGGGATTCACCATTCCCGACTGGGAAGACAACAATATTGTCTGGTCGGGCTGCTACAACGGCGATCTGACGCGGATGGATCTGCGGACGGGACAGGCGCGCTGGGTGTCGCCGTGGCCGGAGGCGACCTATGGATGGACGCCGAAGGATGTGAAGTACCGCTGGCACTGGACGATGCCGATCGCGATGTCGCCCCACGATCACAATCGCGTGTATGTCGGAAGCCAGTACGTGCATGAGACCGACGATGGCGGTCAATCGTGGAAGACGATCAGCCCGGATCTGACGCTGAACGACAAGAGCCACGAGCAGGACTCGGGCGGGATCTCGGTCGACAACCTGATGACGTTCGAAGGCGAGGTGCTGTACGCAATCGCCGAGTCGCCGGTGAAGGCGGGGGTGATCTGGACGGGCAGCACGGATGGCCAGGTGAATGTTACGCAGGACGGTGGGAAGACCTGGACGAACGTGACGAAGAATATCGAGAACCTGCCGCCGTGGGGAACGATCTGGAGCATCGAGCCTTCTAACTTCGAGGCGGGCGGAGCTTATGTCGTGGATAATCTGCGCGAAGGAGCCGGCGATTACAACCCATATGTGTATAAGACGTCCGACTACGGCAAGACCTGGACGTTCATTGGCGGGGATATTCCGAAGTCGGTGAACAGCACGGTGCAAACGATTGTCGAGGACCCCGTGCGGAAGGGGATGCTGTTTCTGGGCACGTCGAACTTTATCTATGTCTCGTGGGACGATGGCGGCCACTGGACGCTGCTGCGCAACAATATGCCGCCGGCGCCGATTTCGTGGCTGACGATCCAGAAGCGGTACAGCGATCTGGTGGTGGCGACTTATGGGCGGGGCTTCTGGATCATGGACGACATCACGCCGCTGCGGAGCTGGGATCAGGCGCAGAGCGCGGATGTGTATTTCTTCAAACCGCGTGCGGCGTACCGGTATCGCGAGATGAAGAACGCGAGAAACAACATGCTGCGCAACGATCTGCAGGTGGGGGAGAACCCGCCGGACGGCGCGGATCTGAACTACTCCCTGCGCAGCGCGGCGAAGAAGGTGGAGATCACGATTGTGGGTCCGTCGGGGGAGACGATTCGGACGCTGAAGGGATCGACGGAGGCGGGGATCAATCGCGTCTGGTGGGACCTTCGTTATGAGGCTCCCACCGTGGTGAAACTGCGCAACAGCCCGCCGGGAGAGCCGTGGGTGAAGAACGGGCCGGAAGGGTGGCGGCCGCTGGTGCACTGGCGCAATTACACGCACGGCCCGCTCGTGTGGCCTGGGACTTATACCGTCAAGCTGAACGTGGATGGGAAGGAATTCTCCGAGCCGCTGGAGATTCTTCGCGATCCGAAGGATCTGGGCACGACGCAGGACATCATGGCGAACACGAAGTTCCTGCTCCAACTGCGCGGCGAGATGAATCAGAGCGCGGATACGATCAATCGGATCGAGTGGGCGAGAAAGCAGCTGGCGGATCTGGACACGATGCTTGCAGCTAACCCGGGGGATAAGTCGATTCTGGAGTCTTCGAAAGATCTGGAGAAGAAGATCGAAGCCGTGGAGTCCAAATACTTCCCGCTGGCGTTGACGGGGCGGACGGAAGACGCGTTCCGGGTGCCGACCGTGCTGTACGGGAAGCTGACGAACCTGGCGTTTCTGACAGAAGGCGGGGCGGATATGGGGCCGACGGATCAGGCCGTGGCGCTGAACAAGGAATTGCAGCAGCAGCTGAGCGAGGCGCAGGCGGCGGCGAAGGAACTGAACGAGAAGACGATTCCGGCGTTCAACGCGATGTTGAAGGAGAAGGGACTGTCGGCGGGCATCCAGCCGTAGGGGCTTGTTGCCGGGATTCGGCGACTGCATCGCGCTGGGGCTGGTTGGGAGGATGCGGCGGTCGCATCCTCCTGCTCACGCGAGGCGGTTGCGGTTGCCTTGTCCAGTTCTTTGCTGCATGAGGCGAAGTTTTGCGCCGATCCATGCGGTGGGAATGGCGGTGAGCGCGAGGGCGATGGGATACCAGTGCTGACCGGGAGTGGTTTTCCATGAGGCGACAGCGCCGAGTGCGCTCACGACTGTGCCGAGGACGCCTGCCACGAGCGCGTGCCCCATGGGCCGATTGG
>JBKICP010000241.1:2789-3516 GCA_046567085.1 Acidobacteriota bacterium
CGCGCAATGATCCACGCAGCGAGGACGCCGTAGATCGAGCGGTAGAGGGTCGCGAGCAGCAGGAGTGGGCTGGACCAGTGCTCGTTTTGCGATGGAGCGATTCCGGTGACCCGCAGGAGCGCATCGGTTCCAAGGGAAAGGACGATGCCGACGACGATGCCGGCGAGGATGGCGAGGATACTGCGCCCCATCGCTGAGGATCGAGCGGGAGGATCGGAGGGTGGGTTCATTTCGCGGTTTCGCCTTTCGAATGAACTTCGTGTTTCCAGCCGAACAGCGAGACTGTGGGTTCCGCCAACCGCTGCCAGCCGTTCTACGCCGTGCGGAGGGTGCGGCGTTCGATGCGCTTCTCGTATTTCTCGCCCTGGAAGATGCGCTTGACATAGACGCCGGGCGTGACGATGTGGTCGGGATCAAGGGAGCCGGTGTCGACGAGTTCTTCGACTTCGGCGATGGTGATGCGGGCGGCGGTGGCCATCATGGGGTTGAAGTTGCGCGCGGTCTTTCTATAGATAAGGTTGCCGGCGCGGTCCCCTTTCCAGGCTTTGACGAGGGCGAAGTCGGCGCGGAGCCAGGATTCGAGGAGGTAGGGGCGGCCGTCGAAGGTGCGGGATTCCTTGCCTTCGGCGACGAGGGTGCCGGCTCCGGCGGGGGTGAAGAAGGCGGGGATGCCGGCGCCGCCGGCGCGGATGCGCTCGGCAAGCGTGCCCTGCGGGATGAGGCGGAG
>JBKICP010000242.1:0-5010 GCA_046567085.1 Acidobacteriota bacterium
GCGCGGCTGCTGAAGTCTTCGACCCTGAAGGCCTCGTCGGCGCCGTTCATCCTTGAGCTGCCGCAGTACAGGCTGCCTACGGTGCGCTCATTGAGCCTGCGGCTGCTCGATCGGGGAAAGGTCTTCCTGCGCCAGGCGGGCACGGTGATTCTGGCGGTGACCATTTTGCTGTGGGTGCTGAGCCACGTTCCGCTCCACACCGATCTGACGACCAGCGTGATCGGGCGGCTGGGGCACTTCATCGAGCCGGCGATCCAGCCGCTGGGCTTCAACTGGAAGATCGGGATCGGACTGCTGACCTCGGTGGTGGCGCGCGAGGTGATCGTGGGAACGCTGGGGACGCTGTACGGCGCCGATCCAGCGACGCAGTCTCTGGGGCTGCAGGCGGCACTGCGGCACGACCTGACGCTGGGCGGCGCGATGGCGTTGGTGGTGTTCTTCGCCTTTGCGCTGCAGTGCACCTCGACGCTGGCCATCGTGCGGCGCGAGACGAACAGCTGGAAGTGGCCGGCGCTGCAGTTTATCTACATGGGCTGCCTGGCGTACGTGGCGGCGCTGGCGACGAATCAGATCATCCTGCATTTTGTGCACTGAGCCGGGAGCGGGTAGTCGGTAGCCTGTAGCGAAAAGCGATCAGCAAAAGCCCTATCAGCGAACAGCGTTGCGGTTCATCCGGCAGCTCTTGAACGGGTGTGCGGGGGAGAGTACCCTGGGGCGGTGAAACAGCTCTGGGTTTCATGTGTTCTCTTCCTGCCGATTGTTCTCGTTTCGACCCTCAATCTGGTGGCGCAGCGTATCGGGCCGCACGGGTTTGTGCATACGGACGCGGAGCAACTCGTCGACGGCAGCGGGCAGCCGCTCTTTTTGCGCGGAATCAATCTGGGCAACTGGTTTGAGGTGGAGGGCTACATGTTCCACTTCGACGGAGGGCCGCAGTCGCCGCGCGAGATCGAAGATCTGACACAGAACCTGCTGGGACCGGAGAAGGCCAAGGCCTTCTGGAAGCAATGGCGGGCGGATTACATCACCGAGGCCGACATCGATCGCATTCACGCCATGGGCTTCAACTTGATCCGCGTGCCCCTACACTGGAAATTCTTCACCAGCGATGATGCGGAGGGATTCAGGCTGGTCGATCAGCTCGTTCAGTGGGCGCAGAAGGATGGAATCTACGTCATCCTCGACATGCATTGCGCACCGGGCGGACAGGCGGGATCGAACATCGACGACAGCTGGGGCTATCCCTGGCTGTACACGAGCCAGGCAGCGCAGGAGGAGACGGTTGCGATCTGGAAGCGAATTGCCGCGCACTACAGCAAGAACCCCACCGTACTGGGATACGACTTGCTGAACGAGCCGCTGCCGAACTGGCCGAAGCTGCAGACTCTGAAACGCGAACTGGTGCCCGTGTACATGAGGATCTCTGCAGCGATCCGGCAGGTGGACAAGAACCATGTGCTGATTCTGGGCGGCGCAAACTGGGACACGAACTTTGGTGTCTTCAGCGGCACCTTCGATCCGAACATGATGTTCACGTTTCACAAATACTGGACGCCGACGACTGACACGAGCGTGATCCAGGAGTATCTGGATTTCCGACACCAGCACCATGTGCCGGTGTGGCTGGGTGAATCGGGCGAAAACAAAGACGCGTGGGTGGAGGGGTTCCGGAAGACGCTGGAAGAGAACCGTGTGGGCTGGGCGTTCTGGACCTACAAGCGGATGGACGCTGAGCCTTGTGTGGTGACCTTCGACCGGCCCGTTCATTGGGACGAGATCGTGGCGTACGCGAAGCTGCCCGTCGGCACAGGGGATGCGGAGAAGCGACTGGCGGCTCGCCCGCCTCAGGAGGATATCGATGCGGCGTTCGCCGATTTGCTGAAGAAGATTCAGTATGGCGGTGAGCGGGTGAACGTGGGGTATGTCCAGGCGCTGGGAATGCCGTGAGGAGGGACATCCCACGTGCAGTAAAATGGCCTCCCATAATGGCGAAAACTCTAAAGCGTAAGCTAAAAACGGACGGCAAAAAAATGCTGAGGCGTGTTTTTGAAATTGGCCAGCGCCTCAAACTGGACATTCTGCCGCGCCACTTCTACTCAGAAATACCGGACATAAACGTGCTGCGAAGCACTCGGCAATGGAGAGCCCCTCGCAGCATGGCTGGAGTACAGAGTGACCTGAATGCGCAGGCAGAATGGGTTGAAAGCTGTACCAGAGATTACCGCGCTTCACTGCGCCACTGGAGGATCCACCGAACCGCGGTAGAGATTAATGGCAGTGACGAGGGGTACGGAGAAGTGGAGGCTGACTTCCTTTACAGTTTTATCAGGAGAACGAAACCACCTAGGATTCTGCAGATTGGCTGCGGCGTGTCCACTGCGGTCTGTCTCCTCGCTGCGCGGGACGAGGGCTACGAGCCCGAAGTTATTTGCATTGAACCCTACCCAACAGATTATTTGAAGCGAGAATCGGAAGCGGGGCGAATCAGACTGATCCCAAGGAAAGTGCAGGACGTGGGGCTTGAATGCGTGACATGGCTGGGCGAAGGAGATCTTTTTTTTGTAGACTCGAGCCATACACTGGCCCCTGCTGGCGAAGTCAACCTGATCATTCTGGAACTGCTGCCGAGGTTGGCAACTGGCACCTATGTTCACTTTCACGACATCACCTTTCCATATGACTACGGCAGTGACCTTCTTTCATCCGGGCTTTTCTTCTGGCACGAGACGGCGTTGCTTTATGCATTTCTGCTCATGAACCCTCATTTCGAGATCGCAGCCTCACTAGCCATGTTGCACCATTTGCGTCCGAACCATCTCGCCCGCTGCTTTCCAGATATGCGGCAGAGGCCGTTTGAGGAAGGGTTGAGTGTCGGTGAGGGACAGTTTCCAAGTTCAATCTATCTGCTTCGCATAAGTTAGTAGATTTATGGGTACTTCTCCTGCGCGCCTGTTCGATTCCGAACAGACGGGGGCAATTACGGACAATCCAGCGAATGAATTTCCATGGAAAAACTCCTATTTTCATGAACATAGGGGAATTTCGGAGTGGTTTGCCGCATGCTTTTCTCTTGGTGAGCGAGATCTTTGAGTGAGCCACGGAGGGCAAGGGTGTTTCCTGAACTGAGACAGGCGCTGCGGCAGATGCGGAAGTCGCCGGGATTTACGGTGACGGCGGTCCTGACGCTGGCGCTGGGCATTGGCGCTACGACCGCGATCTTCACTCTGATCCAGCAGGTTATGCTGCGTTCGCTGCCCGTCGTCAAGCCGGAGCAGTTGTGGAAGATCGGGGACATGAACCGGTGCTGCATCTGGGGCGGGTACACGCAGAGCGGGGACTTCGCGCTGTTCTCGTGGGAAGCCTACAAGCAGTTCCGCGACAACACGCCTGCCTTCGAGGATCTGGCCGCGTTTGAGGCAGGGAATTCGCAGTTGGGGGTTCGGCCGGCGGGCAGCCAGGCGCAGGCGGAGACGCGAAACGGGGAATTTGTCTCAGGAAACTTCTTTCAAACCTTTGGCGTCGGGGCGTGGAGGGGCCGGCTGCTGACCCCGGCGGACGACCATGAGGGGATGCCGCCGGTCGCGGTGATGAGCTATCAGGCCTGGCAACAGAAGTATGGCGCCGATGCTTCGGTCGTCGGTCGCACCTATCTGATCAACGGAAATCCCGTGACGGTAGTGGGGGTAGCGGCGCCCTCGTTCTATGGGACGATTCTCAAGGGCTGGGGAATGCCGGATCTGTGGCTGCCGCTGACCACCGAGCCGCTGCTGGATGGCGCGTCCGCGCGGCTGAAGACGCCGAACGAGAACTTTCTGAACCTGATCGGACGCGTGAAGCCAGGGACGAATCCGCGGGTGCTGGAGGCTCAGCTGCGAGCAGAACTGCACGCGTGGCAGGCCAGCCATGTTGCGGATATGAGCCCTCAGGAAAGGGAAATCTGGCAAAAAGACACATTGCATCTGGTGCCGGGCGGGGCGGGGGTCAACGTCCTCGCCGACGGGTATGAGGACGGCCTGAAGTTGCTGCTGGCAGCGGCTGCATGCGTGCTGCTGGTGGCGTGCGCGAACCTTGCGAATCTGCTGCTGGCACGCGGACTGAAGAATCGGCAGCAGACCTCCATTCGCGTGGCGCTGGGGGCATCGCGCGGGCGGCTGGTGCGTAAGGCGATGGTGGAGAGCGTGATGCTGGGGGTGCTCGGAGGGGCGGCGGCTGTTGCCGTGGCCTGGGGGGGCGCAAAGCTGATCGTCCATCTGGCCTTCCAGATCGGCGGACCGGGGAACTGGGTACCGATCGACGTATCTCCGTCATGGACGGTGCTGGGGTTTGCGCTGGGAGTCTCTGTGCTGACGGGGATGCTGTTCGGCATCGCGCCGGCGTGGATGACCTCGCACGCCGAGCCGGTCGAGGCGCTGCGCGGATCGCGGGGCTCAACGGGAACGAAGGCGCGGTGGCCACAGAAAGCGCTGGTCGTGGCACAGGCGGCGATGTCGCTGGTGTTGCTGAGCGCAGCGGCGCTGCTGGGGCAGAGTCTGCGCAACCTGCAGCATCAGGATTTCGGCTTCACCACGCAGGACCGCTACCTGGTGTGGACCAACACGCAGTTGACCGGTTATCAACCCGAGCAGATGGAGCCGCTAATTCGGCGCGTCGATGAACGGCTGGCGGCGATTCCGGGCGTGCGCAGCGTGGCGGCGGCCACGTATGCGCCGATGAGCGGAGATGACTGGAACGCCGGAATCCGGATTGAAGGCAAGCCGGAGCCGTCGGCCAAGGACCCGTCCTTCGCCGCCTACACCCGGGTGACGCCGGGATTTTTCGAAACGCTGGGAAACCGCATTTTCTCGGGACGCGCAATTACGCGGGACGATACGGCGAAGACCCAGGCGGTGGCGGTCATCAACGAGGCGTTCGCGAAGAAGTACTTCAAGGGTGAAAACCCGGTAGGACGCCACTTTGGGCCGACGGCGATGAAGTACGCGGGGATGTACACGATTGTCGGTGTCGCGGCGG
>JBKICP010000243.1:0-14798 GCA_046567085.1 Acidobacteriota bacterium
AACGGCCTGCAGTACTGTAAGCTGCGAGTCATTCTGCATCACGTAGCCGCCCGGGTGGGCCACATCTCCCAGCACATAAACAATGCCCGCTTTCGGAACGATGACCGTGTCCCCGGGGCGAACCAGGATATCCGCGTTCAACGCGTCTTCCGCCCGGTTGGGAAGAAAGGCGCGGATCCGCTCGCCACCTTTTCCACCCCGCTCGACGACGATATGGCGATCCGCGTCGGGTGTCAGGCCGCCCGCCAGCGAGAGTACGTCGATCAATGTCCTCGGTGCGGTGACACGCAGTGCGCCGGGATGGGTCACCTGGCCGAGGATCGTCACCGTTTGCGTGGCGTATTCCTCGACGAAGACGGAAACCACGGGATAGAGAAGAAATTTGCCCTCGCGATATCGATCGGCGATCTGTGCGGCGGCCTGTGCAGGCGTCAACCCCTGCACAGCAATCTTTCCAGCGAGGGCGAGGACGATCTCTCCGGAATCGAGGACGCGGATGCTTTGATCGAGCTCTGGCTCACGGAGGATCGTGATGTGGAGCAGATCGCCCGGCCCGATGAGGAGGGACTCCGCGGACGGGCGATGGTTTCGCTGGTCCCCTTGCGACATCGGCTCAACTTTGGGTGGAGAAGGCTGCGGTTTGTTCGACAGGGTCACTTCAGGCGCAACCGCTCTGGAAGCGTCCTCTTGCTGGCCGAACAACGGAGTTGCCAACAGCGCTACGCAGAAGCAAACGTGCAGGAAGAACTCAGGTGCGCGCATGGGCCGATCCAGATGGGGCGTTTTCCAGCACCACTCCCAGCACGGCATGGTCGGGAACCTGCCGGCTGAGAGCCTGTAATGCGGGGAGAATCTCCCCGCGACGTGTCTCCCCCGCCCAGGCAGATGCGAGTACCGCATCGGAAAGCTGCGCGAGGACGAGGGCATCCGCGTGGACCACGGCCGGCGCGTGGATCACGATGAAGGTGAATGCATCCCGCCAGCGGGCGAGCAGGTCGGCCATGCGCGAGGACGCGATCAGTTCCGAAGGACAAGGCGGACGAGAGCCGCTATGAAGGACCGAGAGCGAGGGAAGTCCTCCAACCGGGACGGGCACTGCGCCATTGTCATCCCGCGAAAGGATCTCGCTGAGCCCGCCTTTTGCAGCGCTGCCGCAATCGGGAGCCGAGCGAAGATCGGCATCGACGAAAAGGACCGGGGAGCCTGCCTGGGCGAGGACGGTGGCGAGGCTCAGCGCGAGGGATGGCACTCCATCACTCGCTTTCCTGCGCGCAGAAGCGTGGTGGGTGCGCGTGATAGTGATGACCTGTGGAGAGCGGCTGCTGTGGGAGAGGAGAAGGGAAGCGCGGAGTCGGTGTAGCCCTTCTAAAAATGGAGATTCGGGCACTGGCTCGTCCCCACCGGATTCTGCCCTCGCCTGCGGGGTGACCGGCTGAGGCAGCAAACGGCGATACCATGGATCGGCAAGCCGATACGCTGGGATCTCAGCGAAGACCGGCGCATCAGGCACCGTTTCCAGGTCAGTCGCCGAGTGGACTGCGGTATCGAGGAGTTCGCGGGTCACTGCGGCGCCGCATCCGGCCAGCGCCCCGAGGCCAAGAGCCCCTGCTGCAAGCAGCGGTAGACTGGGGCTGCTCGGATGGTCGGAGGGTGGGACAAGTGCCGGACTCACGACTGCAAAATTGCCGGAATGCAGCCCTTCGAGTACGCCGGTTTGCTGCAGCTGCCCGAGGAGAGAACTATAAAGCGCGCGGCTCTGACCGGCCTCCTGGCGGGCGAGCCGCAGTGCGACCGCGTTCCCGGTCAGTTGCGAGGCCAATTCCTTCTGCTGCGTAAACGCGTCGCGTGCGGCACTTTCCGCATCGAAGGCAACCTGATAGTCAGTGTGCGCGCGGTCGCCCAGACGCCGGAGCTCCTCCTGGATGGAGTTCTGTACGCTCGCCAACTGCGCTCGCTGCTCCGTGAAGGCGGGCCAGTTCTCGCCATAGCGTTTTGCAGATTCCGCCATCTGGCTCTTCAGCCCGGACTCCTGAGATCGGAGCGTCTGCAGCAGCGCAAGCGAGTTCTGTGTATTTGGGCCCGCGTTGGGATTCCCCGCGAGGCCGGAAATCGCCTCGGGATTCCCCGTCTGAACTGCGCGCCAGATCGCTTCGCGGACGATCCGGTTGGACTCCGCGGTGGAGAGCGCCGCATTCAGCGTGTCCAGCCGCTCCAGAACCGGATTGTGGGATCCGTCGTCGCCGTAGTCGCCAGAAGCTCGGTCCAATGCGGCGGCGCGAGCATCCAGGGCGTCGGTTTGTTCTCGGAGTCCAGCGAGTTGCGCGGACAGCCACGAAGCGGATTGGGCGGCGGCGGCCGACCGCGACTCGAAGCGGTAATCGGAAAGCGCCTGGACTAGGCCGTTGGCAACCGCCGCCGCGCGGTGGGGATCGGGATCGGAGTAGCTGACCACAATCAGCCGCGTTCCAGCCTGGGTAGCGACCTTGCGCTGTGCTGCGAAGATTTTCAGCGCGACGAAACGGCGGTTGGGAGCCTCCGCAATCGGCGCAGAGAGCGGCTCGAGCGGCTTTTGCCAGAAGCGGAGTCTGTGGATGAAAGCTCCGGCCCCGGTGTGTGGGGCAAAGTAATCCGAAGTATTCTCAAGCCCGGTGCGGTGAATCACATCCAGTGTTACTGCATCCGACTGCAGAATTCCAACCTCTGTCTGGAGCGTGAGGTTGTCGTCGAAAGAATCGCTCACCGCTGTGGTCTGCCGGTCGGCTGTCGTGTTGTCCAGGCCGAAGGCTCCGGTGGACTCCTTCTGTACTTCGATGATGCTTGTCGCACGGTAACGCGGCGTCGCGCAGATCCAGTATAGGCAGGCTGCGCCGCATGCGATCGCCAGCGCGCCAAAGACCCATCCGCGACGTCGAGCAAAGACGGAAAAGAGATCGATCAGTGTCCACTCTGCCGGAACTTCAGTGAAAGAACCGTGCTGTGCCAGAGTTCGCGAGTTCATGGCTGCGGCTCCCAAAAGGCTCCGGCGCTATCCATTGCGAAGCAGAACCACCGATCCGTCGAAGTCAAAGCTAAAGTCCATTTCGCTCAGGCCGGCCCGCAACATCGTATCGCGCAGCCGCCGGCGGTCCTGCGTGTGCAGCAGAAGAAAACCGCTGCCTCCGGCCCCCACCAACTTGCCCCCCGTGGCCCCGCCGTCGGAGCGAGCGAGATCGTACAGGGAGTCGATGCGGCTGCTTGTCATGCTGCGGCTGCGGTTGCGCTTGCGCATCCAGTGTTCGTGGATGAGGCGCCCGAAGTCGGCTACCTGGCCTCCTTCCAGAACGCTGCGAATCTCGTGGCCGAGCATGCGCGCGAAGTGCAGGCTGTCGATCATCGCTGCGTCCCGTGCTTCTGAGAGGCGCTTCTGTTCGTCGAGCAGCGAGGAGGCGCTGCGCAGTTCTCCGAGGAAGAAAAGCATGAGCGAGTCACGCAGCTCGCGGAGAGATTCCTCGCTCATGCGCAGCGGAGCCACCCGGACCTCACCGTCTGGCAGATACTCCTGACAAAGCAGGCCGCCATACGCGGCGATGTACTGATCCTGTTTGCCGACGGGCTCGCCGAGCCGATTCATTTCGATCTCAACCGCCTCTCGGGCCAATACTTCTGCGTTCACCGGCTCGCGCCGCCATGCATAAAGGGCATGCAGCAATCCGACGAGGAAGGTGCCAGACGATCCCAGTCCGGTCCCGGCCGGAACATCCGCCACGCTGACGACCTCCAGCGGCGACGCCGCCCGATGCATGCGGATCGCTTCGCGCATCAGCGGATGTCGTATCTGCTCGCAGCTTTCCGCATGTTCGGTCTCGGAGTACTTGAGAAAGTACCCTGGGAGAAAGCTGCGGTTGACAGTGATGTAGACGTATTTATTGATGGCCGCAGAAATGACGAAGCCGCCACCATTTTCCTGGTAATAAGAGGGAAGATCGGTGCCTCCGCCACCGATGGAGATACGCAGGGGTGTGCGCGTCATGATCAACGTCACACCACCTGCGTGTCTCTCTGCGGGGGAGGGGTGCTGCACCGTGCGAAAGTCAGAACACGCCGCACACGGGGAGAGGCGGCGACGACCAGTTCGGTCTCGCGGATTCCCGCCAGAGAACCAATCTCGTAGAAGCGGTCCGACGTTTCGTATCCGGCAAGAAGCGAATAACGCGCCAGCCCGGTCCAGACATCGCCAAGATCGAAGACCGGCACGGTCCAGTGCGAGAGAACGCTGGCGTCGAGCGCGTCAAGTCCATAATCGATGTGGCGCATGGCGGGAGCCGGATGCCGCTTGTCATAGCGAACCACCGTTCCCTTGCGAAACTCGACGTTGCTCGCTCCCCAGCGATTCTGGTTCCGGAAGACCGTCATCAGTGCAGGTTTGCCGGAGTCGAGAAAGGCGCGCCATACCGGTTCGATCGGCTCCGTGAGCCAGCTGTCGCCATACATGACAAGAAATCTCTGGCCGAGCAGCGGCAGCGCTTTGAGCAGCGCGCCTCCGGTGCCGAGGGGCCGTTGGCCGTCGTGACTATAAGAAATCGACAACCCGAATTGGCTGCCGTCGCCGGCAAAATCCTCGATCTGGTCGCCGAGAAAACCGCAGCAAAGCACTACTTCGTGGATTCCCCCGGCGCGGATGAGACGCAGCTGATGCGCGAGAAACGGCTCCCCTGCGATCTGGATCAGAGACTTGGGCATGAATGAGGTGAGGGGCCGCAGCCGCGTCGCCTGCCCCCCCGCGAGCAGAGCAAGCCGGGGAGGCCACAGAGACTCGCGTTGCAGATAATCTTTGCGGACCCGCAGTTCTCCGGGCGATGCGTCCGCGGAAGGCGGTACTTCGAACGATTCCATGTTCAGCAGCGGAGGAATGGGGTTCGAGTTAGTTACGAAGGATGCGTGCATCGGCGATCAACTCCTCCAGAGATTGGCGCACGGCGTCGCGGCTGTTTCTCTTTGGGAACCAACCAAGAGAACGGATGCGAGTGGAATCCAGACGCACGACGGGAACGTCGCCCCGCCATCCCCGCTTTCCGCCCGTGTACTCGAAGATGGGTTTAGCGGGGAAGCCAAGCGTCTCAACGGCGAGATCGGCGATCTCCGTAACGGTTACTGCGTCCTCGGTGGCCACATTGAAGACGGAGAAGGGGGCGGCCGCCCGCTTCGCGGCACAAAGCGCGGCTTCGACAACATCGGTGACGTGGATATAGGGCTTGCTCTGATTGCCGTCGCCCAGAATCCGCAGGCGTCTCGGCTTCGCGCTGAGCTTGCGAACGAAGTCGAAACCCACCCCATGGGTCTGCCTGGCGCCGACGACATTCCCAAAACGAAACGCGCAGGCGTGCAGCCCGAACATCGAACAATAACTCGCGATCAGCGATTCGCAGGCCAGCTTACTCGCGCCATAAGTGGAGATGGGAAGCAGCGGGGCATGATCTTCGCCGACGGACCTCGATCCGGTATCGCCATAAACGCCGCTGCCTGAGGCATACAGCAGCCGGTGCAGGCCGGAGCGCCGCATCGCCTCCACAACGTTATTGGTCAGTAGAGTTCCACGATAAAAGTCGATCTCGGGCTGCTCCGCAGCCGCCGCAATATCGGGATTCGAGGCCAGATGGATCACCCAGTCGTGCCCCTCCATCGTCGCAGTCAACGCAGCAACATCGCTGGCATCGGCGTGGACGACGGTGAGCCGTGGATCCTCCGTGTGCCGCTCGTAGTGCCACTCCCGCCCCGAAGAGAAGTTGTCGAAGATCGTGACGCGCCGCGTATCGTTCGACGCCAGCAGCGCATCGGCGAAGTGACTGCCGATGAAGCCGGCGCCTCCCACGATGAAATAGCTTCCTTCCGAAAGGAGCATTCTGTTCCTCTGACGATTACGAATGGGTTCTGCAGGTTGCCTTGTGAAGCTGGCTGGGGTTTTATGGCCCAGAATGAAACTGCGATTCCTATCTTTGGACGTTCGGAGAGCAGATAGCAACCATTTCTGTAGCTTGGATCGTTACGTAAGTCAGGGTTATGAAGCAGTTATGACCTTTCGGAACCATTACCTGCGGCATGGTCCACGAACGATTCACAGGGCTTCGTTACTCCGTCTCGATTTATAAGTTTTCTTCGTGACTCGTCGTATTCCATGCCGCCAGGAACCCGGCATTTGAGGGACCTCGCGGCGCAGGCTGGTTATGGAGAGAACAAAGACAGGGATGACTGTAGGAATTCCCGTATGTGACGCCATGCCGTGGCTCCCGGAAGCCATCGAGAGTCTGCAGGCGCAAACGATCGGCAGCTTTCAGATCCTCGCCATCGTCGATGGTGGGTCGGACGGCAGCGCGGCCTTTCTTCGAGATCTCGAAAACCGGATGGCGCGGATCGGCTTTCCCTGGCCGCGCCTGCGGGTCCTGGAACAGGAGCACGCCGGTGTCACGGCAACTCTCAACAGACTCCTGTACGAGGCGCGAACCCCATGGCTGGTGCGCATGGACGCCGACGACGTCTCCTACCCAAATCGAATCGAGAAGCTGCACAAAGCCATAGAGCAGCATCCCGATGCCGGCCTCATCTATTCTCTGGCCGACTATCACCCTCGCGATCGTTGCGCCGGACAGTTCCGCTGTTCGCAGGGCTCTCCAGACCAGTTGCGGGCGACGGTGCGCAGTGGATATCTGCTCTCCATCTGCCACTCCTCCGTGGCTCTGAACATCGACAAGGTCCGTGCCGCCGGCGGATATCGCATGGACATCCACGCCGAAGACGCCGACTTATGGTGGCGGATGGCTTTGCGCCATGAGATTCACTGCATCCCGGAGCCGCTGGTTGGATTCCGCATCCATCCCCAGAGTGTCAGTTCCCGAAATCTGGAGTACCAGCAGCTGGCGGCAGTCTATGTGCAGTATCTTCTCCTCTCGGAACTCTGGGGAAAGAAGCCGCGGCCGCTGCAGGAGGTTGCCGAGCCGCTGGGATCGTTTGTCCATCCGGCGGCTTTCGAGGCGAAGGAAGCTCTGCGCGAATTCAATATGCAGCTCGCCGAGAAACGCTACCTGCGCAGCCTGGGCGCGTTGGCGCATGCCTTCCATGCTTCGCCGGGTTACGTCTCACGGCGTGTGCGGGATGAGTTGCGCAGAAGCGTCGTCGGCAACGGCGTCGCGCCGAAGAAATTCTGGGATCGAAAGGAAGTCCTGTGGGCCTGATTGCAGAACCGCTGACGGAACCTTGCGGCGAAGCCGCTTTTTCGTCTTCAAGTCTTCCCCTGCCGCCGCGTTTCACTTTGGGAAAGATCCCCGTCGATCGAATTACGATGGATTACGCCGCAGTCCTGGTGGTGGAAGCGCTGCTGCATCGCAGCGCGAGGCCGCCACTGACGGTGGTCGGGCCTAACGCGCATCTGGTCACCATGGCCGACCGCGACAATCGCTTTGCCGCGGCGATGGCCGACGCGGACCTTGCCGTCCCGGACGGAATCTCTGTCGTCATCGCATCGCGTGCTTTGGGCATTCCCATCCCTGAACGCGTTACCGGCGGGGACCTGATGGAACGGATGTGTGCGGAGGCGGCTCATTACGGCCTCCGGGTGTTTTTCCTTGGAGGACTTCCCGGCGCCGCGGTGCTCGCCGCCGAGCACCTGCGAGCGAAGTATCCCACCTTGCATGTATGCGGGACCTGCTGTCCGCCGCTGGGCTTCGAACACGACCCGGCGGAACTGGAACGCATCCGGACAGAGATTGCCGCCGCCGCTCCCGATCTCATTTGTGTCGCGTTTGGAGCACCGAAGCAGGAGATCTGGATGCAGGAGAATCGCGGTCACCTGCACGTCGGCGCGATCATGGCCGTCGGCGCCGCGCTGGACACCCAGGCGGGACTGCGAAGGCGTGCACCGCAGGGGTTCCAGTCTCTCGGACTGGAATGGCTGTTTCGCCTGTGCATGGAGCCGCGGAGACTGTGGCGCAGATATCTCATCGGCAATGCGCGGTTCGGCCTGTTGGTTTGCAGGCAGTGGGCCAGGGAAAGATTTGAGGCCATTCGACGAAAGGGAGCCGATTGGTTGCAGAATTTCGATTCAAATGAAGTCCAAACGATAAGGATCAGTCATGAAGAGGATTGAAGACCTGCGGATCAGCATATTCAGTGACGGAGCCGATTTGCAGGGAATACTGGAGATGCAGGCAAAGCCCTGGATCCGCGGATTCACCACCAACCCCACCCTGATGCGCAGGGCCGGCGTCCGCAATTACGAAGCTTTTGCGCGCTCGCTGCTCCGCGCCATTCCCAACCGCCCCATCTCCCTGGAAGTCTTTGCTGACGATGAATCGGAAATGGAGATGCAGGCGCTTACGATTGCAACCTGGGGAGCGAATGTCAATGTCAAGATTCCGATCACCAGTCGCGACGGCGTTTTCCTGGGCCCGCTGATCCGCCGACTCGGTGCAGCCGGGGTCACGGTCAATGTAACGGCGATCCTGTCTCTGGAGCAGGTAAACCGGGTGGTCGAGTCACTCGCTCCGGAGACCCCGGCGATCGTCTCGGTATTCGCAGGACGCATTGCAGATACCGGCGTGGATCCGGTTCCGCTGATGACGGAGGCCCGCCGGATTCTCCGCTGGCGCCCCCGTGCTCAACTGCTATGGGCGAGCCCGCGCGAACTGTTGAATATCTTTCAGGCCGACGGGGCCGGATGCGACATCATCACCGTGCCCCCGGAGATGTTGCGCAAAATCGAACTTCTTGGCCGTGATCTACAGGAGTACTCGCGCGAGACTGTGGAGATGTTTCATCGCGACGCGAGCGCCGCGGGTTACGAGATTGATGTCACGGCCATCGTTGCTGCCAGAGCCGCTCGCCGCGCAATGGGCATGGTCTCGAAGAATAATTTCCGCCGCTTCAATGAGATCCCAGGCGAAATAGTCGGCGCAGGGATCGGCGACCCGCGCGGCCAGCCCGACGCCTGATCTTTCGTGAAGGATACGAATCGTGTGAGCCCCCGCCGCCCGGCCACACGCCGTATCTCCGGGCTGGTCTCCGATCATCCAGGAATCCTCGAGCGAAAGGCTCAGATCGTCGTGTGCCCGCAGCAGGAGCCCCGGCGAGGGCTTGCGGCACCCGCATACATGCGAATATCCCGGGGTCACACCGCGTGGGTGATGAAGGCAATAACTAAAACGCATAAAGCGGATGCCGGCCGATGCCAGCAACGACACCAGCTTGTGGTGGATACTCTTGTGCGTGCTGTAGCTCGACTTACCGAGTGCAAAATTCGGTTGATTCGATGCAAGCACGAGCAGATAACCGGCACTCTGCAGTCTGAGGAGTGCCGGAATCACCCCATCGATCAGATGAAAATCCCCCGGCGTCAGCGGGGACTCCATGCGTCCCGTTGCAGGGTTCCGAACCAGGGCATTGAGAACGCCGTCGCGGTCCAGAAATACGGCACGGCGGTCTATTTTCCGGATTCCCATTTCATCTCATGTGCGCGAAGGCGTGGGTGCGACACGATCAGATGCCACACCACCGCCTGGAATTCCTCGGTGTGGGGCGTCACGGTTTCGGCGGAGAGGACGGGAATGACCAGGCAGGCATCGGCAACACGTGCGGTCAGGCCGCCGTCACGGCCAACTACTCCGAGAATGCGAGCGCCAACCTCACGTGCCAGGGCGAGGCTCGCAATCAGGTTCGTGCTGATGCGGCGTTCCGCGCTGCCGCCACCGACCGAAAAGATGAAGACAGCGTCTCGCGGACCGAGGCGGCTGCCGCGCAGCCAGTTGGCGTAGCAGGACTCCCACCCATCGTCGTTGATGCGAGCCATGAGCTCCGAAACATTGTCCGTGGGTGCATAACACTCCATCCCGGCAATCTTGCGGAAATCGTTGACGGCATGACCCGCATGACCCGCGCCGCCTCCGCTGCCCAGGAAAAATACCCGCCCGCTCTGAGCGCGTACCTCGAGGAGCAGGTCAATCATGCGATCGATGGCAGCACAATCGAGCTGCGATGCGAGAGCGGCGACTTCGGCGAGATAGACGGCGGTGTAGTCGACGGCAGGCACGGTCGTGTCAAAAAGAAGACTTACGAAGGACAGGTAAGGTTCGTCTGCGATTGATCACCAGGCACAGTCCCGGTGTACCGTCCGGGGTTCCGTCATTGCGGCGAAGATCCTTGCGCAACGCCTGACGAATGCCTTTCGGCACGAACGCGAAGACCAGAAAGCTAAAGCAGGAACGCAGTTCCGGCCGGCCCTCGAACAGAAAGGCCCGCAGCAGCAGGAGACGCGCGCGCAGCCCCGCACGCGATCGCTGAGCTCGCCAAGCGCACTGAATCGCCACAAACCATGCAAAGGCGCGTGGGGAGATCAGAGTGCGAACGCTGCGAATCCAGGCCAGAGAATTCTTCCACGATAGGTCACGGCCCACGGAACCGCGGCCTTCATCCACGCGCCAGATTGCCAGCGGCTGGCGGACCATCGACACGCCAACCCCCGTGTGTGATGTAACGCGGATCAGCCAGTCCCAGTCCTGGTGCAGAGCAAGTCCGGAATGAAAAGGAACAGCGAGAAGCAGATCGCGCGGGGCCAGCAGCGTCGATGTCTGCAGTACCCCGCCGGGATCCCGAAGCCCCTTGCGGCAGAACAAGTAGTCAGCAATCGGTTGCGGCGGCTGATAGGTTCGTGGCGGCAGTACCCGACTGGTGCTCGAAGATTGAGCGATGAGCCGGCACGAAACCACCGGGAACCAATCGGGCATCGCGTGGGCCGCATGCATCTGGCGCTCGATCTTCTCCGGCAGCCACTCGTCATCATCGTCGAGGAATGCGATCCAGTTGCCGCGGGCAGCACGCACCCCGGCATTGCGCGCTTCCGATCCACCGCAGGAGGCGGGCAGGATGATGACCCGCATGCGGGAATCGCGCACGGACTCCAACGCGGCTTCGGTTTCCCGATCCGGACCGTCCACAATAACGATCACTTCCAGGTTCGTCCAGGTCTGGCGCAGCGCACTGCGCACGGCAGACATCAGTAACCGAGCCCGTCCGCACGTGGGAATCACTGCGGAGACAAGAGGGTAATCCGATCCCGGGAAGTTATCTCGCATAAAACCCACGGGGATAGATACCTCCGTAGGTGTTTTTGAGATTAGTTCACGAAAGTGGAGTGAACCAGATTACGGATCGATTCTTACTTCACCGAAGTAATGAGGAGAATCTGGCCTGAAGGCGGAAAAAGCTAGGATTCAGGGGGGGGCACGCCGGAAAAATTTCCCGTTATGGGAAGTATTTCCGGCGTCCCATGAGCCGGCCCTGTTATCGATTCATGTTATCGAACACCGATCCGACAATGCCGCCCAGCAGGCCCGCCTCGCTCGTTTGGCGGACCTCACGCCCCGCAGGCATGTACTCCATCAGCTGGTGAGCCAGCCGCGAGATCGGCAGCGTCTGCAGCCAGATACGCCCCGGACCCGTCAGCGCGGCGAGAAAAATGCCGTCGCCGCCAAAGATCATGTTCCTGATGCCCCGCACCATGGTGATTTGGAAGCCAACACTGGCGGTGAAGGCTCCCACGTGGCCGGGGTGGACGAGCAGCGTTTCCCCCTGCTGCAGATCGCGTGCAACTACTTCGCCTGACAGTTCGAGCCACGCCGTCCCCTGGCCGCTGATCTTCTGCAGCAGGAACCCGTCGCCGCCGAAGATGCCCGCTCCCAGCGATTGCTGGAATCCAACGCCGATCTGGATTCCGGCAGTCGCGCACAGGAACCCATGGCGATGAATCATGTAGTCGTAACCCGGCGCCACTTCAACGGGGACGATATGTCCGGGAACACGTGTGGCGAACGCCAGTTCGGCATTGCCGCCCATGGCGCGGTATTCGGTCATGAACAGGCTGCCGCCCCCCGCAACCCGCTTGATCGCCCCGAAGAGGCCGCCGCCTCCGGCAAACTGCGTGTGGGTGGTCATCTGGACGTTGGCGGACATCCACGACAGTTCCCCCGCCTCGGAGATGATCGCATCGTTCGGCTCGAGCAGAAACTCGAGCACCGGCATGGTGGTTCCGATGACCTGACTTTTCATGTCGAACAGGGTACAGGAAGGGCAGGGAAATCGTCACCGGCAACGATGTGAAATTTCGCCGTGCGGTGAACCCTGTGGCTTGCCGGCAGCGCCGACCCAACCATGCAAAAAGTGCAGCGCAATCCGCCCTGAAAGAGCACAATTTGCACGAACTCCTGCGTGCCTGCAGCAGCGGCGGAAAATGACGCAAGATTCCTCAGGAAAATTGCTCGGGACCCATTGCGGAAAGCACAATGGAGGAGTACCACTATGCTAATAGCCGCACTGGATAGTGCGGCGCATGAAACACTTGTTCGATTGGTGAGGTAGGGGCTTAGAAGTGACCACGCTGTTCGCCACGCTGTCCGTTGTCACCACGCTGTTCGATTGACCTTTTGCGCACTTGCCGCGATTGAAGAGTCTCAGGGTCCCCGAAAACCTGTTCCAGCCTTGTATCTCAGCTGAGAGGGAAAGGTAGCGTCTCGCTTTGACGAGCCTGAAGGTCACGGTGTCTCCAATGACCGACTGGCGGCCCGTCGAAGCCGACAATGCCTGAGACTCAGCCTGACTCGGCGCCGCGAAGCTCTTGTGCGCGTCCACAGGTGAAGTGTGCTCAGGCGCTTTTAGGTGCCACGCATGGAACTGAACCATGTTCGTCCCTCCTTCGACCGCAACCGTGCGGCCGGCGATGAACAGCCGTCCAACCCCCGTTGGTTCTCCCGCCGGCAAGGCTCACCGCAGCCCCACAGGATCTCAGGCATCGCTCTTCTGGCCGCAATCTTTGCGATCGCCTGCAGTATGCCGGGAGCGGTCCACGCTCAACGCCGTAGAGGTCACACCAACTCTGGCCAGCCGTTGAGCGCACTCACCTGCGTTACCGCCTCCATGACCGGCGCCGGCACCGATGCATGCAGCGTGACGCTCACGCAGGCAGCCGGTAAACGTGGAGTGACCGTGAACCTCAGGAGCAGCAGCGGCGCAATCCAATTGCCTGCCTCGGTCATGGTGGCTTCCGGCGCATCGAGTGCTGTCTTCACTGCAATCGCGACTGCCGTCACTTCCGCACAGACGGCGACGCTCACCGCGTTCGACAGAAGCAACTCCGAGACGCTTACCCTGCAGTTAAAGCCGGCAGGCAGCGGGACTCCAGCTCTTACCCTCGGTTCGACCAGCGTCGCCTTTGGCAACGTGAGCGTGAACACTCCGGCCACGCAGACGGTTCGACTCACCTCCAGCGGCACGGCGCCGCTCACCATCAGCGGAGCCACCATCCAGGGGACAGGTTTTTCCATGTCTGGAATGACAACGCCGTTGACGCTTCCCCCAGCGCAAACGGCAACGCTGGATGTGCAGTTCAAACCTGCAGCAGCCGGCACCGATGCGGGCACGGTCAGCATCCTCAGCAACGCGGCGAGCGGCGGAAGCTCGGCCATCGCGCTTTCCGGCACAGGAACAAGCGCGAGCAGTTATGAGGTCCAGCTCAACTGGAGCGCTCCAGCGAGCTCCAGTGACGCGGTGACCGGTTACAACGTCTATCGCGCCGCTAATGGAGGCGCTTATCAGCGGCTTAACTCTTCCGCCAGTCAGTCAGCGACATACACGGATACGACCGTGCAAAGTGGGACGAGTTACTCCTACGAGGTAATGAGCGTCGATGCCTCGGGCGTCGAGAGCGCTCCGTCGAATCTTTATACGGCGGCGGTTCCCTGATCGATTGGTTATTCGCGCAGGGAGCGGCGAATCCGGGTTCCGGGCGAGCTCCGATTTGCCACTCCCGCGGTTACAAAAGGAGGGGCCGGTTAGTCATGGATCGATGGTAACCATCCCGCGCACGGCCCGTTCAACAGATGCACCACATGTGGTGCAGGGGGTAATGGATATCTCACAGTACTTTGTCCAGCATGTCGGTGAGCCTTTCTCGGATAAGTGTCAAAAGGGGAATGTCGCGTCAATGTTATACGGACTTATATCGATAGTAACCATAGTCGAATATGTTTGTGATCGCTCTCACAGTTACTAAGATCGGGGCCCATCCATGATGCCGTCAGCAAAATACTTCGCTCCGTCGCCGTTGGGTTGATCCGAGGGAAGCACGCAGCCATCCGGTTGCCGGCCACCTCCAGGGGCGGGAGCGAAGTCGCTTTCCGAGGTGTCGCCGATGCAAGTCCGTCTTCTCCCTCCCCCCTTCGGCCGCAGTGATGCGGCGGACGTGAAGTCTTCCTGCAACCCTGGGCCTTCCGGACACGCGCGCCACGCTCTCCGACCGCTGCACCTGTCAGTGGTTGGTCTGCTCTGTGCCATGATGGCCGCGCTGCCTCAGGCCTCCTTCGCCGCCGTCAAGCTGACTGGGTTTACCTGTGCCAGCAGTTCCTTCTCCGGAGCAGGCACCGAAGCCTGCACTGTGACGCTGAGCGGTGTAACCAACAGCACCGCCTGGGTCGATCTGTCGACCAGCAGCAATGCGGTCAATGTGCCGGATGATGCGTTCGTTCAACCCAACCAGAGCAACGGCATCTTCACTGCTCCCGTTGCTTCGATTAACTACACTCAAACCGTCACGCTCACGGCGAGGTATGGCGGTGTGTCGAAGACCTTCAAGGTCAAGGTCTCTCCCGCTGGATCCTCCTCGCCGGCCGTGTCGGTGAGTCCCACCAGCCTGTCGTTCGGTACCGTCAATCTGAATACCCCCGCGACCAGGGCAATCACGGTCACCTCTTCCGGTAGTGGAGCCCTGACCCTCAACAGCATCA
>JBKICP010000244.1:0-12336 GCA_046567085.1 Acidobacteriota bacterium
TCTTCAGCCTCACTGAGCCGATGGAACTCAGCCCGACGAGAAACTGAACCCCTCAGCCGCTCTTTCCGCCGGGTCGATCTCGCCGGAACTCCGCTTCCTGCCACTCGATCGGCGCCTCTGATTTCCAGCCCCTCGGACGATCGACTCGATCAGGTCCAGCCGCCGGCGCAGCTCCCCCGTCTCCTCGCGCAGAGCGGTCAGTTCCTTGCGCAGCGATGCGGCCACCGGTGCGGCAGGCCCGCGCGTGCGCGAACGCGCCCATTCATCCAGTTCCGCCGGAATCGCCAGCACCGCACCCCGAGGAGGTTCCCCGCGCCGGCGCACCGGCAGACCGGCCTCTCGCTCCCACCGTTGTACGGTGCGAACACCCTTCCCGAGATACTGCCCGATTTCCTTCCACGAAGTGAGAATGTTGGACATATGGCCTGAGCCCTGGGGTGCCGTGGCCGAAGTCGGTTCTCCCGCGTCATTATGCACCGAAATTCCGCATCCGCACGGAAAACATCCCGGTGAATATCGGTTATCCCGTCGGTAAATCTTTTCCGCAGGTAAAATCCCCGGCCCGATTCATCAATACCTCGGAGATAGAGGCTCCCATAACATCGAATAAGCATCTGAATTTTCCGGTTATGGGCATGTCTCCGATCCGCAGGCCCTCTGAATGCCGCTTTCCGCGCAGGTGGCCATCTTCCCTTCGCGCCAGATTTTGGCGCTTCTTTTCCATCGATTGCCGGGTTTTATAACTTGACGCGGCCTTCATCAGGCGAACATACTCCCTTTACTTAGATCCTCACAAAGTATCTTTTGGAACGCACCTTTTTTCCCCGTTGCGTTGCGTTGGAGCCGCACGCCGCCCAGGTGGCATGGAACCATGAGCTGGCATCTGGCTGAAGTTCGAAAGGACAAGGCGCGAGGTTGCGGAGGTTCCCACGGCTGACCGCAGGCATCCGTCCTCCTCCTGCACGCCCCGAAAGCGGCGTGCGGCTCCGGGCCCCTCATCGGGCTCATCGCAGAAAGGATGACTTCCCATGGTGAATAACTGCGCGAATCCAGGCTGCGGCAAGCCTCTGCGCTATCTGCGCGAAGGCCGTATCTATGTCTTTGACGCCTCCCTCGGGTCGGCCATCGCAGGCAGGAAGCGTGAGCGTCAGCTCGAGCATTACTGGCTTTGCGGCGCCTGCTCCGAAACCCTCATCCTCACCCAGGACGCCCAGGGCTGGGTCCGCATCACCCCTCGGGCCGCCCCCATCCGCGAAGAGATCGGCCAGCCCCGCCTGCCCAACCCCCGCTCCGAACTGGCCTCCTGAGTTGCCCCCTCCCCACAACAGGCGTCTCCCGGGCTCCTGCGAGGCGCCTGTCACCCTTGCGCACCCTCATCCGATTCCTGCAATCTCAACTGCAGGATCCCCCGCGTGCATCGCCTCCACATCCCCGCGCCGCCGCTCGCCTCTCTCGTCCGTTGCTTCTGGTATTGGGAGACCGCACCGCTGCCCCACGCCCGCGAGCGCCTCATGCCCAGCGGCGAGGCCTCCATCGTCTTCAACCTGCGCGACGACGAGATGCGCCTTTACGAAGCAGACGACCTCGATCGATACACCTCCTGCGGCGTCGCTGCCCTCACCGGCCCTCGCACTGGCTGCTTCGCCATCGATACCGCCTGCGAGGATCGCGTCATCGGCATCGAGTTCCACCCCGGCGGCACCTTCCCGTTTTTCCGCGCACCCGCCGGTGAATTGGCCAACCAATCCATCCCCCTCGATTGCCTCTGGCCCGCCGCTCGGGAAATTCGCGAGCAGTTGCTCGCCGCACCCTCGGTCGACGCAATGTTCGCGATTCTCGAACGCGCGCTCCTGACCCACATGGTCCGCCCCCTCGAGCTGCACCCGGCCACCGAATTCGCACGTACCTCGATTTGCCGCGCCCCCCACGTCGCCACCATTGCCGCCATCGTGGACCGCATCGGCCTCAGCCAGCGCCGCTTCATCGAGATCTTCCGCGATCAGGTCGGACTCCCGCCCAAAGCCTTCTGCCGGGTCCGCCGCTTCCAGCGCGTGCTCCGGAGCGTCCATCGCCAGGACCGCGTCGACTGGGCCCAGGTCGCCCTCGACGGCGGCTACTACGACCAGGCCCACTTCATCCACGATTTCCAGTCGTTTTCCGGGATGACCCCCGCCACCTACCTCGCGCACGCAACGCAACACCTGAACCACGTTCCTCTGGCGTAAAGGATGGCGCTCAGCGCCGGGTCGAAAAAGGATTCAGCACCGGCACAGGAAAGTGCTGGGAATCTCCCGCATCCCTCGTGACCACCGTCAGTCCGCGCCCTCTGGCGGTCGCCGCGATCATGGCGCCTTCGGACAGACCGCCGGATTGACCGACCATGAGTCGCGCCCATTCGCGAAAGATCGATTCGTCCACGTCCATAGAGATGATTTTCCAGGTGCTCGCAAGCAGGTCGATCCACGCGTCATATCTCACTGCCAAAGCCGGGCCTTGCCGGCGGGTCCGCTCGGCCCCAGCCTGAAGTTCTCCCAGTTCAACGCGCACAGAGACATCAGGTCCATGGGAACGCGGTTGATCCACGCAAGCACACCCTCGTGGGGGGGGGTTCCGAGTCTCTGCGATCACGTTGGTGCCGAGAAGATACATCCACTCAAAAATCGACTTCCGGCCGCGCAGCCGCCCTCGCTTAGGGATCATCTCCGCAAACTCTTCGGACCGTGGTTCGGGCGCCAGCAGCACTTCTTTCGGAGCAGGCCGCGCCCCTGCGCTCAATCTTTTCCAGTCTTTGATCGGAACCACGACTGCCGCCTCGATTCCTCGGCGCGTAACCACCTGCGGCCCCTCGCGCAAAGTGGCTTCGATTAATTCACTGAACCGCGCCTTCGCCTCCTGCAACTGCCAGGTCATCGCCGCCTCCCTTTCAAACTACTCATAGCACTGGCTGGCGCGGGGGAGGCGGGAGGGGTTAGGTTGGAAGAGCCATGACGGTGAGGATTGTTCGGCTCGGGACGCCGAGGATACCGGATGAGGGATTGCGGCTGGGAACAGTGCGGCGTCCTCCGCGCGGGGTGCCAAAGGCGGAGTTTGCCAGGCGCGACTTCTACGATGTGTGGCTGCCGACGCTGGCGCCAAGCGAGCCGCTGGTGAAGGAGGCGATGGCGACGCACGATGCGCACGCGGCGCATCCGGAGCGCGCGTGGAAGAGCTTCGAGCGGAAGTTCCGGGCGGAGATGAAGCGCGGGGATGCGGCGCATCTGCTGGACACGCTGGCGGCGCTGTCGCATCAGACGAACTTCTCGCTGGGGTGCTACTGCGAGGACGAGAATCTGTGCCACCGGTCGATCCTGCGGAAGCTGCTGGCGGAGCGGGGCGCAAAGATTTCATAGCATCACCGTGGCTGGGCGCGCGGCAAGGCACATCCAATATCATTGCAATTGCAGAGGTCGTGCCATGCCACGCCGGTTTTCCTCCTGTTTTCTCCTGCTGGTGTTTGCCGCCGGATTCGCGATCGCGGCGCACGCGCAGCGATCGAGCGATCCCCTGACGCCGGACGAAGTCCAGTCGATCCGGGACAACAAGGTCAACCCGAACGAGCGGATCCGGCTCTACCAGAAGTTCATCGACGAGCGGCTGGACGCGCTGAAGCAGCTGGCGGGCTCGCACAAGAGCGACAGGGAAAAGGCGGATATCCACGACAAGCTGGAGGAGTTCACGCACCTGTGCGATGAGCTGCAGGACAATCTGGATACGTACGATGAGGCACACGCCGACATTCGCAAGTCGCTGAAGGATCTCGTAGCGGACACCGCGCATTGGCCGACGGAGCTGATGGCGATCGGGACGGATCCGAGCTTCGACTTCTCGCAGAAGACGGCGCTGGAGGCGGCAAAGAGCGCGTCGGATGAGGCGCATCAGATGTCGCTGGAGCAACAGGTGTACTTCGATGCGCACAAGAAGCAGCGTGGCGGGAACGGCAACGGGCCGAACTGAGGCAGCATCAAGCTAGAGCCAGGGCTTGCGCAGCGCGCGGATGAGGCGGGCGAGATAGATAAGGAGGTTCGCGGCGCAGACGGCGACGGCGCAGCCGATGATGACGCGGACGGAGATGTTCGGGTAGACAATCCTGTCGAGGGAATGGACGAGGCAGTCGCCGGCGTAGGGATGCATCCCGCCGGCTGACTCCAGACGCTGCTCCAGCAGGGTGAGCGGGCAGGACCAGGGACCGATTTCGGCAATGACGCCCCAGACAATCGAGGCCAGGTGGAAGGCGGTGAGCCACGGGCGGCCGCGCGTCCAGACCGCACCGAAGATCACCCAAAGAATCCAGGTGAGATGGATGGCCAGGACGAGTGCCGCCAGCAACCTCATGGGTCGATGATAGGCGGCGGGACGGGTGGGTTGGGCGGGTGGCGCGAAACAGCGTGTGGAGTCTGGTTTGTCTGCCGTGCGGGGGCGCAGCGGTTTACACTTGGCCTTCGGTTGGAGAAGGACGAGAAATCATGCCGCTTTTTCGGAAGTGTATTTGTGCTCTGGCCTGTGCCGGGCTGGCGCTGGGAAATATCGGGATGCAGGCGCAGAGCGGCGCGGAGCCGGGTACTGGTGCGGGACCGGATCTGAACTTTCCCACGGTGCTCTACGGCGTCGCTTACTACAACGAGTACATGCCGGGGGATCAGGCGGCGCGGCTGGAGAAGGATGTGGCGCTGATGAAGGCGGCCGGCATCAACGTGGTGCGCATGGGCGAGTCGACATGGAGCTTGTGGGAGCCGGCGGACGGGCAGTTTGAGTACGCCTGGATGGATCGCGTGGTGGATGCGATGGGGAAGGCGGGGATCAAGGTGATTCTGGGCACGCCGACGTATTCGATTCCGGCGTGGATGGCGCACCAGCATCCGGAGATTCTTGCGGATCGGCTGAACTCCAACCCGTTCGGGGGACCGGCAGTGCCGAGCACGTACGGGATGCGGCAAAACATGGATACGGATTCGCCGGCGTACCGGTTCTATGCGGAGCGGCTGATTCGTCACATCGTCGCGCACTATAAGGACAATCCGACGGTGATTGGGTGGCAGCTGGATAACGAGACGTCGAGCTATGACGCGGCGAATCGCGATGTGTTTATCGGGTTTCAGCACTACCTCGAAAAGAAGTTCGGCACGCCCGAGGCGCTGAGCAAGGCCTGGTTTCTGAACTACTGGGGCGAGAACCTGCACACGTGGGAAGACCTGCCGACGCGGGAGGGCGCGCAGAGCACGGGCTACAAGCTGGAGTGGACGCGCTGGAGC
The DNA here is from genome assembly GCA_046567085.1 of Acidobacteriota bacterium. Classification (GTDB taxonomy): domain Bacteria; phylum Acidobacteriota; class Terriglobia; order Terriglobales; family Acidobacteriaceae; genus Palsa-343. Next base: position 5,289 of record JBKICP010000244.1, read on the forward strand.
CAGATGCGGGTGACGAATTTTCTGCACTGGCAGGCGGATCTTGTGCGGGAGTGCGCGTCGCCGCGGCAGTTTGTGACAACGGATTTCGGCGGCATGATGAAGCGCGACGTGAATGAAAACGCGATCGCGAGCTTCCTCGACATTCCTGCCGACAACATCTATCACGGCACGCAGGATCATTACGACGGATCGTTCCAGTCGATTCAGAGCGACTTCACGCGGTCGCTGAAGCATTCGAATTTTCTGGTGACCGAGACGAATGCGCAGACGATCGGGTGGTCTTCGGAGGGGCAGTTCCCGCCTTACGACGGGCAGCTGCGCGAGGATGTCTACACCTATCTGGCCGGTGGCGCGGATATGGTGGAGTACTGGCACTGGGCGTCGATCGCGGCCAACCAGGAGACGTACTGGAAGGGGATTCTCTCGCACGACCTCGAGCCGAATCGCGAGTACGCGGAGATGAGCCGCACGGCGCATGAGCTGGAGAAGATCGGGCCGCAGCTGGTGGGGCTGAAGATCAGGAACGATGTGGCGATTTTGTGGAGCCGCGATTCGGCGAACGCGATCGGTTTTATGCCGTATGGCGGTCCGGTACCGGATCGCAGCTGGACGCGCACGCCGGACGGCTACGCGTCGCTGGTGCAGCAGATGCATCGCTCACTTTATGACCTGAACATCGGATCGGACTTTGTGTTTCCGGAGACGAAGGATTTTTCCGCGTACAAGGTGCTGATTGTGCCGGCGCTCTATATCTCCGACGATGCCCTGTTGGAGCGCATTGCGGATTACGTGAAGAACGGCGGGCACGTAATCATGACGTTCAAGAGCGGCTTCGCCAACGAGAATTCGGCGGTGCGCTGGGTGCGCGCGCCGGGACCGCTGCGCGAGGCGGCGGGCTTCAGCTATCAGGAGTTTTCGAATCTGGAAAAGCCGCTGGCACTGAAGGGCGATCCGTACCATGTGGGCGCGGAGAACAACAAGGTGTCGTACTGGGCGGAGTTCCTGATGCCGGAGCACGCGAAGGCGCTGGCCTGGTACGATCATCCGTTCTTCGGCAAGTGGCCGGCGATCACGGAGAATCATTTCGGCTCGGGCACGCTGCTCTACGAGGGGACGTATCTTTCCGATGCGCTGCAGACGGCGGTGCTGCGCGACGAGCTGAACCGGGACGGACTGACGGGTCCCGATCAGGAGGTTCCGGCGGCGATACACGTGGAGCATGGGGTCAACCGCATGGGCAAGCGGCTCGACTATTACTTCAACTACTCGGGCAGCGAGCAGAAGGCGACCTACAGCTATGGCGCGGGCACGAATCTGCTGGACGGCAAGGCGGTGGCGAAGGGGGATGTGCTGACGCTGGGGCCGTGGGACGTGGCGATTGTGGAGGAGTAGCGGGGGGGCGCGGGAATCGCGGCTCTCGCTTACACTGAAGTCAGGACCCCCATGTTTTACCGCACAGACGATCTTCGCATCCGATCGACCAAAGTCGTGCTGCCCCCGGTGTTTCTCGAGGAGGAACTGCCGGTCACCGAAGCCGCGTCGGCGACGGTGTTCCACGCGCGGCGGGAGATTGTCGATATCCTGCAGCGGCGCGACCCGCGACTGATTGTGGTGGCGGGGCCATGCTCGATCCATGACCCCAGTGCGGCTCGCGACTACGCAAAGCACCTGAAAGAGGCGATGGGGGAGCTGGGTGATGCGCTGCGCATCGTGATGCGCGTGTATTTCGAGAAGCCGCGGACGACACTGGGGTGGAAGGGGCTGATCAACGATCCGTTCCTCGATGAGTCGTACCGGATTAACGACGGGCTGCGGCTGGCACGCAAGCTGCTGCTGGACCTGGCGGAGATGGGCGTGCCTGCAGGGACGGAATTTCTGGATATGATTTCGCCGCAGTACGTGGCGGAGCTGGTGAGCTGGGGTGCGATCGGCGCGCGGACCACGGAGAGCCAGGTGCATCGACAGCTGGCGTCTGGGTTGTCGTGCCCGGTCGGCTTCAAGAACGGGACGTCGGGGAATGTGCAGATCGCGATCGAGGCGATCGTGTCGGCGGCGCATCCGCACACGTTTCTGGGGCAATCGCGGTACGGGCAGTCGGCGATTCTGTTCACGGCCGGCAATGCGGATTGCCACATCATTCTGCGCGGCGGACGGCAGACGGTGAATTACGACGCGGCCTCGGTGGAGGAAACGTGCCGGCTGCTGGAGAAGGCGGGGCAGGCGGCGCGGGTAATGATCGACTGCAGCCACGCGAACAGCGGGAAGGATCCTATGCGGCAGCCGCTGGTGTGCCGGGATATTGCGAAGCAGATTGCGGCCGGGGATCGGCGGATTGTGGGCGTGATGCTGGAGAGCAATCTGGTGGCGGGCGCGCAGAAGCTGGTGCCGGGGCAGGAGCTGGTGTACGGGCAGAGCATCACGGATGGCTGCCTTGGATGGGACGAGACGCGGCAGCTGCTGGGCGAGCTGGCGGACGCGGTGCGGACCGGGCGCGCGAAAGAAGCACAACCGGTCGCCGTCGCGAAATAGCTGCCGCTGCCCGACTCAGGACAATTCTCTATGTCACGATTTGCAGAACCCATGGCGCGGCTGATTGAAGAGCTGCGCAAGCTCCCCGGGGTGGGGAGCAAGTCGGCGCAGCGGCTGGCGTTTCACATTTTGCGCTCGGACGATCAGGACGCTGAGGCGCTGTCGGCGGCGATTCGCGATGTGAAGGAGCGGCTGCGGCTCTGCTCCATCTGCAACAACATTACGGATGTGGACCCGTGCCTCTTCTGCGCGAGCCCGACGCGGAACCAGCGGCTGGTATGCGTGGTCGAGGAGCCGACCAATATCGGCACGATTGAGAAGACGCGCTCGTGGAACGGGGTCTTCCATGTGCTGCATGGAACGCTGTCGCCGCTGCATGGCGTGGGGCCGGAGCATCTGCGGACGCAGAACCTGGTAGCGCGCGCGGAGCGGGGCGAGATCGACGAGGTGATTCTGGCGACGTCGCCGACGGTGGAAGGTGAGGCGACGGCAAGCTGGCTGGCCGATCTGCTGCGCGGCTCGAATGTGCGGATCACACGGATTGCGACGGGCGTGCCGGCGGGCAGCGACATTGAGTACGCCGACGAGGTGACGATGACGCGGGCGCTGGAGGGGCGGCGGGAAGTGTGACTGCGGGAAGCCCGTAGTCTGTGGCGGGTAGCGTTGGATGCGGGCTTTCCTTGTTTTTCTGCCACCTTCTGAAGCGGGTTTTAGCGCTGGGCAGGTGTTCGTTTTGGGGTTGAGTTCGCGGCTCGTTCCCAGGCGGCGCGCAGGGCGTCGCGGACTTTGTCCTTGTCGGCGGCTTTGAGGACGACCTGCGTGCAGCCTTGTTTGCCCCACGCTCCTTTGACCGGTACAAAGGCTTCGGGATGAGCGGCGACGAACTCCGCCTGCTGATCAGGAAAGAGCTTCACCATGCCGCGGGTGGCATCGGGATAGCCGAGGGTCGCGAAGATTCTCCCCGCGACCCGGAAATCCGGATGGTTCATGTGGGAGTGCTCTTCGGTGCCTGGCAGGCTGAGAGCTAGCCGGCGAAACGAGGCAGGGGTCATGCGTGCTGCCCCGCCATGGCGGCGTTCATCTCGTCGGCCGAGACGTCTTTGACGTGGGTGGCGATCCACCACTGGAAGCCGAAGGGGTCTTCGACGCCGGCCATGCGGTCGCCATAGAACTGGTCGGCGGGCTCGCGCACACTTTTGGCGCCGGCGGCGAGGGCTTGGCGGTAGACGGCGTCGCAATTCTCGACGTAGAGCATGAGGCTGGAGGTGGCGCCGCCGTAGTGGGAGGGGCTGTAGACGCCCTTCTCAGGGTATTCGTCGGCGAGCATCACGATGGAGTTGCCGATGCGAATCTCCGCATGCTGGAGGAGGCCGCCGGGGCCGGGCATGCGCATGACCTCGGTGGCGCCGAGCGCGTTTTTGTAGAACTCGATCGCCTTTGCGGCGCCGCGGATGTAGAGATAGGGCTGGATGCTGTGATAGCCGGTGGGGATGGGCTGGACTGGGGACATGGGGTTTCTCCTCGATGGGAACTATTGTCGGCGGTGGGGCGAGGGGGAGGATTGTAAAAAATTGACCGATGGTCTGACTAGCGATTGGGGGTGCCCCAAAAATTGGCTACAGAATCAAAGGCGGGGATTCTGAGGGAACGAGGCCCCAAACGCACCAGGTTTGGGGGGTGAGCGAAGAATCCGCGGTTGCTTTTCCATTTCTTATGGCGCGAACCTTCTGGGACGCCTCGCTGGTTGCAGAAACCGCCGCTTTCTGCCGGGAACCGGTTGCCCCCACATGAAGAAATCGTCATGTGCCCAGGAAAAGATTACCCTTGCCTCTGACAACCGGTCACACTGAAGCTGGCGTCCATCACCTCGGGCTCTTGTTCATGTGATCCGGGGAATGGCCCCGCAGAATTCCGAGGAAAATTTAACGTTGTTGCGCCCCCACGATTCTCGTCGGCTGACCATGCTTCTCTCTGGCGCCATGGCAGCCCTGCTCGCCTTTGCTGGATCGTCCCGCGGCCTGCTGGCGCAGGCTGTTGATCAGCCCCTTCCGGATGCCCCCGGCTTCAGTTCCTCGGCAGCCGTACCCCAGGCCACACCCGCCACTCCTGCCGGACCAGCTGCGCCGGCCGCCATCTCCGGCACCGTCGTCGATACCAACGACGACGTCCTTCAGGGCGCACACGTCACCCTGACCGGACCCGCCGGACAGCGCGTCCTCGAATCCGGACCCAACGGGCAGTTCAGCTTTCCCGGACTCCCTCCCGGCAGCTACAAGCTCATCGTGACCGCGCCCAACATGAGCAACTTCGAGTCGCCCGCTCTGGATCTGCAGCCCGGTGAGACCCGCTTCCTCTCCAGAATCGTTCTCGCCTTCACCACCGGCGTCACCGAAGTCCACGTCACCGCCGACCAGGAACAGATCGCCGAGGAAGAAGTCCACACCGAAGAAAGCCAGCGCGTCCTCGGTGTCATCCCCAACTTCTACTCCGCCTACGACTGGAACACGCCGCCCCTTAATGCCCGGCAGAAGTACGCCCTCGCCTTCCGTTCCGAGATCGATCCCGTCACCTTCGTCGGTGCGGCCGCCATCGCCGGTGCCGAGGAATACCAGAACGTCTATCCCGGATACGGCGGCGGATTCTCCGGTTTCGGCAAGCGCTTCGCCGCCCAGTACGCCAACGACTTCGGCAGCCGCATGATCGGCAGCGCCATCCTGCCCTCGCTCTTTCACCAGGACCCGCGCTACTTCTACAAAGGCACCGGCAGCACGCGCTCGCGCGCCCTCTACGCCATCCGGTCCGCTTTCATCACCCGCGGCGACAACGGCAAAAACGAGTTCGATTTCTCCCACATCGTCGGCGACTTCGCCGCCGGCACCCTCGCCAACCTCTACTATCCGGAGAACAACGAGGGCGCCACGCTCGTGCTCACCAACGGCCTCATCGAAATCGGCGGTATGGCCGGCACCAACCTCCTGCGCGAATTCGTCCTGAAGGGCATCACCACTCACCCTCACCTCGGCCGGCATTAGTCGACGCGCAGTCAGTTCGTTGCCATCGACGTTCGCGGATTTGAAAGGGCACAACTTCGTGCCGCTCAGATTCCACAGCCCTGTGGCTTGAGCCGCAGAGGGTGCCTCCGCGGAGGTCCGTTCCGCTGCTGCCAGCCTGGCAATAACGATTCTCTCCGCGACAAGTCCGTTTCCCCACCCCAATCTCCGCACCCGCAGCAACCTCGCTTCGCCTCCGCCGACTCCTACAGAGCAGACCATCCTGCATCGCCCGCTCGGCTGAGCGATCCCTGTCCACCAACGCGCCCGCGCGTTCTCCCCCTGAGAGGACTTTCTATGTATCACCACGTCAAGAAACTCATGTACACCGTTAACGTCGGAGAGCCGGATCCGCGATTCGGCAAAATGCTCCTCGAGCAGTTCGGCGGAGCCAACGGCGAACTCGCTGCCGCCATGCAGTACTCCATCCAGGGCCTCAACTGCGAAGACGTCGCCCGCAAAGACCTCCTCATGGACATCGGCACCGAGGAGCTCAGCCACCTCGAAATCGTCGGCTCCCTCATCCGCATGCACCTCAGGCCCATGAAACATCTGCGCGACGCGGCCGAGGAAGATCCCCTCGTCGCCGTGGCGGGCGGCGCCGGCGTTTGCCTCCAGAATTCCGACGGCAATCCATGGACCGCCAATTACCTGAAAATCACCGGCGACCTGGCCGTCGATCTGCGCAGCAACATCGCCGCCGAGGCGCGCGCCAAGATCGTCTACGAGCGCCTCATCGGCTTTACTGAGGATCAGGGCTCCCGCCAGGCGCTCCAGTTCCTCATGACGCGCGAGATCACCCACATGCGTGCATTCTCTGCTGCGCTCGAAAGCATGGAGAAGCCGCCCTTCTCCATCGGCACCATCGCGCCCACCCCCGGCCTCGTCGACCAGTACTTCAACGCCTCCACCGGCGATGGATTCGAGGGCGAGAAAGACGTCGTCGGCCCGTGGAACCAGGGCCACGGTCTGCATCTGGTGGCCTCCGACATGGACGGCGCCGCCGGCCGCACCAGCGAGCAGCTCGATGTGAAACCCCACGATCCGAAACCCAACACCGAAGTGACCTCGCCCGCGGATTCAACCCCCGTCGGCCAATTCCTCGACGGCGCCCAGGACAAGCACAAGGTGTCGCGCAGCCAGCCTCTCCGAAAGGCATCGTAAGCTAACGCACAGCGAGAGGCGCCGCCCAGGCGCCTCTCGCGCAATTCGTAGGCCGTCCTTCGGCTCCGCACCCTCGTCGCGAAAATCCAAACCTCCTGCCGAACTTCCTGACGTGGTGACGGCTGTCACCGTTAGGGCTGCGGTTGCTTTGCTAGAATTTGCGTTGGAACCCCTGCAAATTCGCAACGCCTGATGACCATTGTGGAAACCATTGGCGCGAGCACCGGGGAGCCGATCCGCGTGGATCGCCGCCCCAAACTCAAAGAGCGACTACAGCACCACATCACGAGGAGCAAAATGACGGA